>DVDV01000426.1 GCA_015296075.1 Leptolyngbyaceae cyanobacterium M33_DOE_097 | reverse complement strand
TGAGAATGATTCTCATAAAAACGTCCGGTTTTAACGTTTATGAATGGCTGAAACCCGCATTCTGCCGTTTATAACATTGAGTGCACAAGTCTTTAGACACTCTGGCTACAGTACAAATGTTTCAAAATGAGAATTGCTGCGTTGCCACTTTTAGTACCACAGGGCTAGCTGTTGGCAACACGCTCAGCTTTGATATCACCGCTTTGTTTAATGGTGCCATCAGCAGTGGTAGTACCTCTTTAGGGTTGAGGCTGCAAACCGCCCCAGGAACTACAACTAATGGCGGTGCCTGGACGTTTGACAATTTTCGTTTGACGACTGACAACCAAACCTCTCAGCCCGTCCCTGAGCCACTGACGATCGCGGGTGCCGTAGTTGCCGCCACCAGTTTAGGGGTGATGCGACGCAAGCAGCAAAAACAAAGTTAAACAAAGAAGGGGCTAATTAAAGCCCCTTTTTGATGTTTGCAAGTGACAGGTGCTTAGGCACCCACTGCCTCTTTCGCGGCGTAGAGAACTTCAGCTGTGATCACCTCAATGTTGCGATCGCGGGCAAATTTTTCGGTGTTGCGTTTCACCTTGCCTCGGACAAAGCCTGGGATGCGATTGAGTTCGGTCAGGCCATCTTTGCTCCAGGTCATGTCAGAGTCAGCCGACAAAGTTTTGGTAATGACATCCTTAGTGTCATGCCCACCGAAGATTTCAAGCAGGTGGTCTTCCATGCCCAGGGTAAAGGAGTTGTAGATCAGATCCACAATTTGGTTAGTGCCCTCGTACCCCAGGAATGGCTTATAGCCGATGGGGAAGTTTTGAATGTGGATCGGGGCAGAAATGACGCCACAAGGAATGTCGAGCCGCTTACCGACGTGCCGCTCCATTTGGGTGCCAAAGATGGCAGATGGTTCGGCTTTGGCGATCGCGTCCCCAACCACGGTGTGATCATCCGTGATCAGCACCTCATCACAGTAACCGCTGACCTGCTCCCGGAACCAGTCGGCATCGTACTTGCAGAAGGTGCCAGCCCAGACCACGTGGATCCCCATTTCCCGTGACAAAATCTTGGTCAGAGCCGCTGCGTGGGTATTGTCGCCATAAACCACTGCTTTTTTGCCCGTCAGGTTTTGGCAGTCAATTGACCGCGAAAACCAGGCGGCTTGCGAAACATGCAGCGTTTGCTCGTTGATGTAGTCTTCATAGTCAACGTTTGCGCCCTTCTCGTTCAGCAATGCCTGGATCGCTCGCAAACAACGCGCCGTTTCGACTACACCCATCGGGGTAATGTCGATATAGGGCATGTCAAACTCGGTCTTGAGATAGTCAGCGGTCATCATGCCTAACTCGCGGTAGGGCACCAGGTTAAACCAGGCCCGAGGCAGATTCTTCAACTCATGCACCGAAGCGCCTTCAGGGATCACCGCGTTCACTGTAATGCCCAAATCCGCCATGAGACGCTTCAGCTCAGTGCAATCGTGGTGGTTGTGAAAGCCGAGTGTCGAGATGCCGATGATGTTGACCGAGGGTTGCGCCGTTTTTTCGGTGGGCAGATCACCTTTCTTTTTGGCTTTCTCAAGGTAAAACTGCACGACTTGTTGAAGCGTGCGATCGCCCGCCTGTAGCTCATTCACCCGATAGTGATTGACATCCGCCAGCATCACATCGCCTTTAGCTTCGAGTTGGGCGCGCTCGCAAAAATTCTGGAGATCCTCTTGCAGAATGCTGGAGGTGCAGGTTGGGGTGAGGATGATCAGGTCGGGGTGTTCTTCCTGGTCTTTGCGGGTGATGTTATCCACCACTTTTTCTTGCGATCCCCGCGCAAGCACGTTGCGATCGACCACGCTTGCGGTCACTGGCGTGAAATCCCGTTCGCGTTCCAGCATGGAGCGCATCACGTTGAAGTAATCGTCGCCCAAAGGCGCGTGCATAATGGCATGCACATTCTTAAAAGAGCTGGCAATGCGGAGGGTGCCAATGTGCGCGGGACCTGCATACATCCAGTAAGCCAGTTTCATAAAATGCCTCGTTGAAGTGGAGCGGTTAAAAAAGGGTTACACAGTGAAGGGACAAACCCCTGCAAATCAATGCTTTCGATTCTCTCAGAACCATAGGACATCTGGGCGATCGCTACGATCTGAGCTTTTGCCTGTTTAAATTTCGATAAAACCGCCAAAACCTTTATCTAGCTTCTATTTCATGGCTTTTGCTCAAGACTAAAAAGCCCCTTCTAGGGCAATGATTCTTAATGGCTTGCAACCTTTCGCAAAACCAAGCGCCGCGCGATTACTTCGCTACTGGCACCCAACGATGGGCGATCGGCATGCGCCAACCAACGCCAAAGGCGCGATCGCTCACTTTTAGGACAGGGGGGGCTTGTCGCCGTTTAAACTCGGCGCGGCTGACCAGGCGCATCACCTTATTCAGCGTTTCAGGGGCGTGGCCTGCAGCGATGATGGCTTCGGGTGTTTGGTGCTTTTGGACAAAGCGCACCAGAATGTCATCCAAAATCTCGTAGGGTGGAAGCGAGTCTTGATCGACCTGACCGGGCTTGAGTTCGGCACTGGGCGCCTTGGTGAGAATATGATTAGGAATTACTTCTTTAGCCCAGCCCAACTCAGTTGGAAAAGTTGCCTGGTCATTAAGCCACTTGCAGATTGAGTAAACGCGCGTTTTAGCGACATCCGCAATCACCGCAAGCCCTCCATTCATATCACCGTAGAGGGTGCAGTATCCCACCGCCATCTCTGACTTGTTACCAGTCGATAGCAGGAGGTAGCCAAACTTGTTGGAGATTGCCATTAACAAGTTGCCGCGAATCCGAGATTGGATGTTTTCTTCGGCTAAGCCAAACTCAGTGTCCGCAAACAGGTCGGCTAGCGTCTCATCGTAGCCGTGCATCAGGGTGCCGATGGGCAAAGTCTTGGTCTGAATCCCCAAGTTAGCCGCGAGTTGCTCCGCATCATTGATGGAATGATCGGAGCTATAAGGCGAGGGCATCAACACGCCCAACACATTCTGGTTGCCAAGCGCCGCCGCCGCGATCGCGGCTACCAATGCCGAGTCAACCCCACCACTCAAACCAATGACAGCCTTTGTGAAACCACACTTGCGCGCATAGTCTTTCACTCCCAGCACCAGCGCTGACCAGATTTCGGCTTCGGCTGTTTCAGTTAAAGGGGTGACGGGTTGAGTCTCCAGAGGGAGTAAATCGTGCTGGCTCAAATCGTACTCAACAAAGATTAAATCGGCTTCAAAGGCGCAAGCTCTTGCGATCAGCTCGCCCTGGCGATTGAGTGCAAAGCTACTGCCATCAAAAATCAGGTCATCGTTTCCCCCAACCTGGTTGGCATAGAGAATCGGCTGGTTGAATTTTTTGGCCAAGTGATGCAGCATTGCCTCGCGGATCTGCTGTTTGCCGACGGTGTAAGGCGAGGCTGACAGGTTGACGGTGAAATCGACCTGGAGTGTGGATAAGTCGGAAATCGGATTCGTCTCGTAACTCCGCTGGCCCCAAAAATCTTCATCGTTCCAGAGGTCTTCGCAGATTGTCACCCCGATATGCATCCGCACCGAATTTTCAGATGTCACGGGAAGATCGAGCCAAAAGTGTCCGGCGGTTTGACTTGGCTCAAAATACCGATCTTCATCAAAGACATCGTAGGTGGGCAATAACCGCTTGTGAAAAAACTGTTGAATTTTACCCTGGTGGAGCAGGGCTGCACTGTTAAACAGTGGTTTTTCACCATCTACCGACGCGTCAGGATTGTGCGCTACCGTGCCGACAAGGACAGCGAGATTGGGGGGCAGCCGATGCGCCAACTCGACGAGAGCCTCAGCCGCATTGGCAATAAAGTCTGGCATCATCAGTAGATCGCGCGGTGGATAGCCACACAAAGCTAACTCTGGCGTAATCATTAACTGGGCACCTCGCTCAACGGCAGTCTGTGCTGCGGTGAGAATGCGCTCGGCATTGCCAGTTAAGTCGCCAATAATCGGGTTGAGTTGGGCGATCGCGATTTTCATAACGCTTTTAGCTCTGAGTGAAACACTATCCTGCCAGATGCTTCTCTCAACCATATCGCGAACCTCTGAAGGCTGGGGAATTTCGGTGGAGATTGTCAAAAATGTAACAGGCGCAGAAACCGATTCAGAATGATTACGAAGGTGCGATCGTGCAGTATTTTGGAAGATGCCCGTTATCCGCTTGCGCTTAAACTCATTTCTGATTCTTTTAAAACATGACTGAAACCGCTCTGCCTCCGCTGATTCAACAAATGCTGGAGCCTACCTTCTATCCGCATCCAGTGTTCAATCCGGCGACCATTCCTGGGGATAGACCCCGGCTTGAAACCGAAGAATTTTATCCAGCTGCAGAGCCGCCTGTTTTGTTGTTGCAAACCCATGTCTCCTACGTGCTGTTGACTGGAGACTATGCCTATAAGCTCAAAAAGCCAGTCAATTTTGGCTTTTTAGACTACTCAACCTTAGAGAAGCGCAAGCATTTTTGTGAAGAAGAGTTGCGGCTGAATCAACGCAGTGCTGCCGAACTGTATCTCGAAGTGGTGCCGATTACGAAAACAGATGACCACTACCAACTGGGGGGCGAAGGCGAACCCGTTGAGTATGTCGTGAAGATGCGCCAGTTTCCTCAAGACACGCTGCTGACGGCTCTGTACGATCGCGGTGAGCTGACCGAGGAGCTGCTAGAGCAACTGGCAAAAGAGTTGGCAGCGTTTCATCGGCAGGCAGCAACCAGCGACTACATTCGTAGCTTTGGCACAGTCGAGCAGATTCGGCAGGCGATCGACGAAAACTACGAGCAGACCGAAAAGTATGTGGGTGGCCCGCAAACCCAGGCGCAACTCGACGCAACCCGCGCCTATACCGATCGCCTCTTTGCCGAACGTGCTGATATTTTTGCCGATCGCGTCACACGTGACCTGATTCGTGAATGTCATGGCGACGTGCATCTGCGTAACATCGCTTACTGGCAAGACCGGATCTGGTTGTTTGACTGCATCGAGTTCAACGAGCCATTCCGGTTTGTGGATGTGATGTTTGACATCGCCTACATCGTGATGGACTTAGATGCCCGCGATCGCCGCGACTTGAGCAACCGTTTTCTCAACGCCTATCTAGAGCAGATGGGCGACTGGCAGGGTCTGCAGGTGTTGCCGTTATACCTCAGTCGGCAATCCTATGTGCGAGCCAAAGTCACCTCCTTTTTGCTCGATGACCCTTCAGTACCGGAGGCCGCTAAGCAAGAAGCAAAAGAAACCGCAGCTCGCTACTACCGCCTTGCCTGGGAATATACCCAGCGTCCGACTCAGGGCAAACTGCTGTTGATGTCGGGTCTGTCGGGTTCTGGCAAGAGTACAACCGCGCGTTACCTGGCGCAGACACTCAACGCGATTCACATTCGATCGGATGCTGTGCGGAAGCATCTGGTCGGCATTAGCCTTAGCGATCGCGGGGGTGACGAAATCTACACGCCCGAAATGACCCAAAAGACCTACAATCGCCTATTACAACTGGGCACGACACTAGCGGCTGAAGGGTATACCGTGATTCTCGATGCTAAGTACGATCAGCAAGCCTTACGAGGAGCCGCGATCGCTCAAGCAACCGAACAACAAATTCCGCTGACGATTGTGCATTGTCACGCCCCCGTTGAAACCTTGAAGGAGCGGCTCAACCAGCGCACGGGTGACATTGCTGATGCAACCACAGAGGTCATGCTAAAACAGGTAATGGAACCCTTTGACGCAGAAGAACAGCCACATGTGCTGTTGGTGGATACGACCCAACCTTTGCCTGAGCAATTGAGTTCGCTGATTTAGCAGCAGGAAAGAGTTTCTTTCTCTAGAGGCAAGCGATTAGGGCAGTTGTCGCTTACCCTTTCAACAGGGAACTGAGCCGCTGACTGTTGCTCATTTTTGCCTTCTGCCTTCAGGTCTTTGTTGCGTTTGCGTTTAGCTAATTTCTACCTATGGCAGAAAAACCAGATACCAAGGAAGGGATCGCAGCCGGAGCCGTCTACTGGATCTTTTTCATGCTGGTTTTTCGCCTGCTAGGTTACACCAACTTTCTGAGCATTTTGCTGGGGGCGATCGCGGGGTTGGCGACTGGGGTAATGGCTGCCTGGTGGAATCCAAAGGACGAACCACGCCGTAAGACCCGAAAAATTGCTAAAACGACCGAAGCGGGTCCTGAAGTGGTGGAAGAAGAAGTGAAAGAACCGTCAGCAGCACCTCTGTTCCGAGAGTACGGGGCGTTTAATAGACGACCGCGTAAACGGCGAGAAAAAAATGGGCGCTTTTTGTCGAGAATTTTTCGACGTGGCTAGTAGCTACTAAAAGAAAATTGCAGAGTTGATAATGGCTGAGCTATTGGTCATTGGTCATTCGTTTTCTCTACTTGGCAAAGTTGGCTTGGCAGACCACTAGGGTCTTTCATACGAGAACCATCAATGCGCCGACTAAAGGTGAAGGATAGATTTTTTCCAATATCGTGCTTAACCTTTTAACCCGTTCGCTCGGATCGGTGCAGCAGCAGTGAACCACTGAATCAACCCCCAAGACAGGAGATGTCTACCATGACTGATTTTTGGCAGAACGTGCTGGAGGTGGCGCAAACAACCACCCATACGGCTGGGCAGAAGCTATTGCAGCATTATGGGCAAGTGCAAGCGGTTGAAAAAGCCGATGGTAGCCTGGTAACTCCGGGTGACAAATGGGCCGATGACTATTTGCGGGGGGCGATCGCCGAGGCATTCCCGATGCACGGTGTTTTGAGTGAAGAAACCGAGCATGTCTTTCCTGACCAGGAGTGGTGCTGGATTATCGATCCGGTAGATGGCACCACCAATTTTGCGCGAGGCTTGCCCCTGTGGGGTATCTCGCTGGGATTGTTGTATCGCGCTACGCCTGTGTTTGGCTATGTCGCAATTCCACCGTTGCAGCAGGCGTTTTATGGTTACTGGCCGGGGGAGTCAGGGCTTGACTGCCCTACCGGAGCCTATCAAAGCAATATTGCGGGAGGGGGCGATCGCCCAATTCAAACCAGTGCTGCACCACCGAACCCCAACCAATTTTTTAACTTGTGTGCCCGTAGCACCTGCGTTATGCAGCAAGATTCATTTCCCTGCAAAATTCGCATGTTGGGCGTCGCGACCTACAACTTGCTGACTGTGGCGGCTGGCATTTCATTGGGTGGGGTTGAGGCGACACCCAAAATTTGGGATATTGCGGCAGTTTGGGCAATTACTCAAGCAGCTGGCGCAACCTGGACTCCGCTCGAACCTGACCCGATCTTTCCACTCCAACCGGGCAAAAATTACGGCAAACGGGCTTACCCAACCTTGGTAACGAGCCAAGCCGATTTGGTAGATGTCTTCAAACCGCTCGTCTCTTGTCTGAGCTAACTTCGATCTGACTGAAGCGACCGCGGATGCTCTGCCGAAATTCTTTGGCGGCTGCAAGCGGATTTGGATTTTGCACACAGGCGGTCAGCAAGTTCAGGTCGAGTTGGGGTAAGAGTTACTTTGGCGAATGGCTTCATAGCCAAAAGTTTGAGCAAGTTTTTGTGGAGTGGTTTCGCGATCTCGGTGGATTCAGACGGTGCTGGCTTTTCGTCTAACAACTCGATTGAGGTTGCATAAAACGAGCTTTCTACTGCCCCAAAAACAGCTTGTAGGCTGGGTTTTGGCTTTCATCCCAGGCGCGGTAGCCGAGGGTATCGAGAAAAGCCTGCCATTCGTTCATCTCATCTGGGGGAACCTGCATCCCGACCACGATGCGCCCGTAGTCAGAGCCATTGTTGCGGTAGTGAAAGAGGCTGATATTCCAGTCGGGACTCATGGAAGTAACGAACTTCATCAACGCACCGGGACGCTCCGGAAACTCAAAGCGATACAGCAGCTCGTTGGATGAGCGAGTTGATTTGCCACCGACCATGTGACGCAAGTGCAGTTTTGCCAACTCATCGTCGGTCAAGTCGAGGGTCTTAAAGCCACAGTCCTCAAAGGTCTGCACCATACGAGTGGCGTCGGCCCGATTTTGAATTTGCACCCCGACAAAGATGTGGGCTTCTTTTTCGTCCGCAATGCGATAGTTAAACTCGGTCAGGTTGCGGGTGCCAATGCACTCACAAAACTTCCGCAGACTACCCCGCTCTTCGGGAATGGTGACTGCAAAAATCGCTTCCCGTCGCTCCCCTAGCTCTGCCCGTTCTGCCACAAACCGGAGGCGATCGAAATTCATGTTGGCACCACAGGCGATCGCCACCAAGGTTTCACCCTCAATCTGCTCACGCTCTACATAAGCTTTTGCACCCGCGATCGCCAGTGCCCCGGCAGGTTCCATAATGGAACGCGTGTCTTCAAACACGTCCTTGATGGCAGCACAAATGTCATCTGTGTTGACCAGCACAATGTCATCCACATATTCCTGGCAGAGCCGGAAGGTTTCTTCACCCACCTGGCGCACGGCAACGCCATCAGCAAACAGACCGACCTGCGGCAATCGCACACGATGCCCTGCTTTTAGCGATTGCGACATCGCATCGGAATCGACAGGCTCTACGCCAATAATTTTGATTTCGGGTTTGAGTCGCTTGACGTAGGCTGCAATGCCAGAGATCAGCCCACCGCCCCCGATCGCCACAAAAATCGCGTGGATCGGTTGTTGATGCTGGCGCAAGATTTCCATCCCGATCGTGCCCTGCCCCGCAATCACGTAGGGGTCATCGAAAGGGTGAATGAAGGTTAGTCCCTTTTCGCTTTCGAGCTGACGGGCGTAGGCGTAGGCATCATCGTAGGTATCGCCGTGGAGAACGACCTCACCGCCCCGCGATCGCACCGCATCTACTTTGACCTGGGGTGTAGTGACTGGCATCACGATAATCGCTTTGGTGCCCAGTTGCTTTGCCCCTAGTGCAACACCCTGCGCGTGGTTTCCGGCAGAGGCGGCAATCACTCCCTGGGCTAACAGATCGGTTGGCAGGTTTGCCATTTTGTTGTAGGCACCCCGCAGCTTAAACGAAAAAACCGACTGCATATCCTCACGTTTGAGCAGCAGTTTATTGCCTAGTCGCGTCGATAGGTTGGGTGCCACTTCAAGCGGCGTCTCTTGAGCCACATCGTACACGCGTGCCGTGAGAATCTGTACCAGGTAATCGCAGTACATAGGGAGGTAGAAATGCAGGATGGAGCCTCATTTTACGCTACGGAGGTAGCACCTGAGAAATCGGTAACCTCAAGGGGGATTTGGCGGAGAGGGAAGAAGGTGTTGAGTTGCCCCCTTGGCCTCAATTCTGGACGGGGTTGTTTCATACAAGGGAAAAGTTTTTGCTTCGCTTTTCCATCTCAATAGGTTTTTGGGAAACACCCGAGGTTCATTGGCTCGAAATATATTGCGCTCGAAAGAAGGCTGTTTGATTGGGGTGAAGCGGAGATTTGGGGGCGGCGGAGCCGCAAGACCGGGGGACTTCCCCCTGCCAAAGCATTTTCGCTGGCACAGCGTCAGCGAAAGATACTTTGTCCCCCGCCTCGTAGGGGCCTCACTCCCCTACAACCCCCGCAAGCTGGTGTCGGTGGGTGTTGAATGGCTAGCTAGCCAGATGTTTAGGGTTACAAGTTTGGCACTTCGATCGTTTACCGAGGGTACGGGTGACGTGAGGCGACTGTTATAAGAGAGATCGCCTTTTCCTGACTCATTTAGCTCTGCGCATTGGTAATTAATAGCGGTGAGCCGACGTGGGCTTGAGGCGCACTGGCATCTTCGACGGTGATAGCAACTTTAGAAACGACATCTTGGTCGCGGTAGAAGGGTGGCACCGTAAATTTGCGATTGGCTTGCCCAGCGGCATCTACCGTAAACGTTTGCGTCAAAACTGCCCCTTTGCTGTCTACCGTCAGCGGTGCATTTTTTTGAACCACCGTCCATAAAGCGTAAACTTTGCCAGCGGGCAAGGGCGGCAGGTTTTGGGCTGCAAGTTCGGCTTCAAGATTCGTGGGGTTGACAGTGAGCGAAGCGGAGGCCGTTTGAGCCAGTTTAGTTCCGTTGAGGGTATAACGCAGAGGAGTAGCCGCTTGAGGCTGGGTTTCAACCGTTTGCAATCTTCGCCAGAGTTGATAGTTGTTAATCCCTAAACCGACTAGAAAAACAGCTGCAACGGCTCCTAACAGCCGATTCCAATTCAATTTGCGATCGCGCAGGGGAATCACCTGGTTAGCAGGCTGAGTCTGACTGGCGGCATGGGTATCTAAAATCTGTGCCCGTAAGTGGACTGGCGGTTGTACAGGTTCAGCGCCATAGGTGCTTTCTAAAGCTGCTTGCATCTCAGCAACTTCAGTCGCGATCGCGGGGTCTGCTTGTAAGAGGCGCTCAAATTCCTCTGCTTCTTGAGGTTCTAGCTCCCCAAGCACATATCCAGCAATCAATAACTGTATCTCTTCTGAAGGCATCGACCGCGCCATAGTTTACTTATCCGCTATGAATTTGTGAGGGTTTGTCGCAACTTAACTAGACCGCGCCGTGCTCTTGCTTTGACTGTGCCTAGAGGCAGCGCTAACTGTCTGGCAATCTCTGACTGGCTCAACCCATCGTAGTAAGTCATTCTAAGAACTTGTTGTTGTTCTTCTGATAATTGAGCTAAGGCCGCTTGAACCTCTTGTGACTGCTCATTTTGAAACGCATATTCCAGGGGGGAATTTGTGTTTACTTCTTGATTCATGCCTGGTTTCGAACGCTCGATCGCCCGACTTGCAGAGTTATGCGACCGGACTCGATCAATCGCACGCGATCGCGTCAAAATTGCCAGGTAGGTTCTCAATGAGCCACGCTTGGGGTCATAGGTTGACTGTGCAAGATTGAGAAAAATGTCTTGCATCAAGTCTTCGGCTTCTTGGGGGCGATTGAGAACTTTGAGGGCTAAGCCGTACACCAGGCTGGCATGGCGATCGTATAACTCACCGAGCGCGGCGGTTTGTCCTGCTCGTAATGCTAAAAGTAGCTCTGCATCGGTAGCAGAACTGGTTGGGGGAGGCGCAAAATTGCTGGGTTGTTCAGCAGACATTGTTTTACAGTCCAACCATTCCCAGGTTGAGAATGATGGTGAACTAGCACCACCTGGTCTAAAAAGGCAAGCACTATTAGACATCTTTTACTGTCACGAATCATCCTACTTGAGGCCGATTTTTAGGGCATTTCGGCAAACTTCCAACAAAACTGGTAAGCCGATAGGGGGACTCATGCATTGTTGTGTGGCTGATTAAAGATCACTACTTCACTGCTTTACCTCCTGAATCAATCAATTTAGCTGGGCAACGCCCGCGGCTGTTTAGGCTTGTCTACAGATAATCAACTGTCTTAGGAATAAGAATTAAATAACTTCGATATTTGCTTGTACGGGCGAACGGCCGTTCGCCCCTCCAGAAGACTAAATATTCGATCTTATTTAATCCGCGATCCTTAGCTCTTGGAGAAAATCGAGAACTGCGAGGGACTTTGGGGGTAGAAAAGTTCGCCCGCGGACTTATTTCACCTGTTATGACACTATTACGGCATGGCTTAAAGATTGGATGCCTTTTCTTGAAAAGACGTTGGCGCAGGAGGGTAGAGAGAGGACAGAAGCGGAGAAAGCAGGGAGGGGACAGGAGGGATGGAATTGGGAATGTTTTGTTTGTCAGATTTGATTTCAAGAAGCACAAAGTTTTACGGCTGATCCTAACGAGCGTCTGTACTAAAGTTTGTCTGTACTGATATGCTGAAAATCAGTGATCAGGCGTTTGTTATGATTCCTTTGCGCCTTACGCTCAAGAACTTTTTGAGCTACAGAGAAGCGACGCTAGATTTTAGTGGCTTGCATACCGCCTGCATTAGTGGGGCAAATGGGGCTGGCAAATCATCTTTGCTAGAGGCGATCGCGTGGGCAGTGTGGGGTGTGAGTCGCGCCACGAGCGAAGATGATGTGATTCACACGGGCATGGCAGAAGCCCAAGTTGATTTTTTGTTTACAACAAATCAGCACGTTTATCGGGTGTTGCGGAGTCGCACCCGCAGTCAAGGCACAACACTTGAATTTCAAGTTGCATTTCACGCATCAGTTGATCAGTCGGTAGATAATCCTGAGACAAACGAAACCTCTGTGGGACAGCGACCCGCGATCGCTGAGCCTGACCGCTATTTCGCCCCAGGAACAGAGTCGTTGCTTTTTCGATCGCTGACCGCGAAAGGCATTCGTGCAACGCAGCAGTTAATTATTGATCACATCAAACTTGACTACGACACGTTCATCAACTCCGCCTATTTGCGCCAGGGTCATGCTGATGAATTTATGCTCAAACGGGCAAGCGATCGCAAACAAGTTCTCGCTGATTTGCTGAAGCTAGATCAATATGATGATCTGGCGGAACGGGCGAAAGATCAGGCGCGCCAGTTAAAAGGCAAGCTGGATGTGTTGGAGCAAAACCTGAAAATGGTTGAGGTGGCTTTGCACGAGCAGCAACAAGTCACCCCTCAATGGGAAACGCTCGAAGCCGCTGTGGAGCAAATGCAGCAGGCTCAAGCTGCCGATGCTGAACGGCTGAAAGCGTTGCAAAATCAGGTGCGGCAACAGCAAGCTTGGCAACAACAACTCTCCTTATGTGAGCAGCAACAGCGCCAGGGAAAGCAAGAGGGACAGCGCCTGCAGCAAGAGTTAACCGCGCTGAATGAGCAGGTGCAAAAGCTGGTAAGTGTGTTGCAACAAGAGCCTGCGATCGCCGCCGGGTTTGCTCAGTTGCAAGCGCTCCAGGCGCAAGAAGAAGCGTTTGCCAGTCGGTTTGACCGTTACCAGCACTTGCACAATCAACGGCAGCAGGTGCAGCAAAAAAATCAAGCTGCGATCGCCCAACTGCACGTGCAATTGCAGCAGAGCCAGGCCCGCCACGAAGCTTTGTTGGCGCAGATGCAAGACGTGCAACAGACGTTAGAAAAAGCACCAGAAATTGAGACAGCCCTGGCTCGACTTCAGCAAGCCCGAACGCAACTCACCCAGCTCGATCGGCTCCAGCTCAAAGTTGCGCCCCTCCAGCAACGACGGCAACAGGTACAAACCCAACTGGAGCGTGAGCAAGCAAAACTCACTGCCCGCTTTGACGAATTGACCCACGCGATCGCCCAACTGCAAGCCCAGCACGCAGCCCAACCCCAGTTGCAACAGGCAGTCGTCGAAATCAGCGATCGCATTGCCAGACTAGAGCAGCAGCGCCACTACCTCGAACAAATTCGCGAAAAGGGGTTAGAGCGGCGTAGCTTTATGGAGCGTCTGCAAGCTGACCAGCGCCACTACGAAACGCAACTCGCCGAAGTTGAACAAACGATTCAGGGTTTGCAAGCTGTAACTAATGCTCAAGCCGTCGAAGTCTTGCAACCGACCAGCCCCGAGGTTCAGCCCGTCAAAGCCAAAAAAAAGCGTCGCGATCGCCCCCAGCGGTCATTGGTACGAGATGCAACCAATGCGGTGTATGGCAATCAGTATCTCCTCAATATCTATCCCGAAATCCCAGCCATTGATGATGGCGTCACCCTATCTGTCTGTCCTCTGTGCGATCGCCCGCTGGATGCCCAACATCGGCAGTTTGCCCTGACAAAGCACCAGAGCCGTCGCCAAGAAATTTTGAATCAACTGTGGACGATTCGTGAGCAACTCGCTGTGTCAGAGCGCGAGCTACAGTTATTGCGCGAAGAATATCAGGCGATCGACGCTGAAATGGCAAACTACACCGCTGCACTTGAGCAACGAGGGCACTTGCAAGCCCAGTTGCAAACCGCTGCCGATGGGCAGGCTGCGCTGCAAACCCTGATCGCTGAAGCTGCCGAAATTGAGCGATCGCTCCAGGCGAATAACTACGCCACCCCCCTGTGGGAAGAACTAAATCTGCTTGATCAACGCCTGCAAGAGCTGAACTACGACGAGCGTAATCATGCCCTGGCACGAGGCGAGGCAGACCGCTGGCGGTGGGCCGATAGCCGCGCCTCTGAAATCAGACACGCCCAGCGCAAACAAGTCAAACTGGCTGAGCAACTGCCCCAACTCCAAGCTGAAATTGAGCAGCTGCAACAGCAACTTCAGCAGGCGCAGCTGAAAGCGCAGCAGCAGTGCCAACACCTCGACCAACAAATTCGCGCGATCGCCTACGACGCTGAACAGCACCAACAGCTCCGCCACCAAATCAAACAAGCGCAAGCGTGGCAACTGCATCGCCAAGAGTTAGAGCGAGCCAAACAGCATTACCCACTGGCGCAACAGCAAGGGCAGCAATTGCTTCAGCAAATCCAAGACCACCAGCAAAAGCAAGACCAACTCCAAGCCGAGATCACCAACCTCAAACATTGCTTGCAAGAGCAGTCTAGCGGTATTGCCACCGCTCAAGCCATTGAGACTCAGATGCAAACCCGGCGATCGCACCTGGATGAGCAACTCGCCCAACTCGGACGCCTGCAGCAGCAACAGCAACAACTCGAAGCCCTGCAAGCCCAACTGACCCAAAGTCAGCAGCAAGTCACCATCACCCAACGGCAATATCGCATCTACCAGGAGCTAGCCCAAGCCTTTGGCAGAAACGGCATTCAAACTCTAATGATCGAAAACGTTTTACCACCCCTCGAAGCCGAGACTAATCGCATTCTCAGTCGCCTCAGTGCCAACCAACTACACGTCCAATTCGTTACCCAAAAATCGAGCCGCGACAATGCTAAAAAAGCCAAAAACTCTCGCCTAATCGAAACTCTAGACATTCTGATTGCTGACGCCAAAGGGACTCGCCCTTACGAAACCTACTCCGGTGGTGAAGCCTTTCGCGTCAACTTTGCGATTCGCTTAGCTCTAGCTAAACTTTTGGCTCAACGAGCTGGCACAGCCCTCCAAATGCTCATCATCGACGAGGGCTTTGGTACTCAAGACGCCGAAGGGTGCAACCGTTTGATTGCCGCTATCAACGCGATCGCCCCCGACTTTGCCTGCATCCTCACCGTCACCCACGTCTCTCACTTTAAAGAAGCCTTTCAAGCCCGCATCGAAGTCACCAAAACCGAAACCGGCTCTCACCTCCAGCTTTCGATTTAAAAGTTGGACTTAGAATTGCCGTTTCACCCCGTTTAGCAACCTCCGCCTCACCCCACCCGTCCCCTCTGTCCACAACCAGAATGCCGACCCTATAACCTGTTCCGTATCGCTAGCGAACCATGCAACATCCACACACATCACCGTGCGGTAGGGGCGTTTCGCGAAACGCCCCTACCGGCAGTTAGGACCCTACATACGCGGGGGACAAAGTACTTTTTGCTGACGCTGTGCCAGCGAAAATGCTTTGGCAGGGGGGAAGTCCCCCGGTCTGGCGGCTCCGCCGCCCCCAAATCTTCGCGATCGCTCCATCCAAATTCCCAAACACAAAGCTCTTGCCCCTTTCACCCTCATTCACCCTCCCAAGATCGATCTTACCTTCCATAACTTGCCAACCACTTTGCACCCAGGGTGTTATGCTAGTAGGTGACTCGGACCCATGCGATTACAACGCCCAAATCTTGTCAGGACCGGAAGGTAGCAGCAATACGGGATGCTTGTGATAGGCGTGGACTCCGGGTCTTTTTAGTGGTCGGATTTGCCACTGCTCGCAGTACGGTTCTCAGCCCCACCCAGCACTAGCCGATCGCCTCATTTCTGCCTATGCTGGAATCCAGAACGATGTACTGAAGGAGCGATCGCGTTATGGGCTTTGGTGACTTGATGAAAAAAGCCGTTTATTTAGGTGTTGGCCTAGCCTCCTACGCCGGAGAAAAAGCTGGCAAGACCTTAGAAGAATTGCGAGAGCAAGCCCAAAAAGCGGCTCAAGAAATGGTCGAGAAAGGTGAAATCAACACCGAAGAAGCCCGTCGCCTGGTCGATGAGTGGCTTGCAAAAGCTCAACAAAAAACTGTAGAAGAGCCAAAGGTGGAAGAACCCCCCAAAGCACCCCGCCAGATCGAAATTCTTACCGAAGACGAAGAACCCACCCCCCCGTCAGAAGCCGAAAAAATGCGTCAGCAAGTCGCCAATCTGCAAGAAGAATTGCGTCGTTTGCAAAAGAATCAGTAATTCCCTCTCCGTCATACCCGCGATCGCACGAGTGGGCTAAGATAACAAAGTCCACTCGATAGATGCTTGACAATTTTCAACCTGCCCCCATTCATCTCAAAAAAATTATCACTAAAGCTTTAGCGCGGAAAGCTGACTGTTCTCAACAAGCATCTGTGCAGGGTTAACTGTTTCTAAATTTAACGGTAGGTAAGTCATGGAAGGCTGGACAGACGGATTTGTGAGAGCCCTTGAAGACATGGTGAGCGATGTGGAAAAGTTTTTTACTGAGGTCGCTGACGAAATTGGCGTGATGGTTGATGCCTTCGCCGACGTAACCGACGAATTTACAGAACAGCTCCAGCAAGTTTCCCTTGGTGTTGAAGAGAGCCTAAACGCATTTTTTGACCCAATCCTAGAAGCCTATTTGGGCTTTGAAGTTACGCTGGAAAACACCATTCAACCGATCGCCCATACCGTTGATCCTTTGCTCAACAACCATGCCGCTTGTGTCGGTTGCCGTAACTATCACGGACAAGCTTACGGCGGCAATCTGCTCGTTTGTGGCATGCATCCTTACGGTTGGGAAGACGAGAAATGTCCCGATTGGGAGTCGAGTTGGCAAGAGCGTTAACAGTAGTCTGGACTAGATCTGGCAATCCCTTAATGACTCTCCAACGACTGTCATCCTTGAGGATTTTGGGATTCATTCCAGTAGATTGAGATCACCGCCTATCATAGTCTATGCCCGTAACCATCAGGCTATGAGTTACTGCCTCAACCCCGACTGCCCTAAACCTCAAAATCGCTCAGGTCGAGATACGTGTCGTGCCTGCGGGAGTCGGCTGCTGCTCAAAGATCGCTATCGCCCGTTGCGACTGATTGGGCAAGGTGGTTTTGGGCGCACGTTTTTAGCGGTTGACGAAGACAAACCTTCAAAGCCCCACTGTGTCATCAAGCAATTTTTGCCCGTTATTCAAGAAGCGCGTCATGTACGCAAAGCGGCTGATTTATTTGAGCGAGAGGCGATTCAGTTAGAGTCGCTGGGGCATCACCCCCAAATTCCAGCCTTACTTGCCCACTTTAGCCAAGATGGGCGGCAATATTTGGTGCAAGAATTCATTGAAGGCAAAACCTTAATTGAGCTGGTGACGATTAAAGGAGCTTTTTCAGAGGCACAAGTACGCGAAGTTTTGAGCAGCCTGCTGCCGGTGCTGGAGTTTCTCCATGCTCATCAGGTGATTCACCGAGATATCAAGCCCAACAACATTATTGTGCCAACGGGCAACCACCTGTTAGGCCAAGCCACCTCAGCGATCGCCCTTGATTGGGCCGGTTTAACCCAACTGCTCGCCCAAGAAGCAACCCAGGGCTTTCGAGATGGAATGAGTGGGCCTTACCGTTTTAGTGAAGCGATCGCCCGGATTCTCGCCAAAGTTCCCCAAGCGTGGATGCTGGGTGATCGCCAGCGCTGTCAGCATTTGTCTGATTATTTTGCGACCTACAGCAGTTTGGGTTTTTCTCAGCGCCAGTATTTAATTGCAGATGCCAGTCGCCTCGTACACGAGTTGCGGCAAAAGTACGAAATGAATGGGCATGGTGCTACGAGCGAGCATCTGGTGTTGGTCGATTTTGGTGCGGTGAAGGAAGCCAACCAAACAGCTCTGGAACTGACAGGCACCGCGATCGGCAGTCCCGAATATTTGGCACCAGAACAATCGCGGGGTAAAGCTACCTTTGCCAGCGATCTCTACAGTCTGGGTGTAACATGCCTTTACTTGCTGACTGGGCGATCGCCCAGCGACCTCTTCGACACGCACCAGGGCGTTTGGATTTGGCAGTCCTATCTGAAGCAGCCGATTAGTGACGCACTCACTCAAATTCTGCACAAGCTAACCGAGTCGAGCACCAGTCGCCGCTACGCCTCCGCCAGTGAAGTGCTAGCCGATTTAGGTCAAGCCTCGCCAGGACAAGCAGATCCGTCAGGACAGACAGCCATTGCCGAAGCACCACGCCCCTCTCCGCCCGTGTCTCGTCCCTCTGCTCCCTCTGGTCCTAATCATCTGTCATTTGATGTCGTTATCTCTAGTCCACAACGGGTGGTGTCAGCCTTGCCAGCGACCCCCAAGGGCGGCGCGAGTCGAAAAAAGTCAGAGCGCTCGTGGTGCTGCTTTCAGACTTTGACGAATACTGGCAGAGTCTACGCGATCGCCCTCAGTCCAACGCCTCCTTTACTGGTCAGTAGCAGTGGTGCCACCTTGCGCGTATGGAACTGGCAGACTGGGCAAGCCCTGCGTAATTTATCGGGACATCTTGATCTGGTCTTAGCCCTGGCGATCGCCCCTAGCGGCAAACTGCTGATCAGTGGCAGTGCCGACAAAACCATCAAATTTTGGGAGTTGCCAACGGGTAAGCGCCTGGCCAGCTTAACCCTGCATACCGATACCGTATTGGCACTCAGCCTGAATGCCGATGGCTCATTATTAGCCAGCAGTAGCTTGCACGATCCACTCGTGTTGCTCAACGTGACCACCGGACAAGAGCATGGCAGGCTACATGGGCATAGCAGCCGAGTTGACACGATCGCCTTTAGCCCTGACAAACAAGTGTTGAGCAGCGGGGATGGGGATGGGGTATTGAAGTTTTGGGATGTGCAGCAACTCCAGCCCATTCGCACCTTGCAGGCACACAGCCAGACCATCACCACGATCGCCTACAGTCCTGATGGCAAAACTCTGGCGAGTGGCAGTGCCGACGGTACGGTGAAGCTCTGGAGTACCCAAACCGGACGAGCCAAACGAACGCTAGACCTACAACAACGGGTGAATGGCATCGCCTTTAACCGGGATGGCAAGACCCTCGCGATCGCCAGTGACACCCTCCAACTTTGGAACCCGCGCAATGGTGAGTGCCAGGTCACACTCGACAAGGCAACTCCACCCGTTACAGGCGTCTGTTATGGGGTCGGGCTACCTCACACAACCATTCTCAATGCTCGCACCCGTAACCGTCCCGAAGCAAATGAAGTGATTGCCAGCGTTGGTAGCGATCGCGCGATTTACCTGTGGCAACTGGGCTATAACTGACCTTCTGTTGGGGCACTTTAAAGCTAATTTGGGGCTTCACCCAGATTGTCGCCTGTCGAGTTTGAGGTTTCTGCAAATGAAAGGGTTGGGTTTGGTGTTGGTCGCCGCGATCGTGGCCCTGTCGTTCTGGGTAATGGCTCCGGCCAGCTCTCAATCAAACTGCGATCGCGCGTACCCCAATGTTTGCATTCCTTCGCCACCCCCTGATCTAAACTGCAAAGATGTGTCCTACCGCAATTTCAAGGTGCTTCAACCCGACCCGCACCGTTTTGATCGCGATAAAGACGGAATTGGGTGCGAAGAAAAATAGGTTTGGGATTTTCGGCAACAACGGGATCGGATTTGCGATACTAGATACGGCATTCAATGAGCGGTTCTTCCATGTTCATTATTGATATCATTTTGCGGAATACCGCAGCGACCCTTTCCATTCAAAAGAAATCAGCCGAAGACGCAGAAGCGACTTATCAGCAGATCCTCTCTGCCATGAAAGGGGGTAATGGCGGCTTGTTAGAGTTAACGTGCGATAAGCAACCCGGCAAAAAAATCTGCGTTGTTGCTTCTGATATTTCCGCTGTGCAAATTGCTGAAAAGACCAGCACAGCGACTTCTTCTGGCAGACCTCCTGGTTTCTTTGCACTGGCAGAATGAGCGACATTCCAGCGATTTACGCGCAAGATGTCTCCTTTGGTTGGCAACGCGAGCGAGATGTGTTGGATAACTGCTCGCTCGAAGTCAACAAAGGTGAGTTTTGGATGCTGCTTGGCACCAATGGCAGCGGCAAATCGACTTTGTTGAAACTCTTGGGTGGGTTGCTCACGCCGCAGAAGGGTATTTTGCAAACGCTCCCACCTTTGGGTTTTGTGTTTCAAAACCCTGATCATCAGCTTGTTATGCCGACGGTTGGGGCCGATGTTGCCTTTGGCTTAGTCTCAGAAAACCTGACACCTGTGCAAGTTCGACAACGCGTTGAGGAAGCCCTTGACGCGGTTAATTTGCTGTCGTTGATTCGGCGGCCTATCTACGCTTTGAGTGGTGGCCAAAAGCAACGGGTGGCGATCGCAGGGGCGATCGCGCGTCACTCTCAGGTGTTGCTGCTCGACGAGCCAACCGCTTTGCTAGACCCCGATAGCCAGTTAGACCTTGTGGCTCAGGTCGGTCGTCTTGTCAAAGAACGCAATATCACCGCCCTGTGGGTCACTCACCGTCTCGCAGAGCTAGATTACAGCGATGGCGCATTTCTGTTAGAGAACGGTCACGTCGTCGATCAAGGCGACCCGCAACGCCTCAAACATCGTCTTATGGCAGGATAAGCCTTACAGAACTTTCTGCTGAATCAGGTGCTTCTCAGCAATTCTCATTTTGAAACATTTGTACTGTAGCCAGAGTGTCTAAAGACTTGTGCACTCAATGTTATAAACGGCAGAATGCGGGTTTCAGCCATTCATAAACGTTAAAACCGGACGTTTTTATG
>DVDV01000216.1 GCA_015296075.1 Leptolyngbyaceae cyanobacterium M33_DOE_097 | reverse complement strand
TGAGAATGATTCTCATAAAAACGTCCGGTTTTAACGTTTATGAATGGCTGAAACCCGCATTCTGCCGTTTATAACATTGAGTGCACAAGTCTTTAGACACTCTGGCTACAGTACAAATGTTTCAAAATGAGAATTGCTGGTCAAATCCACGTAAGCGACCCAGCATCTTCGTCTTTGCTCTGATCTGTGGCTCACTTGGAGTCCTTTTAGGCGGTGCTCTTGCACTTGCAGAGGATCGTCAGTGTGCGCAAACTCAATCCACTTCGACGGAATGCTTGACAACACCAACAATTCTCCGTGTCTTTAAAGGGAGTTCTTCAGGTCTATTGGCAGGTGCTTTTGCCGCTGTCACGATTCGATGGCGTGATCTCTGGTAGGTCGTAACTGAAGCGGATTACTAGCAAAATTAGTTCTTTTCAAAAAAAAGCGATCGCCCATGAGCGATCGCTTTTTTTAAGAGTGGGAATTACCCATTAACGGAGAGAACTCGAAATCGTTGCAACTTCAGGTTCTACGATCCCTGGAGTGAAAAACCCTTTCGCATAAATTTGAGGCTTTTCTTGTGCGATTTGAGTGTAGGCTTGGCGAGCCTGCGAGTTAAGTGCAACCGTCTTCACGTCATACATCTGGGTGGCCAGTTTGGGATAAACACCCACACCGATGATAAGGATCAGAAAGCAAACCGCAATAAACACCTCACGTGGATTTGCGTCGCTAAATTGAGCGCTGCCAGGTAAGACACAATTTGTGCCAAAGCAGACTGCACCCTCATTGTCTTGGTTTGCCACTTCAGAACTGTTTAAGCCACAGGTTGGAGCCGCTCCAGTTCCATAAAAGACCTGTCGTAGCATCGACAGCAAGTAGATGGGGGTGAGAATGAGGCCAACGGCTGACAGCAATACCACGACCGTGCGGAAGGTAGGGCTGTAAATATCGCTTGTGGCAACTCCCATGAAAACCGCTAATTCGCTCACAAAGCCGCTCATCCCAGGTAATGCCAGGGATGCCATTGCGCCTGCGGTAAATAGGGCAAACACCTTCGGCATCGCCTGACCGATCCCTCCCATGTTGTCCATAGAGAGGGTGTGAGTGCGATCGTAGGTCACACCTGCTAAGAAGAACAAGACAGCAGCGATCAGGCCGTGGGAAATCATTTGCAGCATTGCTCCGCTGACTCCCACATCTGTAAACGAGGCAATGCCCAGTAGCACAAACCCCATGTGTGACACCGACGAATAAGCCAGACGCCGCTTCATGTTGGTCTGAGCAAAGGAGTTAAATGCCCCATAAATAATGTTGACCACGCCCAGAACCGCAAGAATTGGCGCAAAGTAAACGTGAGCATTGGGCAACAATTCAAGATTGAGGCGAATCAAACCATACCCACCCATCTTGAGCAGCACGCCAGCCAAAATCATTGAAACTGGAGCCGAAGCTTCACCGTGGGCATCGGGTAGCCAGGTGTGCATCGGGAAAATCGCCAGCTTCACGCCAAATGCCACGAGCAGCCCTGCATAGAGCAGCAACTCCAGCACCAGGGGATAGTTTTTCAGACCCAGTTCGGCAATATCAAAGGTCATTTCACCGCCATAGAGGCCCATTGCCAACCCGGCTACGAGGATAAAAATGGATGCAGCAGCGGTATACAGCAGAAACTTGGTTGCTGCGTAGCGGCGCTTTTGTCCGCCCCAGATGCAGACGAGGAGGTAGACGGGAACCAGTTCTAGCTCCCACATAATAAAGAGGAGGAGAACATCTTGTGCCACAAAGACCCCAATCTGAGCGGCGTATAACACGAGCATCAGAAAGTAAAAGAGTCGGGGTTTGAGGTCAACCTGCCAGGCTGCAAAGATTGCAAGAGTGGTCACTAGCCCTGACAACAGCACAAGTGGCATGGAGATTCCATCGACTGAGACAGCCCAGTTCAGCCCCAATTGAGGCAGCCAGGCGTATCTTTCCGCGAGTTGGAACGTCGAACTGCTCGCATCAAAATGTTTCCAGAAGGTGTAGCACATTAAAACAAAATCCGCGAGACCCACACCCAGGGCGTACCACCGCACGCGCTTGCCAGTTTTATCAGGCAAGAACGGGATGAATACAGAAGCAATGAGAGGCAGTAGGACGATCGCGGTCAGCCAAGGAAAATGATCCGCCATGATGGTAACGAGAAAAAATACCTATTTGTGACTAGGATTATTCTACTAAGCTTTGTAAAGGTTTGTTTATCGATCTTTTCCAAGGTTCAACATAATCTTGCCTTTAAGTAACATTCTGTAACCCAGTAAAACGGTCGATGGGGGGCTTCTATCCACTGTTTTAGGGCTTTAAGCCTGCTGAGAAAAGCTTCAGATGATTTGTTGTGAAAGGAAGAAATTTCAAAATTAAAAGCAACACTTCTTCAAAGAAGCATTGCCCGATAGCACAATCATCAATTTATATCGAGAGTCTTCGCCGGTTGGATCCGATCGCGCGATTGCCCCTAGTTAGCCGAATCAACTTTTTGCGGTTCTGCCCCCGAAGCCTGGTAAGCCTGCTCTAAACGCATGATTCGCTTCGCTTGAGCTGATAAGGCGTTGGTATCGAGCCAGTTCGCAATTAATGCATCCACTGAAAAAAGCCCACCACCATTAACTAAGAAGAACAGGAAACAGGCGGCATAGATAGCCGATAACTCAAGCAGGAAGAGGTTGAACCCAGCCACGAGAATATGGTGGTAAATCGCAACGCACATAGTACCAAACAGACCTAAAGCGGCTGGACGGGTCAAAAAGCCGATCGCCACCATTGGTGCGCCAATCAATTCAGTCAAGGCCGCTAAGTAGCTAAAAAAGATCGGGAATGGCAACCCAATCACTTCAACATAGGCTTGAGCAAAGCTTTCAATATTGCTCAACTTATCGAGACCGTTGTGAATCATCATGAAGCCGACCACGACCCGAAGCATGGCAAACGCCGTTTGAGTTGGCAAGCTAACAGTCGCACTTGGTTTGAAGATTTGAGTCAGGGTGGAAGTACTTAGCATAGCGGTGAGCAGGTCTTACAAAAATAACGTGGTTATATTAGAGATGCTAACTTGGTTTATTAATAAAAGTAAAGTTTTGCTGAGAAGCTTTAGCTCGATCTGGGGTAGAGCGGTTGAAATTGCTCTCATTTGTTAAGAAACGTAGACTTGATGAAAATTGTGCGCCGCAGGAGCGAGTTGGTGGTTCGGCATCAATTGGTGCTGGATTGTGTGCCGATAACCGTTGTAGGACTTGTTCAACCACAGGAGATGGCGAGTCGATGATTCCGGTTGTGCTGGCAAAGACTGCAATCGACGCTCTGGCAGCAGGAAAATCCCCTGATGAGGTGGCTCAACAAAGCGATCGCGAAGTACTCCAGCGATTACAAGATGGAAGCGCTCGACTCGATTTTGAGTGACTTCACAGTCCCATCTCGAACACAAAGACTTGCTATAGCGGTAGTCGTCTATGTTAGGTCGAGGTGCAGGGGTTCCACCTCTGGCTGGGGACGTAGCCCACAACCCCCTTTATTTTCAATGGCCTAAACCAACTGGCGATAGCTATAATTCTCGAAAAAGTTAAGTATGGCAAAATCTACACTGAGATCTATGGGATTGTCGCCGTTGAGTCCCTAGAAGATATGCGTCAGCTTGAGCAAGCATTTAGCTCAAAAGGGTTGCACTTGATGAGTTGAAAGCAAGCGTTTCGACTGCTTTAATAACACTCAGCTGATTGTTTTTGTCAATTCAGTCTGTGTTTTTTCCAGCAAATAATAAAACGTTTTTTGCTGTAGTTGAAAGTCATTCGCTTTACCGATTTGTTTCTCTGGGTAGCCATTAAAATCAAGCGCTGTGACGGTCAGGGTTTCTGCATCGGGTCGGCGCAAAGCAATCTTGCCAGCCAGGTTACGCACTGCGATCGCGCTATTGCCAATGCTCTGGATCGTCTTACGTGGTGTGCCTGAAGTTTTCCAGCCAAAGTTTTGTTCTTCTGACATCACTTGCAACAACATCCGGCGCGAAGATTCAATTGGTTGATCATCGAGAGCAACCAGCAATACGGTGCCATAGTCCATCTCTGCGTTGACCCGCATCTGGGGCAATTCCTGCCCGTTCGCCCGCCGTAAGAAACCTGTTACACCCTGCACTTGAGGCGCATTCACAGTGACTAAGCCACGCTGATAATCCCAACTCAATTGATCGGTAGAACTGCGAACTGTTTTTGCTTTTCGATTGATCCACTGGCTCAACTCGACCTGCTGCACTTGACTTCCAGTTTGCGTAAATTGCAAATTGACCTGTCCGACCAAAAATGCCAACGGATCGATGCTGTTCGCGCGATCGCTCCGCAACGCTTGACCGGGTGGCACGTCCTGAGCGCGGAACTCATCTAAGTTTTGGGGAGCCGTTACAGGCGCACCCTGCAAATCAAACAGGTCTGCGGTTTTGAGCGGAATCTCTGCAACCGAAATGCCAGGTTGCAACAGCCCTTTGCGATACATCAGTGCCGTAGCCGGAAACTGCCCCATCACCACCGGAGACGCGATCGCAAACTTGCCCAATCCATCATCCCAACTGGGACGCTCAGCCGCAAAGAAGAAAAAGCCATCGGTGCCCTGTAATAAGCCATAACTCGCCGCTAGCAAGGGAAAATCAGCGCGGAAGCGGTTTGGCATGGCCCAATTAATTTCGGTAATCGTAGAAGGCAGGTTGTTATAGCGAACGTCCATAATTGGCAGGCTAAAATCCTGCTTTTGCTTGTCTTTTGGATCAGTAAACAACAGTGCCGAACGATCTTCATAGACATCTTCAGGACTCAGAGAGTAACTGGCTCTTGCCCCTTGGTGCGGTCCCCCAAAGTAACCATGCCGATCCATAAAGTCTGCGACGGTATTGGTGTACTTATCTAAGGGGCCAAGCCGCTGAGCGTCGGCGGTGATCCAGTTAGAGGCATAAATGAGTCCTTGATAATTGAGTTCTTTGCGCAGGTAGGCGATCGCCGTTTTGAAAAAGCTTGCCTGACTTTCTGCCAAAAAAGTCGCCGTATCTTTAGCCCGTTGTGTCTCTCGTTGCGCTGTGATTTCCCCAATCGGTAGAATTCCGACAGCACCGTTTGAGCGATCGCCGTTCACCTCAAACAATTCTTCTGGATTGCTTTGTTTCCAGGCTGTCCGCGCTTTTTCTAAAGAGCCGTATTTTGCTGTTAACCAGGTCGCAAACTGCCGCTCTAAAATCGCCATTTGCTGCGCTGGCACTGATTCATAGGGCTTAAACGTCCAAAAGAAATAGGAATCTTCATTGACTAGCTCCACCATTGCCAAAGCTGGATCATCCCGTAAAGCTTTGCCTGTCGCCGGATCAGGAGTTGTCAATAAAGCCTGCCACCAGGTGTAATAAAGCTGTTGAAACTCAGAGTTAAAAAACAGCAAAGCAAACGGATGCTGTCCGTTATAGCCTGCAAATAGAGGATTTTTTTGCAACTCTAACCAGACTGGAAAGTAGATAGAAAGCGCCGTATAAATCCCCTCTTGTTTCATTGCTGCAACAAACGTAAAGACTTTGTTCAACTCAGCCGGAGGGAGCGGTTTCAAATCTTCTGACCAGAGCGGCCCATGCAACCGCACAAGGTTCACGCCTTGCTTAGCCCAAAAACGAGCCATCGATCGCATCATACCCGCATCCATTTGCAGCAGGTCTGCGCCCGCATTCACCGCCCAAAACCGTTCAGGTTGCCCTGTCTTCGCGTGAACAAAGGCATCCCCCTTGGCCTGAATCCAGCCGTTTTCTCCGGCTACCGTTTCGTTGAGCGATCGCAGGTCGATGGGACTAGCCGCAAAGCGATCGCTCTCTGGAGTGAACAAAAACCCGTCTGGAATTGTCGCCGTGTAGAACTCATTGGGCTTGAGCTTGCCCTGGGGCTGCAATGGTGTCGTGGTCAATACAAAGCAGTCAAACGCCGCGCCACCGTCATTCTCTGTTAGCTCAATGCGAAGGGTGTGACGACCTGTTGTTAAATTGACAGTTCCTAAACTCACCCAGTTGGCTGCTACAAACTGCCGCAGTTGCACGCTATCCATCAAATAGACAGATTTGCCGACCGCTTGCCAGGGCTGGTCATCCCAACGCCAGCGAAAGGGGCCATGCTTCCAAAACTTGCGGCTATAGAAGAAATAGGAGTTATCCGTTGGAACCTTGACCTGATATTCCAAAAATAGAGACTGAGAGCGTTTGCCTTCGACCCCAATCCACTGCTTTTCAGATAACAGCTCTGCCTCAGTCGCATTTGCAGGTGCAAAGGGATTCTTTTGAGCAGGCGGAAAATTCGTTTGAGTCGGTTTTTCGGCTTCCCACCAGACAAACGGCTGCGATCGCTCGCGTGTCTGTACGGTTAACTTTGCCCCGGTTTGGCCCGTTTCCCAATCTTTCAACACAGGTAACGAAGAGTTTGCTCGACAACTCAGTAAGAGGCCAAAGGTGAGCAACAGCAAAACGACAAACCGAACCATACGCATAGAAAATAACGGATCGCGATTTCTATTCTGGCAATATTTTTGATGGGTGTCGTGCGTATGGCATTAGTCAATGCGGCTTAACTTGCATTGAGAAATCCTGAGAACAATAAAGAGTGTTACGAATTGCTGAATTTCACACGAGTACAGATGGTTACAATAGCAGCGAGAGTAGCACAACTCTGAGTTATGAAGAGAGGTTAGACCCGTATGACGCGATCGCGGTTTCAGTTTTCCACCACTCAGCTAAGGAAGATGTGGCGTCGGTTTGGGTGGATGATCTGCGCGATCGTGGCGACAATCTTTCTCTCAACCAGTGCGGGTCATACTTGGGAATCTCACTATGCGATTACGGGCAGAGCGCCTTTTAATCAACCAGAGTATTATCCGATTCAACAAACGTTATCAGGAGAGCTTTATCGTCCCGTTGGGGATTGGGTCGGGCGCTTGATTTTACCTGACCCGCAAGCCGCAGAAAGTGATTGGGTCTGGATGCAGGTGTATCATGCCCCGGCTGCAGCGGCTGATCTGATAGGCCAAAAGATTCGGTTGGAATGGAGCCAGGATGCAGCTGTACAAAAGTATGTTGCGGCTGTCACACAGTCTGTCAAATTTACGCCTGCCGTTGAAGCAAACCTGGGTACGACAGGCAATTTGTACCCTGAACGGTTGAATGGCAGAGCGCGGGTAGGGCCATTACAGGCGATCGCTGGAGCCAGACCCAAAGATGACGTTATCGTATCCCTAACCAAAGCAAATCGACCCCGCTTAGCCAGTTACAACGTCTTGCAGATCGAGGCTGAGCCGCGATTAGAAACAGGTCGATATTACACACTCGTCAAAATTTTGGGAACGGTCAAATCAAACCCACCTAAATTTGTTCCAACCGCCTGCCCGGGTCAGTCCCCCTGCCCCAGCGAGCTGTTTCAGGTGCAGCACTACAACAACGCCACAGGGCAATTTGATGGCATCAAAGAAATTGTGCGGATTCCGCAGCAGCCTGTAGATGGGTTTGGTGTCTACGCCTCAACCCCCCGCGAGTTAGAAATCTCTCCCGCCGGAAGCGCAGGTTGGTATCTCTACGGTGCCCAAGATAAAACTGGGCTGTTTACTGTGCAGGCAATTAAACCGCGATCGCTGTTTCAACTTCAACCCCAGCAAGTTCTATTTGAGCAGGCGCAGGGGCTAGATCTAATTAGCTATCAAAACTGGAAGGATACAGATCAAAAGAAAGGGACAATTGAGACACGATTAGTTGATACAACGGCAAAGACATCAGAAGATGCGATCGCAGGTTGGCAAGCAGGCGATCGTGCGTTGGTGATGCACCTATTTGGGGGGAGGGGTGGTCGTAGTGGCGAAGGTGCCATGATGGGAACGGTCACAGGCCATTTTTCCTATGGTATTGCGGAAGTGGTGCGTGACCCATTCACACAAGAGTTACAGTTTGATCTGAACTATCAACAAGTGTATGCCACAAATATCGAAGGATTTATTGCTGGAACGAACACCTGGACAAACTACATGGGCAACCTGCAAAGGGGCTGGATGGGCACGCGCCCTGTCTCAGATGTGCTAGTTAAACTCGATGCGATCGCGCAGGACTATGACTTTGGTGGCACCCGCCTTTCCCCCCTGACGGAGTTAGATCGGCAGCTGAGCATTATTACTGCTCGCTACCGCACAGGTGATGGTACGGGAGCTGCTAACGTCACACCTGCAACTTCCTGTGTCCAAGACTCGAATCAGGCGTTATTTTTAACGATTCAACAGATTCGCGAAACGGTTGAGGCGAGTCCTGCAATTCAACAATGGTGGTCATCGCATCCTGCCGATCCCACAGTCAAACGGTTTGAACGGTTGATTGCCTTGGGCGAAGATCTGCAAACTCAGTTAATTCCCCTCGGCATTGTCCGACCCGATTGGCAGACTAATGCAGCCATTTTATCTGGGGCATCCACTGAACAGCGTGAGTTTAGTCGTACAGCCCCCGATGGCACGCAAAATGTTGTGTCAGCCCTTGCGAGTTGGCGCACCATTCTACCCCGGCAAGCACAGGATGATTTGAGTGTGTTGTTTTTGAAGCATGGTGCCCAACTCTGGTTTTTGCGAACGAACCAGGTCGGCGGCAACAATCCCGATATTACACCGATCGCCCCGACTCAAGCTTTTGGCCTCTGGACTTTACCGGGAACAGAGATACCGATTGTGTCCGTTTTGTTTACGCGCGTATTTGGAGCCGTAAAACTGCCTAATCAGTGGGAATGGAACGTTACACTTTGGGCGTTGTTGGGCTATAGCCTGGTCGCTTTGCCACTCGGATTTGCCCTGCGTTTTTTGCAGTTTAAACCCTGGAGAACAGTGCGATGGCAGTATTTAATTGCAGCAATCCGTTGGTGTTTTTTGCCTGCGGTTGTCGAAGAATTTATTTTTCGAGTGTTGCTGTTGCCGTCACCACGAGCAGCAGTTACCGAGCAAATCTGGTTTATCTGGGCGATCGCGGGTCTGATCTTGTTTGTTGCTTTTTACCCGTTTAAGGCAATTACACTCCAAAAAACGGGCAATCCATGCTTTTTCAACCCGGTATTTCTAATTTTGGTTGGCTGGCTCGGAGTTGCTTGCACAATTACCTATTTGCTCACAGGCTCTCTACTCGCCATCACGCTGCTGCACGGAGTTGTCTTTCTGGTGTGGATTACCCTTCTGGGAGGCGCAGAAAAACTCAACCAAAAGCCACAAAAGCCACAACTATCTGCAATGTAGAGCCGCATGTTTTTCCAGGGGTGACGCGATCGCCCAACAGATTATGTCAGCGTGTTCATGTCAAAAAACGGATTGGTAAAATTGCACTAAAACGTTGCTCTATCTCTACCGATACAGGTTATTATCTACATCTACCTGGATCTAAGATACTATGGCGACTCCGAAATGGCTTTTAGCACTGATTCATGATCACTACCTCCCTGCCATTCGTGAGCTACCTGACACCGCAAAGGGACGTAGACAGGCTCGACTGTGGGCTGATTGGATGAAGCGACAATGGGCTGAGCATGGGCTACCAACGCTGAAACAGCAGCGTAATTTGATGACAGCAGTTCGTAATGCAATTAAAGACACATTGGGTGAAGATCATTTCGCTCTAGAGTCTATGAACTTTACAACTGCTGAATGGATCGAAATGAACAACGGCATTAGTGCCCGCGTCGCCGAGCGTAACGAGAACCAGCAATTTTTAGAAAATCCAGATGCGATCGTCGCAAAAGCTGTGAGATTACTTGAGTCGCGTGAGTGGGCCGACGTAGCCGCCGGACTCACCGTTTTGACAGGCCGGCGATCGAGCGAGATCCTCTCAACTGCTCAATTCGAGCCACATCCGACTAACCGTTGGAGCGTCATCTTCACCGGGGCACTCAAACGCCGCAAAGAAACCCAAATACTCTCATTTGAAATTCCGACTTTGACGACGGCAGAGCGAGTCTGTCAGGCACTCGCCCAACTGCGAAGCTGGATCAAGACTGAGGGCATGACCGCAGAGCAACTTAATGCCAAATATAGCGAGGCGGTCGCCAAGTCCTGCGATCGCCATTTTACGGATCTGGTGCCACGCCGCGAAGGGCGGGACAACCTCTACACGCACCTGTTTCGCAGCATCTACGCCACGATCGCCACTTATTGGTATTGTCCCCCCCGCGTTTCAGAAATCGAGTTTAAGGCTCAAATTCAAGGGCATTTTGCGGTGTTGGATGAGCAAAACCCAGACCTGCGGCGATCGCTGGCAGCAAATCGGCATTACAGTGACTACCTGATCAGCGACGGTAAAGGCAATGTAGACGGTCGAAAGGGGATTAAGTTGGGTTATGGAGGCATCAAGCCAATTGAAGTCTTTGCAGGCTCTTGGCAGCAGCCCCAGCAAGAAACACGAGAACCTGTGGAACTGCAAGAACCTATGCTTGATTCCAGTGATGGTGAACAACTAAAAAGACAGCGCACCAGTGTTGGCATCTGGCTCACTGACCGAGCGCTGCTGGAATCTATCTTTGACCGCTTAGGGCTTGACCCTGACGATACCCAGATCAACCGTATGAGTGCATTGTTGCAATGGGTCGATCAACGGCTAGAGCAGGAGAGTGAGCAGCAGCCAGCACCCGAGCAGGAGCCAGCCCCCGCGATCGCCCAAACTCCCCTCTCTGCCGCAAAGCCAGAAGTCCCCCCAGTCATCTCAAAAACCGAAGAGGCTGCCGTCTCAAGCGGGCTAGAGGCTAAACTTGATCGCCTCGCCGAAGTCATGACCCTGTTCGTTGAAAGTCAACTCAACCAGGTTTCAACCAAAGCTCAGATTGCAAGGCAGCCGCATCCAGAAGCAACGGTTACGCCAACCCAACTGAGCAAACCGAGCGAACCCAGACCAAAACGCGAACGCTCAACCCAAGGCGCAGACAGCAAGGTCAATCGCGCAATTGACAAGCTGATTGAGTATAACAATCAGCCAGAGTTACTGCATACGGAGAAATGGGCGATCGGTATTTCAGTGCTAAAGCGCCTAACTGGCTGCTATCAAGGGGTGATTTCACGGGTACTAGAAGACAGAAAAGAGGAATTAGACCAGCATCATCGCCAACATGGATTAGGGGTGACGCACAATAACTATCACCGTGGCAAACTGCAAGTCACTGATGTAATTCAGTTGTGAACGGGAAACTTCACAGGTCAATCCGTTTGTTTGGTAAGCGATGCTGGCAGGACATTCTATCCAGCAATCAAAACCCTGCGCTTGAACCACTCGCTGCAAAAGCTGGTGAGCCAGCGATTCAAAACGTGAGCAGCCATACAGCGACCGAATGTAACGGTAGTTGAATAATCAATGCAATATGTCATGCCAACCCCATCCCCGGATGGAAATGGGAAAACTATCACTAGAACTCGCAGAATGCGTAGAAACGCTGGTATTGCCCCAACGTGAACGCCTGATGCAATTGTCAAGGCGACAGCCTGACGGATAGCTCTTTAGTGATAACCATGATGATTAGCGATCGCTCCACCTTTCATGCCGTATCTCAGCCCAGTAACGACCGTAGTCTGTTACAGATTATTGATCTAATCGCTGACACCCTGGGATTCCACATTCATCTCAAACATCAAGATAGTTTGAGGAAAACCATTCAGACTCGAATCGCTGCATTGGGGTTAGCTTCGTTTAGCGATTACTATTTGTACTTGATGACCCAAAGCCGATCGCTTTGTAGCGCAACGGAATGGCATAGACTGATTGCATTGCTGAGCGTCACTGAAAGTTATTTCTTTCGTGACCAGGGGCAGTTTGGGTTACTCAAACATCAACTTTTGCCAGAGCTGATTGATCGCAAACGTCAACTCAGTTTAATTCGCTCTGACACAGCCAACGAAAAACCACATCGGCCTACACTCCGGCTTTGGAGCGCAGGTTGCTCGACGGGTGAAGAAGCCTACTCGCTTGCCATTTTAATCAAAGAATTAATTCCAGACTATCAAGCTTGGGACATTCTAATTTTAGGTACAGACATTAACCAATCAGCGATCGCGATCGCACAGCAAGGAATCTACAGTGATTGGTCATTTCGGACAACAGAACCGACACTCAAAAACCAATACTTTCGTCCCCACCGCAAGAGTTGGGAGATTGACCCCAGCATCCGCCAAATGGTGACCTTTCAATTCGGTAATCTAGTACAGGATCCCTACCCTGATTACAACTCTAAAATCCATAATTTAGATCTGATTCTTTGTCGTAATGTCTTTATCTATTTCAACTTCAATACAATTGCCCGCATTTTAGAGAAGTTTTATTGTTCACTGGCTCCAGGCGGAGTTTTACTACCAGGTCATACGGAGTTATACAGACAAAATACGCAATCATTTTTAATCAAGAGTTTTCCACAATCGATCGTTTACCAGCGAGAACTCAACCTACCCATCCTAAACCATCCGACAAACACCACTTCCCAGAAAGCCTCCTCAGCCCCAAAAGCTGCTCTCACGCCTCTCATAAGGCAAGCAAGCAAGAGCCAGCCAACCGCATCCCCAACAAACACACAACCCTCATCACACCAAGCTCTTTTCGATCAAGCGCGTCGATCGCTCAGGCAAGAAGCCTATACTGACACAATTCAAACAGCTCAACACCTGGTGAGCCTCGCACCCCAACATTTTCAAGCTTATTGTTTACTAGCAGAAGCTCATGCCAATTTAGGTCAATACACCCAAGCGACTGAAGCCTGTCAGCAAGCCCTTCAGATTAATGCACTCGCCACCGAACCTTATTATTTACTGGCTCAAATTGCTGAAGAACAAGGTGATATTGACAGTGCAAAATTATTCTTAAAACGCATTATTTATTTAACTCCAAATGCTGTTTCTGCTTATCAAGAGTTGGGTTCTATATATGAGCGGGAAGGAAATGCAAAACAGGCCCAAAAAACCTGGCGATCGCTGTTAGAGGTGTTACAGGGTCTACCTCAAGAGCAATCTGTCAATGCAAATAACCGACAAACTATTGCTGAGCTAAGAGAATACCTTTCTCACTATCGGCAGGTTTAAACCAATCTGAACTTCAATGCTGTTATGAACAATGATTCTTACTTAACGTTTCAACTTAATCAATTGCGCTACGGCATACCCGCTACAACAGTACAAGAAATTTTCTTTTTGCCGGAGGTGACCGCGATCGCAGATACCCCGCCCGGAGTCTTAGGGGTAATTAATTTGCGCGGAGAACTGATCCCTGTAATCGGCTTGTATCAGCACTTAGGTCAACCTCATTTGCCCTTGAGCCTGAGCGACAGCATGATTGTGTTGCAGTGTCAGACTCAACGGATTGGGATGATCGTTAATCAGGTCGATGCAGTGCAGGCGATCTCTCCCCAGCAAATTCAGGCCAGTCTATCACATCAGTTAATCAACAATTCACAGCATGATTGGGTGATGGGTATTGCTACCCTTGAGAGTGAAATTATCACACTCCTAAATCCTGAAAAGTTAGTGCAATATTATGAAGTTGAGAAGGTGCTGGATCAAAGAGCGATTACGAAAAATGGCGCTGTTCGTAATGGCTTAAAACATAATTCTGAATTAATCAGCGAACCAGGTTTATATACGCATTTCAGTTTTCAAGAACAGCAGATTTTGCGTGAACGAACCGCTGCTTTGTTAGCAGCGATCGCTGAACAAGATGCAGCGGACTTAATGCCTCTGGCAGTTGTAGGCTTAGGAGGTGAGTACTTTGGTTTTGATCTGGAGACTGTACACGAATTTACTCAGATCCATAGGGTTACGCCTGTTCCCTGTTGTCCACCACACATTGTTGGCAACATTAACTTACGGGGTGAAATTGTCACTCTAATCAATCTCAACAACGTAATTGATTTGCCGACTACCGGAGCGCGAGTAAATCCTCAGGCAGTCGTTGTCGGTTTAGATCAGCGAGTTGTTGGTATTGCTGTTGATGACATTTTTGATGTGATGTACATTCATCCCTCGCAAATAACAGCAGTCCCAATTGCAATGCACTCTGATAGGGATGACTATCTTCAAGGGGTCGTACCCTACCAAGACAGAATGATGAGCATTATCAATTTGTCAAAACTTTTAACTTCAGATGTATTAGTTGTCAATGAAGAGGCTTAAGATGCAGTATAATTTTAAGTTGGGTCGTGTTGTAACGCTAGGGTTTGGTTCAGTGTTTACGGTTATGGTTGTGATCGGTATCGTCTCAAAGATCACAACGAGTAAGTTAGTTGAGTCAAATAATTGGGTGAGCCATACTTACCAAGTTGAGGGTGATTTAGAAGATATTGCTAAACTTTTAGTTGAGGCTGAAACAGGTCAACGCGGTTACATTCTGACCCAAAAAGTAGAATATTTAGAACCCTACAACACGTCCATCAGCAAACTTGAGCAAGCTTTTGATGGGGTCAACAAATTAATTCAAGATAACCCAGAGCAAGTCAAGCGGCTAGAGCAAGTCAAGCAACTTGCCAAAACCAAAATGACAAACCTTGCAGAAACCATTCAACTAACGCAGGAGGGAAAACGTCAGCAGGCTCTCTCTATTGTTCTGTCAGGCAAGGGAAGACAGATTATGGATGAGCTGCGAGAAAAATTAGCAGAAATGACAGAAGTTGAGGATTTACTGCTAGCAGAGCGACAAGCCACAGCCAAACAAATGGCCTTTTTAGCCGATATGGTTTCCTTAGGTGGTACCACAATCGCTATCCTATTTGGCTCACTGGTGTTATTCTTTATTGCTCGCGAAATTGTCCGCCCAATTAATCAAGTTGCAAGTGCGATCGCGTCTTCTTCCAACGAAATTGCAGCAACCGTTGAACAGCAAGAGCGAACAGCGTCTCAACAGGCAACCTCTGTGAATGAGACGACGACGACGATGGATGAGCTGAGTGCCTCAGCCCAACAATCTGCCCTGCAAGCCGAAACGGCTTCTAACAGTGCCCAACAAGTCCTGGCTTTAGCCGATCAAGGAAATCAAACTGTCACCCGCACCCTGGAGGGGATGGCAGCCCTCAGCCAAAAAGTCAGTGCAGTAGCCGAGCAGATGCTACGTCTGAACGAACAAACAAAACAGATCGGTACTATCTCAGGGCTAGTCAGTGATCTAGCCAACCAGACCAACATGCTTGCTCTCAACGCGGCTGTTGAAGCGGTTCGAGCCGGAGAACAAGGGAAAGGGTTTGCTGTGGTTGCCGCTGAGATTCGCAAGCTCGCTGACCAAAGTAGAAAATCGGCTGAAAAAATTAATGGCTTAGTCACTGACATTCAAGGGGCGATTAGTTCCACTGTTGTCATGACCGATGAAAGTGCGAAGACTGCTGACCAAGGGGCGGTAATGACTGAGAAAACGGTGGAAGTGTTTACTAACGTTACAGACGCGGTTAACAGTATGGTGCTAAACATTCAACAGATATCGCTGAATGCTAATCAACAAGCCGCCGCTGTGCAACAAATTCTACAGGTAATGAATACTTTGAATATCTCAGCCAAAGAGACTGCTAGTGGCATCAGTCAAACGCGGGTTAGCACGCACCAACTCAATGACGCAGCTTATAAATTGCAGAGCGTTGTCTAATTATTTTCCTGAATAAAAAGTCTTATGACGAAGGGTGCAATGTCAGCAACATCTGGGAATTCTGAAGCTCATTCACCTTTAAGGAGGATACAAGATGGAAAGCAAGCGAGGCTGGAGGTTGAGGTATTGGATTATCGGCGGATACATGATTCCTTTAACGGCGTTGGTCTTATCCGCGATCGCAACGATTTTTAATATCAACACGGTCAACCAGCGCTCAAGTGATCTCTACCGCTCTGAACAAGTTGACTCCGTTGTGAATGATTTAGCTGTGAGTGTGCAAAGCAGTGACAAAGCCTTTGAAGGATATTTGTTAAGCAAAACTCAGAAGACCCTATCTAGCTACCAAGAATCTCAAAATCGGTCTAAACAACTGTTAGCACAGTTAATGACGATCGTCCAAAATGAGGGCGATCGCCAAATTGCAGTAAAGGTCGAGTCTATCTTGAATGATCTGAGAAGACTGCAATCAGACGTCATCGAACTGGTCGAGCAAAACAAGCTAGACCAGGCAATCAAAACGTGGAGCCGCCAAGAGAATCGTCAAAAGGCCGATGACATTACGGCTCTCGTCGAAGAAATGCAAAGCCGAGAAGCGGAAGCAGTCTCAACCGCAATTCGACAACAACAAGATGCGCTCAATAACTTAAGACTGGTCGTGCTGATGGTCACGAGTGCATCCCTGCTTCTTTCTATACTGATCGGCTTCTGGGTGATTAGCCGTACCGCCCAACGCATGAATGCATCTGCGAGCGCGATCGCCGCTTCGACGACTGAGATTGTCGCCACAATCGAGCAGCAAGAGCGCAGTGCCATGCAGCAAGCCACATCCGTCAATCAAACGACAACCACGATGGATGAGTTAGGCGCATCTTCACGGCAGTCAGCCGAGCAAGCAGAGGCCTCTGCTACAGGCGCCCAGCAAGTCTTACTGTTAGTCGATGGTCGGACACAAGATGGGCAAACCAGTCGAGCGAGCCTGCGCGAAAAAGTGGGAGAAATTGCAACTCAAATTCTGCGCTTGAGTGAACACACAAACCAAATTGGCTCAATCTCCACGCTAGTCAGTGACCTGGCAAATCAGACCAACATGCTAGCCCTCAATGCAGCAGTCGAAGCTGTAAGAGCGGGCGAGCATGGCAAAGGATTTTCAGTTGTTGCAGCCGAAATTCGTAAATTAGCCGACCAGAGCAAGAAATCAGCCGAAAAAATTAATGCGCTGGTTGTTGAAATTCAGAATTCAACCAATTCAACCGTGATGGTAACAGACGAAGGCACTAAAACCGTTGACAAAATTGTAGATGCTGTCAAAACTATCACTTTGAATGGTCAGCAAATCGCCTTGACTTCTAATCAACAGGCGATCGCGGTGCAACAAGTCGTCGGCGCAATGAATTCCCTTAACCTTGCCGCCCGTGAAACTGCTGCGGGTATCAGCCAGATCAAAGTTGGTACCAAACGGCTTAACGATGCCGCCCAAGAGCTAAAAACCATCGTTTAAAGGATGGTTCAAGTTGGGTCAAATTATGAAACCACACGCTCCACATCCTTACCCTCTAACCAGCAAACTCCCATGATGATCGAAGATGAAGAATTAAGAGTTGTTTTTAAGGCCGCTAGTGAAGAACATTTGCAAAATCTAGATGATGGATTTTTGCATCTCGAAAAGCACCCTGATGACCTGACAGTGCTAGAAACTCTCATGCGCGAGGCCCACTCCCTCAAAGGAGATGCCAACATGCTGGGAGTTAAAGACGTTGGCACTTTAGCACATCAAATTGAGCATGTGTTAACACAACTCAAACATCAAGAAAACTCATCGATAAAGGCTGTAAGTCAGACATTATATGAGCGCTTAGCTCACGCGATCGCGGCAATTCGCAAATTAGTGCAGGAGGCGGTGACGGGTGAACCTGCTGGGGTAGATACCTTTCGGGCACTGGCGGAGTTAATGGGCGCAGAAAAAACTGCGGGACAAGAAGCACAGCATAGCGAGCCTGAAGCAGGAGTAAAGCCAGACTGTAAAAGCTTAGCAGTGGACAATCAGGAGCCAGAAACGGACGACCATGAACGAGTGGCTGCGGTAGAACCGAATGGAGATAGCCGCGACCAGAAGGCAGAAGAAAGAAATGCCCCAAGCAGCCATCTTGTGTCTGAAGCTGTCACGCTTCAAGCGCAAAACTTCTCCACGTCTCAGGCTGTCACTAATCCCCATGCCTCAAACTACCGGATTGAAACGATCCGGGTGGGAACACGCAACCTCGACACGTTGATGACCCAGGCTGGTGAACTGACGGTGACAAAGATTCGGATTGCCCATCGACTGGGGGAAATTGAGGCGATCTCAAACCTGTGGGAGGATTGGAATCGGGATCTTTTCGTTAATCGATTTGCATTTAGCCAAGTCCAGCAAACAGATAGTACACCACAACGTCTGGAGACGTTTTATCATCGCACAGAAGAACGTTTAGAACAGTTAGGGCAGTTAATCAAAACCCTGCGCAGCTCTCTTTCAGAAGACACAACGCGTCTAGAACAGTTGAGTAGCGATCTAGAAGCGGGAATTCGTACATTGCGCCTGCTGCCATTTTCCACAATTTTTAACCTTTTTCCACGCATGGTGCGAGATCTCGCGCAACAGGAAGGAAAATCGGTTGAGCTAATCCTGGAAGGCAAAGATACCCTTGCCGATAAACGACTGCTAGAAGAAATGAAAGATCCACTCATGCACATGCTGCGGAATGCGATCGATCATGGGATTGAGCAACCCGAAGAACGCAGGCGGTTGGGTAAGCCAGAAACTGCCACCATTCGATTACGGGCTTACCAAACATCTACCAACATCATGTTAGAGATCAGCGATGATGGTCGCGGACTGAATCTAGATAAAATCAAACAAACAGCACTCAGGCGGGGCCTTTATCGGGAAGATGAATTAGCTGCGATGTCACCCAGCCAGATTCAGTCGCTCATTTTCACACCCGGATTTTCGACAGCTCCCCTAGTCACGGAAGTATCAGGGCGTGGTGTCGGGCTAGATGTTGTGCAAACCAATGTCGAGAAGTTAAAGGGGGCGATCGAGGTTGAGTCTGTTTCGGGTAAGGGCTGTCTGCTCCGTGTCAGACTCGGCATTACGCTGGCAACAGCCCATGTCTTGATTGTGCAAGTTAATGAGATGCTGTTTGCGATTCCAGTTGAGTTTGTCCGAACTGCTTGCTTAATTCGCGCTGAAGAGATCTTTCCATTGGAGGGGCATGACACAATCATTCGAGATGGACAACCGATTTCGATCGCTCAACTGGCTGACCTGCTAGAGCTGCCGCCACCAACTTCTGGCTTAGCCCAATACACGGTTCTTTCTTGTATTATTCTGCAAGTTGGACAAGAGCAATTAGGTGTGATTGTGGATGTTTTAGTTGATGAACAAGATGTCGTAATTAAGCCCCAAAGTCAGTTGCTTAAACGAGTTCGTAATATCTCTGGGGCAACGATTTTAGGCACTGGGGATGTCTGCATGGTACTCAACCCACAGGATTTAATTAAGTCGGCACAGTCACGATCGCGATCATGCTCTATTACACAGACACATCCGCTTGCCCCTAGCAAACCGACAGTTTTGTTAGTCGAAGATTCGATCGCGACGCGCACTCAGGAAAAACGAATTCTCGAAACGGCAGGTTATCAGGTAATTACGGCGATCGATGGGTTAGATGGGCTGAATAAGCTGCGATCTCATACTGTTGATGCGGTTGTGAGTGATGTCCAAATGCCGCATTTAGACGGCTTAGGGTTAACCGCTAAAATTCGTCAGTATCCTGAACACAGTGAGCTACCTATCATCCTGGTGACATCTTTAGCAAGCGATGAAGATAAACGTCGAGGTGCAGAAGTCGGGGCAAACGCTTACATTACGAAAGGCAGCTTCAATCAAGAAGTTTTGCTGTCAACGCTAAAACGGTTGATATGAACCAAGTCACTCCCATTCGTGTTTTCTTAGTCGAAGATTCACCCGTCGCCTTGACCATTCTCAAGCGCATTTTGACCAGTTCCCCGGCCATTGATGTTGTGGGAACCGCTGCAAATGGTATAGAAGCCTTAGAGCAAATTCCCACGGTGCAGCCCCATGTAATTTGCACTGACCTGCATATGCCTAAAATGGATGGGTTAGAACTGACACGACGGATTATGTCTGATTATCCTCGTCCAATTCTTGTGATTAGTGCATCAGTACATGCACAAGAAGATCCTCATAACGTGTTTGAGTTGCTTCAAGCAGGTGCGTTAGACGTTTTTCCAAAACCTACTATTGACTCACTGGCAGACTATGAGCAAGTCAAACAAAATCTGATTAACCGCATCAAAGTCTTAGCAGGGGTGAAAGTTTTTACTCGTCACACACCTAAAATTGAACCAATCATACCCCAACCAGCATCTATCAAACCTTTTTCTTCACTCCGATCAAATCCAACCTTTTCATCGTTTAAAGTCGTTGCAATTGGAGCCTCTACGGGTGGCCCTCAAGCTCTTCACAAAATTTTAAAACAGCTTCCTGCTGACTTTCCAGTCCCTATTCTGTGCGTTCAACATATCAGCGAAGGCTTTTTGCAAGGGCTGGTTGATTGGCTTGCGGCAGAATGCTCTTTACGGGTGACAATTGCACAACCAGGTGAGTTTCCCAGACCTGGCAATGTCTACTTTGCCCCGGAACAAAAACACTTGCAGTTCGATGCGCATGGACGGTTTCTGACTAGCAGTTTGCCTCCTGTAGCGGGGCATCGGCCTTCAGTGACGGTGTTATTTCAAGCGGTTGCAACCTGTTATCCAAGGTCTACTGTTGGCATTCTCTTAACGGGAATGGGGCGCGATGGGGCTGATGGACTACAGGCGATCGCCCAAACCGGAGGAGTGACTATTGCTCAAAATGAGCAAACTTGCGTTGTCTTCGGGATGCCAAAAGAGGCGATCGCCCTGGGAGCTGCACAGCACGTTTTGCCGATTCATGACATTGCACCGATGCTTTTATACCGGATCTTTGCCATGAAGTGAAAATGACTCTGCAGGCGACGCAGGGGAGGTGTGAACGAACTTACGCACGGTTTCGCGTAACTGCTCTGCGTCAAAGGGTTTGGTAAGATATTCGGTTGCACCAGCTAAACGTCCTTTGACCCGGTCAAACGGACTATCTTGAGAAGTCACCATCACAACGGGTAAATGTTGAAACTGCGGCAGACTTCGAATTGTGCGACAAAACTCTAACCCGGTAACATCTGGCATTTGCACATCTAAAAGAAGCACTGCGATCGATTGATGGTAAATAATTGACAGCGCATCAACTGCATTATCAACAGTTATAACCTGATAGTCTGGCTCTAACGCTTGTTTAATTAGTTGATGAATAACAAGGCTATCATCAAGTGCAAGAATGATGGGTGGGCTTAGCGTAGCATCTGGCATAGTGCAGAAATGGATGAACAAGTCATCATTAGCGTTTAATTTCAGACTTCCCCTGGCAAACATGAAATGCTAATCATTTCATAGTTTTTTACAAACCTGAAGAGGGATAATTAGGCTGTCTAACAGGAATCTCAATCCAAAATTCGCTTCCTTTGCCAACTTCAGAGGTGCATTTCAAAACTCCACCATGTTTTTCGACTACGATCTGATAGCTGATAGAAAGCCCCAGTCCAGTACCTTTACCAATGGGTTTGGTGGTGAAGAATGGATTAAATAGCTTCTGTTGAGTTATCTCTGTCATGCCAGCGCCATTATCTCGAATCCGAATTATTAAATTATCTGGTTGAGATAGTATCTGACTGCTTAAGTTATCACCAGCTGAACGAGAGACAATTTCTGTAGAAATAGTAATGATAGGGTTTGGCATTTCATCTAATGCATCGATCGCATTGCTAAGAATATTCATAAACACTTGATTGAGCTGTCCAGCGTAACACTCAATCAAAGGTAAATTCCCGTATTCTTTGACGACTTGAATTTCAAATTTAGCGCTCGTTAGCTTTAGCCGATTTCTTAAGATCAGTAAAGTATTGTCAATCCCTTCATGAATATTCACTGGTTTCATTTCAGCTTCATCTAAGCGAGAAAAGTTTCTGAGCGATAGCACAATTTGCCGAATCCGGTCAGACCCCATTCGCATCGACGATAAAAGCCGGGGCAGATCTTCTGCTAAAAACTCCAGATCGATCGACTCTTCTCGTTCTTGAATTGCTTCCGTTGGGCTGGGGTAAGCATCTTGATAAAGCTGCAACAGTCCTAATAAATCACGCACATAGTCCGTTGCGTAGGCAATATTGCCATTAATGAAATTAACTGGGTTATTAATTTCGTGCGCTACCCCTGCGACAAGTTGCCCCAGGCTCGACATTTTCTCGTGTTGCACCAGTTGCATTTGGGTCTGCTGGAGTTGCTTGAGCGTTTCGCTTAAGTAGGCAGCCTGAGTCTGGGCTGCGAGGGCTGTGGCGCGGGTTTGGGCAAACAGTTCTGCCTGGTCAAGGGCGATCGCAATCTGATCAGTAACCGCTTTTAGTAAGCGTACCTCGCTGTCGAGCCATCGCCGCGACCCCGTGCAGTAATGGCACATAATCGCACCTAACTGCCCCGAATGAGTTCTAAGTGGCAGTAGCATCATTGAGGTGGTTTGCAGTTGTTGTAGCAGTGCTTGATCACCCAACGTCAGACGGTTTAAACGGGCAGAACTATCTTCTACCTGCAGTAATTCGAGATTTAGGATGGCGTTGATTAAAGTAGAATCTGGCTCGACTGACAACTCACCTAACGCACTGGGAATCTCGATATCTTTGGCTTCGTGTGTGACTGTGAAACTAAACTGATCGCCCAACGGCAAACACCACAAAAAGCCACAGCGATCGACTTGCAATAATGTGTGAATCTCACTCACCGCTGTTTGTAAAATTGTGTCTAGATCTAAAGAATTACGGATTTGATTAGCCAGGTTAAATAACACCGAATCCTGCTGACTGATGGATTCTTGTGTCATTAATTGTTGTTTTAGCTGCTTCATTTCAGGCAGCAGTTGGCGCAATTTTGTTGTATTTCGTTTTAACTCCAGCTGTGCGACTACCTGTTGGCTCAGGGTTTGCAAGCCTTTTCGCTGTTTTGAGCTAAGCTCACGCGGTTCAGAGTCAATCACACATAACGTCCCTAAGACGTGCCCGCCGGAGGTGATGAGAGGGGCGCCCGCATAAAATCGGATATAAGGCTCGTGAATTACAAACGAGTGGGTCGCAAAGCGAGGATCATTCAGTGTATCTGGAATGACAAAGACATCTGTTTGATGAATAGTTTGGTTACAAAAAGCCAGATCTCGCCGAATTTCAGTTAAGGTAGTGCCCACTTTTGATTTAATCCACTGGCGATCGCCCCCCATAAAACCAATCATCGCGATCGGCGTTTGACATAAATCAGCCGCCAGTTCTGCCAAATCGTCTAACACTTGATCGGGTGCAAGTTCTAATAGCTGGAACTGGTACACTGCTTTGAGTCTGGCTAATTCTTTACTGCGAGACGTTGAGGTGCAAGTGAGGAGCGATTCCAGGTGCGACTCAGGCATTTTCATAGTTTTCGTTGCAGCACGGGAACAGATTGAATGAAGTTCTTTAAGTAGCCTAAGTGCCAGTCGATTACGTGTAACTTTACAAAGCTTATCTTCTCGATAACAGTTAAGGACTACGTTAAAGGGTTGATCAATGCACTAGCTAGCGTACCCAAACGAATTCAAAAAATGATGATAGGTCAATGAATTGTGTTGATCGCGAATCATCTGACTCATTCACGCTTCCATTCAGACTGGGCCTCAAATAGGCTGAACTGCCAATGCTGATGTATTGCTTTTTTATGGCAGCACGCGTTGAGCTTAAAACATTAAACAAATCTCAGAGATATATAAAACTGCTTTTTTACCTTATCGGTAGTCAAAATCCAGCGCTCGACCGTACCTCTGATTGAGATGTTTAGGATGATGAATGTGAATATTTTTGATGGCAGCTTTAGATTTTTTGTGTCGAGGCTTTTGAAGTTTGTCCAGAAAACGTTTATACATTACGCAGTGACAAATTTTGCCATTCCTGACCGCAGGCTTTAGTGTGTGAGCCGATCTTGATTGGCTAACCAACGATGAAGCATTAGCATAGCGATCGCCAATGGCAACATCAATATGGGAATTACCTCTAAGTTAATTTTGTTTGCCAACCAACCCACTGCTGTGGGAATGCTCACCGCTCCAACACTCGCCACACTGGACAAATAACCGATCGCCGCAGGCACCAGAGCCGCAGGAATTCGTCGCGGCATCAACCAAATCGTTGTTGGAAAAATTGCTGCCAAGGCAAACCCAATTAACGGCAAGCTCCAGAGTTGTTGAGGCAATAGCCACCAAACCAGTAGGCCGACCGTCAGCAAGACCAGGGAAACATCCATTAATCGGGTTGCTCCAAGTCGTTTCATCAACTGCCCCATGCTTAAGCGCCCGATCGTCAGACCAAACCAATAAGCTGTGACGCTGTAGCCTGCCACCGTAATGGGTGTGTTTCGACTCATTGTTTCTACGGTGTAAGCCCAGTTGCCCAATGACACTTCCATGCCGACATAGACCAGCAAAAATAAACCAGCGACTATCACGGTCGGTCGCTTTAAAGCTAGTCTGAGATTGGCTTTCGCATTTTGTCCCGTTGTTTGAGTGGATGAATCCATTAACGGGTAAGGCTGCAAAATCACCCAAACCATGCTAATCACGAGCAACCCCATTATGGCTGCAAACACCCAGTAGGCCGATCGCCAACTGAGTCCCATCGTTAATATCATCGTTGCAATGGCTGGCCCCGATAGGGCACCCACCCCATAGAAGGCGTGCAACACCCCCATCAGATTGGCGTTATCTTGCTTGTGCGCAACAAAGGTATTGATGCCAGCATCGATCAGTCCAATGCCTAGCCCTAATAGGGTGCCTGTCATAACCATAACAAACCAGTAGGGCGTTGATGCATAGACACATAAAGCGGTAGTCACGCTTGTGGCAGCGAGCAAAATCATCCGCGCTAGCCCGATGCGTTGGCTGAGCAAACTGCTGGTAAAAGCGGCTACCACATAACCACTGACTTGCCCAAAAAACAGAGCGGTGACAGTTGCAGTCGTCAAGTTATAGGTCATTAGAATGGAGGGCAGCAGCACACCAAGCCCACTTTCAGCGATCGCGATCGCAATGAACGCGTAGAATGCCAAGCCAATATCGATCCAAGCAAGAAATCTGGGCTTCATAAAGCTTCCCCCAAGATTCACACATCAACCCAGCGCATGCTGGCGCGTTCAGCCGCCTTTAGACCGAAACTGTTCTTCACACTATGCAATCATAGGGTGCAATGCTCGTCTACTTAGCCACCAATAGAAAGAGATCTGGAGCAGTTTATCGACTGCACCATCATTCAGTGGTTTATTTAACAGCCCAGTCAGGACAAGCAAAATCCCTACGTTCAGCTTTGCGGGAGTTTTCAGCCTATCGCTGCCAGGTCGGTGGTTGCCGTCAATGCAATCTACTCCAAGATTAAATTCTTCTTGAAGAGTTTATTTTGATGGAGGAGTGGCGCATGGCGGATCGTTTAGAGTCCAAGCTGAATTCGGATGAGCTACAAGTGTTCTTTCAGGCGAAGAATCACTTGTTAGCAAAAGCACCCTCGGTGCGATGGTTTGAAGTTGTGGCTTAGCAGGTTCATGCTCTAGATCGGTTCTAGGTCGGTGGAATGAACCTAAAAAGCCACTCCAGGTTCTCCAGTGAACCCCTGGTAAGACCCGCTTTTAATCTAGGGCGTGCTTTAAAAGTCCAGGAAAAGTGTTTTAGTTTTGGAGGATCCCCCTAAATTCCCGTGCTTACGTGCCGCTTCGCTAGAAAAAAAGGGGACTTTGAATGGTATGTGCCACGCTACGCGAACGATTCCCTCCTTTTTCTACGCCTTGGCGCATCCCCGCAGGGGTTTAGGCGGGTTAGGGAGGATCAAGAGGTTTAAAGCAGACCCTAGATTTCTTTCAAAAGAGCTTAGCTTAGAGTGTTAACAAAGCGGCAGCTTAAACAGTTTCAGGGGTCGGTTCTGTCTCAGTATCGACTGCCTGATTGTTCATTGCCTCATCCACTGCACTAGCATCTGTTGCTTCAGCAACATCATCTTCTTGTGCCACCTCTAGAGGTTCCTCAGATAGTTCGGAAACGTCCTCCTCTTGCGAATCTGTTCCCGGTTGAAGGATCGCTTCAGGGTCGGCAGTTTGGGCTACAGTGTCCTGATCGGGAGGAATGGGATTGTCAATTTCTTGTTCATCAACGGTTTGACCGATCGGCTGAGCCGCTTCGGGTTGAGGCACGGTGTCCTCACCGAGAGGAACGGGATTGTCAATTTCTTGTTCATCAACAGTTTGACCAATTGCCTGAGCCGCTTCGGGTTGAGTTGGGTCTGGGAGCGGTTGAGAGGTTCCGTTTGCTTGAGAGCCTCCACTAACGGGGGAAGCGGTTTGTGCTTCGGTTGGTAAATCGGTGCTTGCAGGAAGGGCTTTTTTGAGGCTGATTGTCCTGACAATGCCAGCATCCAGGTGTTGCTTATTCAATTTCTGAGAATACTCAACAACCATCTGACCCAGCTGTGTGCCAAGCATCTGAGCTGTTTCTAGACGAGTCGTTTGCTGAGTGGCAAGCTTGCTAGCAAGATGCCTAAGCTCCTTATTCCCTGCGCGAGAAGAGGCAAGCCCACTCTCAATGATTACCTTTTTAGCACTCTTTTGAATTGCCCGTTCGACTTGCTTACTGTTCATTGAACATGCCTAGTGCATGAAGGCAAGAGTAGTTAGACAGCTAGAATAGAACTGATGTCTAAAATCCAGCAGTTCTTGTACCATGCCGACCCCTTACGCCCTCGCTATCCAGTTAAGCGAACGCCAACAGCACCTACT
>DVDV01000211.1 GCA_015296075.1 Leptolyngbyaceae cyanobacterium M33_DOE_097 | reverse complement strand
TGAGAATGATTCTCATAAAAACGTCCGGTTTTAACGTTTATGAATGGCTGAAACCCGCATTCTGCCGTTTATAACATTGAGTGCACAAGTCTTTAGACACTCTGGCTACAGTACAAATGTTTCAAAATGAGAATTGCTGGTGACTAGAACACTCAGTAGTCGATCTGAATAGAAAATCCATAGAGAACCGACTGCAAGATAAATTGCAGTAATTTTCGCGGCTGTGGGCAATTTAAATCTAGAAGAATGTCTTGATGGCGCAGGTTCTGAAGGCTGAGAGGTAGGATTTGACATTCGATAATTATTAACGGTAGGAAGTTTCTCCGTTCGTGCCTTTAAAGCTCATGCTATCTCACTCAAACTTTGGTATCGATTATCGAATCGTTTATTTAACAAAATCATCTAAAGCGATTCATTCGCTGTCACACAAACGGGTGATATTTGCGTTGATTTGGCTTGAGTTTGTGGTCAAGATGGTTTTAGCGTTGAGGATGATAGATCAATTCTATTGGGTTGCTGAGTCCTACAAGATATTGCTTTTTAGCGTTTTTTTATGAGTGACGGCTAATATCAAAAGCGGTAAATGTTAACTGAATAGCTTATGGCGATCGCTTCTCCCCGCTTTCCTGATATTCAAAACCATTGGGCGCAACCGTTTATTGAGGGGTTAGCACAACGCCGCATTGTGAATGGTTATCCGGATGGGCGGTATTATCCTGAACAGCCTGTGACGCGGGCGCAGTTTGCGGTGATTGTGGATGTGGCGTTTCCGCTGCCTGTGAAGCGGCCTTATATACCGTTTAAGGACAGTGGAAATCACTGGGCGATCGCGGCGATTCGGAAGGCGTATGAGCGCGGCTTTTTGTCAGGTTACCCGGATGGCACGTTTCGCCCGAATGCGACGATGACTCGCATGGAAATGTGGGTGGCGTTGGTGAGTGGGTTGGGCTTAAAGAGTTCGGGTACAACGGATCTGCTGCGGTTGTTTCAAGATGGGGCGCAGATTCCCACTTGGGCGAGGTCGGCGATCGCGGCAGCAGTGGAAGCGAATATGGTGGCGGGTTATCCCGATGTGAAGCAGGCACGATCGCAGCAGGCGACAACGCGGGGTGATGTGGCGGTGAGTGTGTATCAGGGGTTGGTGTATCAGGGACAGGCAGGGGCGATCGCGTCTCCCTACATTGTGCTAGCGAACCCAACTCAAACGGTGTCGGTCAGCCATGCGCGTGAGTTTCGAGCGGTGTGGATTACTTCCGTTTGGAACCGTGATTTTCCCTCAAAGCAAAATCTGACGACGCAACAGCAGCAAGCTGAGTTGATTGCGCTAATTGAGCAAGTTCGAGCGATGAATTTTAATGCGTTGATTCTTCAGGTGCGACCGGAGGGGGATGCACTCTATGCTTCGACGCTGGAACCGTGGAGTCATTGGCTAACAGGGATGCAGGGAAAAGCGCCAAACCCGTTCTATGACCCGTTAGCGTTTGCGATTCAGGAATGTCATAAGCGGGGGATTGAGTTACACGCGTGGTTCAATCCCTATCGGGCGAGAAGCACGACGAGTACGGTCAATCGTGCGCCGCATTTGGCGGTGACGCAACCCAGCATTGTCTATGAGTGGGGCAATCTATTATGGATGGATCCGGGTGCAAAGGCGGTGGAAGACCACACCTACGCGGTGATTATGGATGTGGTGCGTCGCTACGATGTGGATGGAATTCATTTGGATGATTACTTCTATCCCTACCCGATCGCGGGCAAGAGGTTTCCTGATGAGAAGACTTACCAGGCTTATCAGGCAGGTGGGGGCAAGCTCTCGTTGTCAGACTGGCGACGGGAGAATGTGAATCGGCTGGTCAAGCGGCTCTATGATGGAATTCGAGCGACAAAATCGCATGTTAAGTTTGGCATCAGCCCGTTTGGGATCTACCGCCCGGGACAGCCGCCCCAAATTCAAGGGTTAGATGCGTATGAGGCGCTGTATGCCGATGCGCTGAAGTGGTTGCAGCAGGGTTGGGTGGATTACATGGCCCCGCAGCTCTATTGGCGAATTGACCCGCCTGCCCAAAGTTATCCGGTGTTGTTGAAGTGGTGGCTGGATAGTAACTCGCGCCAACGTCACGTCTATGTGGGTAATACGGTGTCTCAGTTGGATGGTAAGGCTTGGCCGTTAGAGGAAATTACGCGGCAGGTTGATATCACGCGCCAATCGAGTGGGCAGCTTTCACTGGGCAATATTTTTTATAGTGTAGGAATTTTTCAAGAAAACCGACAGGGCATTCGTGACACGTTTCAATCTCAAACCTACCGCCAGCCTGCTTTGCCGCCTGTGATTGGCTGGTTGTCAACGACCAAGCCGGATCTGCCGCAACGGGTGCAAACGGTCGATCGCACGTTGAGTTGGCAAGCGGCGACGACAGCTCGCGCCTGGACGTTGTATCGCCAGGAGGCCAACCGTTGGGTCTTACATCGAATTTTGCCGAGTTCGACTACGGCGATCGCTCTAACTCCCGGCACCTATGCGGTGTGTGGGGTAAATCGGCTGGCCCAGGAAAGTCTGGGGGTGGTTGCAACGATCCGTTAGGAAATGGCGCTGACGGGGGTAAAGATTTGGGGGGTGAAACTGCCATGCAAGCCGTAGGGCACGTGATGCTTGAGATGCAGACGGGCAACGGGTTCGCTTAAGTCTTTGGCGTCTAAGATGACGACATCGGAAGTGTCTCTCGCGGCATCAAAGACCATGACGAGTAACCATCCGTCGTCTTCGGTGGTGGCGTTGGGGTGTGGCACAAATACGGGTTCGCTGACGTAACCCTGGGGGGCGGCTGACCAAAGCTGGCGATCGCCGGTTTGCAGGTCACACTTCAAAATTGCCTGGTTGGGTGCATTTCCGGTTGGGTTATGGGCTGCTGCAATATAGAGATAGCGATAGTCGCGCCCTACTTTGTCAGGATGGACGGCAGGAAACTCGACGCAACGAGGGTCGATCAGTTCGGAGGCGACGGTGCCTGTTGTCAAATCAATGCGAAAACGCCAGAGCTGACCCGGATCAAGTGCCTCAAAGTTGGTCTGGCGAAAATCACCATCGGGGTCAACGGCGGGCAGGCTGTTATAGCAGATGGAATCGACGACGACGTCGTTCTCTTGCTCGAAGGCGTTGGCATGGTGAAAGACAAAGCCGGATGAGGTTTCGAGGACTAAGGGGGGCGCATCGGGGTCGGTGCGCGAAATCAGAATGATCTGGGTTGGTTTGTTGGGTTGGAAGCTGATGCACTCGCCCGCGGCCCGCACTCCGGCTAAAAAGGGCAGGGGGTTAAACAACACCGGATTTTGGAAGAAGATGGCGTAGTTAGGGGTCAGCGCAAAGTCGTGGACGAAGGCAAAACCTGAGATGGAGTGGGCGTATTGCCGTGCCACTTTGCCATCAGGGGTGAATTCGTACAGGGTGAATGTGGATGACAGGCCCGTTTTGATGCCAAAGTTGACGAGTACGGGTTGTCCCCCATCTAAGGCGGAGGCGGGGTCGATGCGGGGGTGGGCTGAGAAGGGGGAACCGGGAGCCAGTAAGCCATCGAGGAAATCGAGGCCAATGGTGTCGAGGGTGGCAGGGTTGAGTCGATGGGGTTCGGCGGCTTCCCAAAGAGCCAGCAGGCGATCGCCCCAGTAAATGACGTTGGTATTAGCGATATTCTTCAGTTTGAAGTCGAAGGCGTTGGCTAGCCAGCCACCCGGTTTATCGGTGCCAAATACCCCCCGGTAGAGGATTTGTCCGGCTGCTTGCTCGGCGAGATAACCTTCGGTTTGCACATAGCGATTGCGAAAGTGGGCTTTGCCATCCTGAAAGGTGATGGCACAAATCATGCCGTCGCCATCAAAGGGATGGTGGATTGGCTGTCCGTTTACGTCCATCAAGCCGGGACCATTGCGAAATAAGGTGCCCTGCAACTCAGGGGGGATAGTGCCTGTGATGGTGTCAATCGAGTATTCAAATTCTTGTTTGAGCGATCGATAGCCCCGTTGCCACTCTTCTCGGTTGTAGGAACGGGTGATGGATGAATCGGCAGACGGCTGAAGCTGAGAGAGGAGCATAAATTTCCTATTCGACGGATTCTTTAATTGGCTCAGGTTGGTGAATCAGTTCATTCATCAGGTCAGGCAAAAAGGGCTGACCGAGATGCTTACTGGCAGAGGTGTCTGGCTCAAGCGCCGGAACTGGGTGGATGGTGCCTGCTCCTTCGTGGTCGGCGGGCATTTCGGAGGCTGCTGGTAGCCAGTTAATTAGGGGCAGGGGGAGCAAGGAGGAGATGTTGGTAATAATGACTAACCAGGCCAAATTGCCAAAGTTGGTTTCCGTTACGCCTAACCACTTGGTTAAGAGGGCACCAGACTCGTAGGAGAGCAGCCCTGCCAAATTTACAACTGACATTAACAGAGCAAAAAGTGTGGCTTCCACTCCCGGAGGACAGAGACGCGCGGCTAAAACTAACACTGGCATAAAGGCAATTTGCCCCATGACGGTGAGGATCAGACTGTCACCTAAGCTAAACCAGCGATCGTCGATGCCTAGACTCCGGTTGGCATGGGTGACGAGTAACAGTGTGGTCAAACCTAGCAGGGTCGAAATCACCGTAGACCAGCCAAAAATGACGCGAAAGGGCACCGATCGCAAAAATCGCTGAAACAACCAGGTGCCACCGAGGGAGGCGAGACTGGTGACGAGTCGCACGCGCCCTAAAAATTCGGGTTCAAAGCCGAGTTCGTTGGTGGTGAAGAAGAAGAAAGCGGACTCGGAGGTGGGCATGGCCTGCCAGAGAAACAGGAAGGCGGTTGGCAACCAGATTGTCTTTTGAGAGACGGCTTCTTTGAGTTGACCCAGTTGTTTGCCGACTACAGACCAGTCAGGCTTTTCGGTGAGGGGATCTTCGGCGATCAACCAGGCCACAATCGAGACGATGAGGGGAAAGCTGCCTGTGATCGCAAAAACGGTGCGGGTGCTGAAATGCTCCAGGAGGGAACCGCTAAAGTAGGCGGTGATAATGCCCCCAACGGCGGAGGCTCCCCAACAGAGGGCTTGCAGTGAGCCGGCGTCGCTCTGTGACTCGGTGCGGGCACGTTCAACCACGAGGGAGTCTACAATCACATCGCTGAAGGCGACAGAGAGTGAGCTAAGGGCGATCGCGGCGGTTGCCATCCAGGGTTTGGTGACGATGGTGGCGAGGGCTAACCAGGAGAGGGCACCCAGGAAACCAGATAGGATGAGATAAGGGCGGCGGCGATAGCCGAAGATCGGCAAACCGTCGGAGATGAAACCAAAGAGTGGTTTAACCATCCAGGGAAGAGCCGCAATCCCGACCAGGGCAGAGACTTCTGCCGGACTTAGCCCCAAATCATCTTTTAGGAAGAAGCTGACCGCGAGCCGTGCTAGACCTAAGATGCCTTGCACAAAATACACCAGCAGAATTGCAATTAACTCTGTGGTTGGCTCGTTTCCAAAGAACACTTTTTCAGTGACGGATTCTTTCAGCTTTTCCAGAGTTGTTGTTGAAACAATCATTGAAAGTTGTTAACAATCTGTTACTTGTAGTCTCCATGATAACCGCTGATTTACGCTGCATCGTTGGCTACGGTCTGTTGCTGCGAAAAAATAAGGGTTTTGAGACTGGGTGAGTGGCTTAGAATGCCCCACTAAGACGCTAAAATGCCGTTTTTTAGAACTTTTTTGCTTGACTCAAAAAATAAGGAATAATTTTTTCTGCTAAAAACGGATACTGCAAGCTACTTTTGTATCGGGAATGACAACACAGTGTTGCATGAGCTGGGGCGATCGCGCGGAGGATAGAGGATGAAAGCGAGGCGGTACGGGATTTTGGGGACGGGTGCCCTGGGTGGTTTTTATGGTGCGCGCTTGCAAAAAGCGGGGCTTGAAGTGCATTACTTGCTCCATCGCGATTATGAGCAGGTTAAACAGCATGGGTTGGTGGTGGAGTCGGTGGATGGCGACTTTAATCTGCCTGTGGTGCATGCTTATGCTAGCCCTGAAGAAATGCCTCGCTGTGATGTGATAGTTGTGGCGCTGAAGACAACGCAAAATGAGCTTCTACCTGAGTTAATTCCGCCGATTGTGCAGCCTGGGGGGATTGTGCTGGTCTTGCAAAATGGGTTGGGGATTGAGGCTGAGGTCGCGGCGATCGCGCCGGAGGCTCATATTTTGGGTGGGCTGTGTTTTCTCTGCTCAAATAAGGTGGGGCCGGGGCATATTCGCCATTTGGATTACGGGCAGATTGTGTTGGGTGAATATTGGGCGGGTGATGTGCCTGCCGGGATCACGAGTCGCTTAGAACAGGTGGCGGAAGATTTTCGGCAGGCAGGCATCCCCATTCAGGTAGAACCGGATTTGTTGCTGGCTCGTTGGCGGAAGTTAGTCTGGAATATTCCCTACAATGGCTTGTCGGTTGTGCTGGATGCTCAGACGGATGAGATGATGGCGAACCCAATGACGCGATCGCTGGCAACGCATTTGATGCAGGAGGTTGTGGCGGCTGCAGCGGGTTATGGGCGTGTGATTCCGGCTGAATTTATCGGCACGATGCTGACGCATACAGACAACATGAAGCCCTACCGCACCAGCATGAAGATTGACTATGACGAGGGCAGGCCAATGGAGATTGAGACGATGTATGGCAATCCGCTGCGGGCAGCACAGCAGGCGGGTGTTTCTACTCCACGGATCGAGATGCTTTACCAGCAACTCAGTTTTCTGGATAAAATGCGGTTTAACGTTAGAAAAATGGGATGAACGGATTGACTCTTTTTTCGCTCAAGTTGGGGGCAAGGGGTAAACCTGATGCTTCAACAGTGGTGGAGTTATCGCAAAGTTTTTGTATTTTTGGTTGTTTGGTTGGAGAAGCTAGTAGGGGCGATCGCGGGAATTTTTCCGGCCTGGCAGTCACGCAGCCAGATTCGAATTGCTTGAGCGGTTGTCTCCTGGCTACTTTCGCGGGGTGGGGTGGGGGTACTCGTCGCTGTAGTTGGATAGGGATTGATCCGCGAAAACATGAAGGCGACTTCCCATCTTGTTTCACTTCTGGCCAAAAAGAGCCAGTGATGTTGCTGCAAGAGTGACCACTTGTTGTCCTGGTATTGCCGCTCTAGAACGGTGAAAAAGACTTGCTGTAAGCTTTCGTCTGCGGGATTTGGGTACTCGCTTGAGTCAACGGGTAGGGGTTCAAAATTGGGCTGGCTGGCAAGAATGGCGTAAGACCAATCATCGATTTGCGGGTAAACAATCCGGGCATAGACGCGATTGATGTAAGCCGGGAGATCGCGCAGCATTGTGCGAGTTAATTCTTGCACTTCACTTGGGCAGGTAGTCCGTTGAACTGCGATGAGCGGTGTGGTTGGTAGATCAGCCAGGGCAGCACTCGTCCCTAGAAAGGGAGTACATGGAGCGATCGCCCAGAGTAGTGTAGAGAGCCATTTCATAGGTTTACAGGACTGTTGCCAGTTCATCACAAATGCGGTTAAAGGCGGTGGCGGGTTCGGCTGCTTGGGTGATTGGGCGACCGATGACTAAGTAGGTTGCGCCCGCTTTGAGTGCGGCAGCTGGGGTAAAGATGCGTTGTTGATCGCCTGCTTCGGCCCAGTCAGGGCGGACCCCAGGACAAACAAGCACCGTGTCGGGAGCGCAGATTTGCCGGAGTTGTGTGGCTTCTTGGGGTGAGCAGACGAGGCCGCCTAAGCCGCTCTCCTGAGCAAGCAGCGCCATTTGAAGGACGTACTCTGGTAGCTCTAGAGGAATCTTGAGGTCAAAGGCTAAATCACGTGAACTGAGGCTGGTGAGCAGGGTAATGGCTAACAGGGTGGGTGGTTTGTGTCCAGCGGCGATCGCCCCTTCGGTGGCGGCGGTTTGGGCTACTTGCAGGGCTTTGCGACCAGCAGCAGCATGGACGGTGACGAGATCAACGCCGTAGCTAGCGGCGGCGCGACAGGCACCCGCGACGGTGTTGGGGATGTCGTGAAACTTGAGGTCGAGAAAGATGCGCTTTTGGCGGGCTTGTAACTCAACTAGGATGGGGGAACCAATGCTGACGAACAGTTCCAGCCCTACTTTCCAGAAGGTTGCCTGGGGGAGTTGATCAAGCAGTCCGATCGCTTGCTCTAAGGATGAAACATCGAGTGGCACAATAACGCGGTCAGCCGGATTCATAGCTTGCTGAGAAAGTGCAAAAGGTAAGCTCTATTGTGTCATTCTTCGCGATCGTTGCACGAGTTTAAGCCAGTTGAATCATTGGCAATTGGCGTGTCTAATTTTTTGCCACCGTATTTTGAGGAGGACGGGGCACATTAGTTACTAAATTCTGAACAAGGTTCTCAGTGCAAAATCTAAGGCTCTGTTGAAAAGAGAAAAAGAGCGTTAGATTCATTTCTGCGGAGGATTTTTTTAACTATTTAGATAGGATTGATACATTAATAAGTAAAAAATTGGGGGACTGTGAAACGGGTATGTCAAATAGATTGTGTCAAAGGTAAAAATTCAAGTTGGAAAGCGATCGCCAAACTCAATGGCGAAACGGTTGAGGGCAGGTTTCCAATTGGAAATCGGCATCGTCCACTTTTGGGCAATATTTTGAATCGCC
>DVDV01000035.1 GCA_015296075.1 Leptolyngbyaceae cyanobacterium M33_DOE_097 | reverse complement strand
TGAGAATGATTCTCATAAAAACGTCCGGTTTTAACGTTTATGAATGGCTGAAACCCGCATTCTGCCGTTTATAACATTGAGTGCACAAGTCTTTAGACACTCTGGCTACAGTACAAATGTTTCAAAATGAGAATTGCTGTCTTAACCTAGGTGCTATAGATAAATAGATGAATCAGAGACAGATTCACGGCAATAGCAATCCATGATCCTATGAGATTTCTAGAGGCATGCTTTCGGTTTTCAAGGAGAAGTGGCTACTGCTCCCACCATCTTGTCTTTCATCTCAGTCGGGGTTAAAGCCGTTAACTCACCGTGTTGCAAGCTCCAACAGCAGTCTGCAATTTCAACTAACTCTCCCGCATCATGGGAAACCACTAGCAAAGTCCAATGGTTTTTCAATTTATTCAATAGCTGCACAATTTGCTGGCGCATTGACCAGTCAAGACCTGCGGTTGGCTCATCCAGCAACAAAAGATGGGGCTGGCGAATGAGTTGCACAGCCAGAGCTAAACGGCGCTGTTGCCCGCCGCTGAGAGAATGAGGTGGTGTACTAAGGGCAAGATGACCCAGCCCCACTTCATTCAAGGCACTCTGAATGCGATCGCTCGTCAACTCTGGGTGCCCCAGGCGTAGCTCTTCTAGAAGCGTGCTACCACAAAAATGCCGCTCAGGAAACTGAAACACAAGTCCACTGAGTTGCTCTAAATGAAGGGGCGTTAGCTCTTGTTCTCGCCAAAAGACCTTACCTGCTGTTTGCTCGGCTAAACCTGCCAAAATTTCGAGCAGCGTACTCTTACCTGAACCACTCGGCCCAACAACCAACCCTAGTTGCTGTGGTGCAATCTGCAAATTAACTGATTTAAGAATTGGGTATTGACAAACGGGTGGGTGGTAAGTTAAGTCGCGCAAATACAGCATTTACAATCTTTCCAGAAATATCAGGATCAACCATGAAAACCGTTTAAGAGGAGAGGAATCATTGCTCTCTACGGTGTTTCGTTTGGAACTTGAGTCAAAAGACAGCGTCTCAGCCAAAAGACGACCCAGTTCAACCGAGAAGTTTCAGCCTTTTCAGTCTAGCTCAGTTGACAGGGGCTACTTTACCCGTGCAAGTACCTGTTAATTTTTGGCATAATTCACTCGGAGTTTTGCTGGTTGGTAGCTAACTTGGATACAACGTTTGTTCAAAAGCGTTCGAATCCACTACCAACCCTAAAAATTAGAGTCTTGTTATCGGTGTCCCTCCAACCTGTTGATGTCTGATAGCGTTTAGTGGCTTACGTTGTTTGAACTTGCTTTCCTACCTTAGCGATGTTTATGGCTACCAAATCTTCTTTTCCGTCCTCCAAGCTCGTTCGGCAGATTGTGGCTCCGGTATTGACAGTGGGCAGTGGCTTGCTGCTCTCAGTCACTCTTTTTCTAGCTCCTGCCCTGGCCAAAGATCCTTTTCGGACTAGCAATGCTAGAGAAATAGGCGATCGCACCGAAGCAGCCTTTAGAGCCGTATTCCAGCAGGGTAACTACGTTGATGCCCGCAAATACCTGGCTCAAGCAGAAGATGCAGAACCCCTGGCCCATGCAATGCGGGGAGCCATGCTCTACATCGACTATCAGGCAGAAAAAGACAAAGCCAAGAAAGCCCAAATGCTGGAACAGCTGGGAGGCGTTTCTGACACCGTCCGCGATCGCGCCCGCCAACTGCTCAAGAAAGATCCTCTCCGTGGCAATCTCTACATGGCCGTTAGCCATTTCTTTAAAGGCGGGTTTATTATCTTGCGAGATGGCACCGTAAAAGGCACACCACAGGGTCTTAGCGAGTTGCAATCGGCTTACCGCTATTTAGACGAAGCCGAGAAGATTGATGCCAAAGATGCCGAACTGAACCTACTGAGAGGTTATATGGATCTGCTGCTGGCAGCAAATCTACCCTTTTCAAGTCCCGATAAAGCGATTGAACGGTTAGACCGTTATGCTGGGCCTGAGTATTTGGCCAATCGAGGTCTAGCAATGGGCTATCTTGCCCTTAACCAGTATGATCAGGCGATCAGCTCGGTTGAGCAGGCGTTACGCGAAGTACCGCAAAACCCTGAGGTTATGTATCTCAAAGGTCAAATTCTTTACAAGCAAAATAAACACCAGGAAGCAATCGATTGGTTTAACAAAGCATTGAATGTGCAGGCTCAAAAACCAGAAGGGATGCTGCCTCCAGGGATGGTGCGGCAAATTACGCGAGAACGCGATCGCGCCCAACGTAAATTGGCAGGTGCAAAGTAGGGGCGGTTTTTTGCCGCTAAGCCCATTGCAAGGTGCAGATGGATCTGCTAAACCCGCCCATGCAGTTTGCGGATTTATTGAATTCACGTTGCTTAGAGGACAAGCCGAACTTGCTAGTCCGTGGCGATCGCCTTTGAGAAAATCGCTTTGCAAGCCCCATCATAAGGTTTTCTGAGGGACAGAGTCTGGCTCTGTTAGCCTTACTCCTTGGGGCGATCGCCCACGAAAATCCTATCCCTCGTACAATGAATTCATAATCATATATGGATACGTTGTTATGCCTCCTCGTTGGCCTCGCAAACCGGATCGGGCGGATCCGGCATATCGCAAACTTGACGACCGCATGAACTTTGCGGTTCATGTTGCAATCTTTGCAGCCGTCAATTCTGGGTTGTGGTTTTTCCGTACTTTGGGTGCAACTTCTGAGTTGGGCGCACCCGGAGGTTTTGCAGCAACCCCTCTTGTCACTGAAGTCTGGGCGTTGTTGTTGGTTGCCCACGCTATTTTTATTTTTGCGATCGCGAAATACCCCGAAGCAACACCGCAAAAACTGGCTACATCGGGCAAAGCGATTACAAACAAAGCGGTTTCGAGTAAATCAACAACCAGTAAGTCGTCTGCGAGTAAATCGGTTGCAAAAACAACAGGTACTAAGCCAAAGTCTAAAAAAGCGTCTAAAACAGCTCCCTCTACACCCACCAAGTCGGGAACTGGCTTTCAACCAAGCACCAAGAAAGACCCTAGTGCGAAGTAAGTCGCTGAAAACAATGAACTGAGAAAAAGTGGGAAACTCAAAGACGTAGAATTTTCAAACCCATCGAGCTTCAGGCATTGTTATGCGTCAGTGTGGCAATGCTTGAAGGGCCATACTTACCTGGAATCTGTTGATTCAAAATGACTAGGTTTAAGGCTTAGTTAACGCTATAGAGCTAAGCTTGCTGTGAACAATTGTTCTGAGGTTGCTTTGAAAGGATTGATATCAAAGTTAGCCGTATGGATAGTTAGGCGTATGGATATAGTTGAATTTCAAGGCATATCATTTCTTGTTGCGGCTCCACCGCTATGCCCTATCCCTACTCAGGAGCTAGTTGCGGTCGAAAATCAGCTAGGCTTTTTATTTCCGGAAGATTACCGTGCATTTATTACGACCATCGGTGTCGGTAATGCCGAGCTAGGCATCCGGGCATTTTCCCCTCAGCTCATCCTGGATAGTATGCTCAGCGAGGCTCACGATAGATTGTCCGAATTCTGGTTCTGGGACGAAAGCCCCAATGTGCTAACACAGGCTCAAGCGATTGAGTGTGTTCCGTTTTTTGATAGCTATCATGGGGATGACATTCTGTTTCATCCATCTGACCCAAATCGCTGGTTCATTTTAGGGCATGAAACAGAAGAAGTTGTAGTTGTTCGTTCCTTTCAGGAACTCTGTGATTTCTATCTGCAAGGACATGATGGTTTGTATCCCCCCTACAAGTTCTACAGGTATGAATGATCTTCCTTGAACAGGATGGAAACAATTGCTACACAAAAAGTGCAATAGATTGGAGGAGTGATAGTTACTGGGATGGATGAGAAGGTGCGAGTCGCCGTTGATGGCAATCGTTACCTGCTTCATTTCTCAATTTGTCATTTTTTGTTATACCTTGACAGTGCGTTATCTCACATCTGTTGAGGCAATCATCTCCTGTTAATGCGTGATTGATGGTTCCTACTATCGACTCTACCTGTTACCAGATGTAGGATGACTTTCATTTCAGAGATTATTGTTTAAGAAATTTGGATAAGTCTTATGGCAGCTAAAAGTGAAACAGAAATGATCGAAGCTCTGACCGATGAAATTGGTAAAGAGGTCTATATTGATGTTGCAAAGTGGCATCTTTATCTACGAGATGCCCATCTTGACAAGATGCTGGCTGAGCAACTTTACCCAATGTTGAAAGACCGCTCAGTTTCAGAAGATGCGGTTCAAAAAGTTTTACAAGGCGTTTCTATAAAAATTGGCGGTGGTAAACGCGAATTATCCTTATCAGACCTTCTACCGATGCAAAGCCAGGTCGCATTGATGGAAGTTTTGGACAACTTTCAAGACAAGTTCTAAACAAAAATAGAGCTTGCAACAAACCTTAGAGAAAAGAGCCTGGAGTGTTTTTAATGCTCCAGGCTTTTTGTTGCATCAGGTTTGGCAGAACTCTATCGACACAGAGCCGAATTGATTGGCTCAATTAGTCTGCTTGTTTCTGTTGGCGGCGACGCACTCCAGCCAGTCCGGCACCCGCCAGAGCAAGACCTGCCATCGTCGCAGGTTCAGGCACGGCAGCGGCAGCACCACCAACAACCTTAAAGTCAGGACCGTTGTAAGCCCGACCCATTGCTGTGATCTGAATGCTTTGAATCGGGCCTGCTAAACCCAGGTCAGCCAGACTCACACCCAGTGAGCCAACTTTTTGGGTGCTTACTTCAGTAGTATCGATGCTGTACCCGGCATAGCTCCATTTGTCTAATACCAAGTATTTGCCGATCAGGTTGCCAGCCGCATCTAAAGCCTGCACACCCAACTTGCTGTTGCTCCCCCGCTCCCAGAAAAACAGGTTTGAAACAGCTGTCTCAAACGACAAGTTCATCGTAAAAGAACCCGTATCTTCCGTATCAATAATGTTGTTCAGGTTGAGGTTCCCCAGACTTTGAACAACACTAGCATCGGTTGCCTTCTCAAGTTTTACCCCAGAGGCTTTATCACCTTTGTCAGAGCTAGCAGCACCCGTGTTGCCACCTGTGTACTCGTCGTTATGGATGATTTTTGCACCGCTAACCAAAGAGAAGTCGTTGAAAACCTGACCGTTTGAAAAAGTCACTGAATCTAGCATGATGTCTTTTGTTGGGTCGCCACTACCCGGAGCTAGATTGGTTTTAAAGCTAAACGCTTGCGCAGGAGACGATGACAGGGTAACACCAACCGACAGCAGACCAAATCCGAGTAAAACTCGATACAGATTCATAGTTGCAATCTCAGGTTAAAAGATGATGATGAAAGGTACACGATAGGTTCTATGCCCTAGGTGACCTGCTATTAATCTTCCCAAACCTAGAATTGGCAGCGATCAAAAAGTGCCTTACTTTACAGATTCTACAAATTACCTGGCCATTCTTTAACCAGATAATTATCCTTTAATAGTATTTACGGATATGTCAGGAAATTGCTCCTGGCAGATCGTGAGGTCATTTGGTTAAGAGGAGATGAGCAGCCGTCTATTGAGACTTCTATCCGTCTATCTCGTCGTAATTCTTATACCGACGGTATCTATTTTCAGTACCTTTACTGAGTTGTTAACCCCTACTCTAAGAAGTCATCCGTATCAACCGGATAGTCTCTTGTACGATCGCGCGTCGTTGTCTCACTAATCTCTTCTAGATCTTGTTTTGTCAGCTCGCCTTCTTGATTGAGCACTTCGATGCGGCGAATTTGAATTTGGTGGAGACGTGGCCCCTCAATAGAAATGACGGTAAACTCATACCCATCGTATTCAAACTGTTCCCCAGGTTGAGGAATTTTTTGCAGCTGGTAGATAATAAATCCTGCCAAAGTCAGGTAATCATCCTCAAGCGGCAACTCAAGATTGAGTAGCTCATTCACCTCTTCAAGATACATCTGAGCCTGCACCACAAAGGTCTGGTCGTTGAGGATTTGCACATTCAACTCTTCGGTGCTAACGGGTTCAGCCGCATCGCCTAAAATTTCAGCGATCAAATCTTCGAGCGTGACAAGCCCAGCGGTGCCGCCATACTCATCAACCACCATTGTCATTGGCTGGCGCGATCGCTGCATTTGGGGTAATAACTCCCCTAACAGGGTGTTTTCTAGCACAAACCGAACCGGACGCACCCATGGCTCAATTGGGCTATCCAGCGTTAAGGCTCCCGTTGCTAAGGGTTCGGCTAGCTCTTTAAAGTAGAGAATGCCACGCACATCATCCAGCGATTCGCCAATAACCGGGTAACGGCTGTGTTTTGAGCGAGCTACCTCTGCCAAAAAATCGTGAAACGTTGCATCCGAAGGAATCGCCACAATATTAGTTCGAGGAATCATGACCTCACCTGCGGTCACCTCACCAAACTCAAACACATTGCGCAAAATTTCTCGTTCTTCTGCCTCTAACCCGGTCGATTCGGTAGCAGCAGTAATAATTCGTTGCAGTTCCTCTGGCGTCAGCTGGTCATACCACCCCTCCGGGCTGTAGCGAATGCCGAATAGACGCAGCAGCGATCGCGTTGACTGATTTAGGATGCAAATAAACGGGCTAAACAGACGCGCGATCGCCAGGCTAGGGGCACCTAAAAAGCGAGCCAGGCTTTCTGCATAAATTAACGCAACCGCTTTAGGAAATAGCTCGCCAATAACGATCTGTAAGTAGGCCAATGAAAAGAAAGTCGTGGGAATCGCGATCGAATGCGCCAACACTAGCGGGTTTACAACCGGAAACTGAAAAGCCTCTAAGCCGTATTGCACAACATCAACAACAGCACTTTCACCAATCCAACCGAGGGCCAAACTAGAAAGGGTAATGCCAATTTGAGTGGTTGACAGCAACCGATCAATACTGCGTTGCAAATCTTGAACGGTTTTTGCTTGAACATCTCCGGCATCAACCAACTGATTGATCCGCGATCGTCGCACCGCCACCATCGAAAATTCGGCTGCCACAAAAAAGCCATTGATCACAATCAGGGCGAAAACTGCCAGAATGCGCGCGACGATTTCTTGCCAAGAAAAACCCATATAAATTTGTACTTTACCCGTCCTTAAATAGCTGGTTTTTACCAACAGTGGGTCAGGTAATAACAACTCCTTAACGAGTTACAGGAATATTGGATAGTTGCAGTTGGACCCGTTGGTCAGGATAGTCAGAAACCGATAAAGATACTTTATCGACTGTTTCAACTAACTCTGCCGGAATCGACACTGTACCAGAAAACAACTCACCTGTCGGTGGTAGATCGTCTGGCAATCCCTGAATGGTGGTCGTCAGCAAGTCGCCGTTATTATCCTTAACATTCAAAAAACCATCGTATAGGAAACGGACACTTCCCTTACCAGAATTTTTCATATTGACTTTAATCACCAGATTGCCGCCTTGCCGACTGACTGAAGCCACTTCTAAAAAGACACCATAGGCTTGCGTCGAGATCGGTAACACAACCTGAGCCGGGGTGATTTTATTCACCTTGGCTGCCCCCTTTACCGTTGGGTTGGTGTTAGTTTCAGATTGGTTTGCGCGATCGCCCAAAGCCCCTTTCATGCGAGCTTTTGCAGCCTTAATCAACTCATCTTCTTGAAGAATGACAACCTCTTCTTTGCGAGGTGCCGATTGGGTCGCCGGGTTTGCGGGACGAGTGTCGGGTTGAGTAATGCCTTTGAGCGCTTCTCGCCCAACCACAAGCCCCCACGCAGCGCTGACAATCCCGGCACCAAACATCAGTGAGAGCAAGGTCAACGTAAGGGCAACGGTCGAGTTAATTTTCATAAGCGTTGCAACCAACGAAGAAGTGAGGCAAGAATAACGTTAGAATAAACATCTTACAGGGAGTTCTCAATTAGAGAGCGAACCGTTTATTCTTTTAACTTCTCCAACTAAAACGATCTTGCCGGACGTTTTTAGAAAGCGTAACCCAGGGTTGGCCGAGCGGTTGAGGCAGCGAACTCATAATTCGCGTCAGGCAGGTTCAACTCCTGCACCCTGGATTAACTTTGCATTTTAGGCTTTAGTCAGAGCGCTTAAGACAGGATTGATTAGTCAAAGCTAAGTCCAGATAGCGTTCTGACTTGCCTTCGCTACGTCGCGTACAACTTCAGGCTTGAACCTATTACCACAGGGCAGGTACGGGGCCTTGGGTCGGGGGCGTGACTGAGGGACGAGTAGACGGCACTTCTTCAATGACTGGTGGGAACGAAGGCCGAGACTGAGGCGGCAGGGGTGCCGTAGATGCCTGCCCCAACGGCAAATTTCTCACTGATTCATTGAATGGGTTTGGCAGGTCGGGAGTCCGAAGCAGGGGGCCTGTAAACAACTGGCGAGCCAGAACTTCGTCGTACCAGGCATTAACTGCTCTGCCGTCCCGGTAAATTTGGTTTTCAGGGAAACCAGCTGTGCCACCAAAGATGTAATCAAACTGTCTGGGAGGCGTGCGGTTGGTATAAAAATCGCGATCGTTTGAAAAGTAGGCTTCTTCCAGACCAGCGGGAATCGTACCCGGTTGCAATGGAATGATCACCTCACGCTCATCTAAATAAATGGGGTTACCTGCCTCATCAAAAGCACCCGGTTCCACACTTTGCCCAAAGGCTGCGGTTGGCTTGAAGCCAGATACACAAACAAGAGCAAGACCAATACCGAGAGCCACATAACCCGTTTTCATAGCGAGCCTCCTCAGCTTGAAAGATTTGTTGAGTTGCAATTGGAGCAAGAGGTTACTTTATCAGTGAGAAATGCGCCCAAACGCACCATTTAACTGCTCTTTTTGGTGAGAGAAACGGTTTGCTGATCCTTAGATCAAAGAGATTTAGAAGACCGATGCAGAACGTTGGACGCGTCTCAAACATCCTCTAAGATGAGAGATGATGTTGGTTTTGTTGCAATGAATTGGATAGCTAAATACCTGATCTAAAGTAAGAATTGCTTCAGAAAACAAACCATTTTAACGATCGCAAAGCATTAGCAACTCCAACATCTGTTGTTTGACCCATTGTACTCAGAACCTTTTGGTTTTATGACAAAAACTCCGCCATTATTTACGGAATTTCCTGTGGCGATCGCCACGCTTGATCTCAACAGCTTGCGGCAACATCTTTTAGACCTTTTCTGTCAGGTTGCTTACAAAGAAGGCGAGTTTTTGCTGAGCTCAGGGCAAATGTCTCCTTACTACATCAATGGTAAGCAAGTGACCCTTCACCCCTGGGGAGGGCTTGCGGTTGGACGGATTTTACAACCTTTAATTCCGCCCGAAACAATTGCGGTTGCGGGTCTAACTTTAGGTGCTGATCCAATCGTGAGCGCAGTGAATGTCGTTGCGGCAATGGAAGGGCGATCGCTAGCCGCTCTGATTATCCGCAAAGAAGCAAAAGGGCATGGCACCCGCGCTTATATTGAGGGCAATCCTTTACCAGAAGGAAGCGTCATCACCGTCCTAGAAGATGTGGTGACAACGGGTGGTTCTGCCATGAAAGCGGTCGATCGCCTGCGTGATGCGGGTTATCAAGTCAACGGTATTTTGGCTCTCGTTGATCGCCAGCAGGGGGGCGCGGAGCTTTACCAACAAGCCGGAATTCCCTATCAAAGTGTTTTTTCAATTCCTGAGATTCAAGCCCGTTGGCGAGAGCTACACGCCCAGTAAGGCATCTGCTTGAATCATCTGTTGTACCTTTTCGGCGGTTGCTGGGGCTAGCACGATTCCGTTGCGGTAATGCCCGGAAGCAAGAATCACATTGTCATACCCCGGCAATCGCTCAATAATTGGAGCCGGACGCCCCACCGGGCGCGGACGTAAGCCACTCCACTGCTGCAAGACCGTTGCCTGCTCTAGCGCCGGACAGAAGGCGATCGCCCGTTGCCAAACCTGTTTCCAGACCAACTCACTTGCCTCTAGCAAAGCATCCCCAGTGGGCATCTCAACCGTTGCCCCAACCCAGTATTGATTGCCCCCCAAAGGCACCAAATGAGTGTCTTCTCCACTAATCGCCGGAAAGTCAGACAAACTCAGTGGTTCTGGCAACTTCACCCGTGCTGCTTGCCCCAATACAGGACGAATTTCAACCCCTTGCTGCAACGCCTGAGTCAGCGGCGTAGAGCCTAAACCCGCTGCAATCACAAGCCAATCGCAGGGAAAAGGTTGAGCTGAGGTTTTCACCCGAACCGCGTGACCTGACCCATTATCAGCAGCAACTTGAATATCATTAACCGCTGCTTCCCAGTGAAACGTCACCCCGCGTTGACGAGCCGCTTCTACCAACCCCAGAGTTAAAGCTGCCGGATCAACCTGGCGATCGCTGGGAGCATGCACCGCGCCAATTACCCGCGCCAAGTTAAGAAATGGGTAACGATTTGATAATTCGGCACAATTCAGCAAATTCAGAGTATGACCTTGTTGCTCGCGTAATGTCGCTAACGCTTGCCAGGTCGTTAAGTCTTCTCCCTCAAAACACAGATTTAACAGCCCTTGACGATTGTAGAGAATCGGTCGGCCTGTTGCCGCTTCTAACTGAGGAATCCATTCGTTATACTGCTGAATGCTCCGCAACCGCATTTGCAGAGCATTGCCTTTTTTGTGGCTAATTACCCCCATCAACACACCGAGTGCTGCCCCCGTTGAGGCTCTCGCAGGTAACTGCTGATCGAGGACGGTAATGTTGAGCTGAGAATTTTGGCTGAGGGTGTAGGCGATCGCTGCACCAACGACTCCACACCCCACAACCACAACGTTTTGCGCCACGCTCTAACCTAACCTTGTGGGATCAGGTTGAGAAACGTGTCTAGATCGCGCACCGTTTCGGCATAGCTGCGAACCGCGACCTTGTAATTTTGGCTGGCAGCTGCCTGGTCAATATCAACAAGATGATCAAAGACAGCCTTTGACAGTTGATTGGCTTCTTTTTGAGCATCGGGCAATAAGTTGCGTGACATTGTTAGCATCTTGGTGCGAATTTCACCCAATGGCCCATGAATAAAGTTGCGGACAAATACCCAGTTTTGCTTTTGAATTAGGTCAGCTAACTCAGGTAAGCGATCGCGCATCTCAGCCACGTCTGCGGCATAAGCTTGAAGCTGTTGAATTTGCTCGGTTGTATAGGTTGTTGGCTTTTTAGGGGGTTTAGCAGCCGCAGGGCTACCCCAGTTAACGACCACCACCGTTACAAGAACGAGGAGAAAAGAAATAATTGCACGAAACTTTACCATGACCCTTCCAAATTCCACATCTGCCATTTTTGCATTTCTTGAATATTGCCAGAGCAGATAAACACCATCATTCACGCTTCAAATCAACGCAATGAGGTCTATTGCTCAAAGGCATTCGTACAAAATCTATCCCAAAATGCGATCGAAAATCGATCAACTTCTAGGGTAAAACGAGTGCCACTGCCACTACTACTCCCTGGCCCACCTTTCTTGGGTGGAGTGTAGGTAGCCGCCGCACCAGCGGTATTCATTAGAAACACAGACAACGTAATGACCAATGCAAGGAACTTCATAGGTAGAAAAAGACAACACACTTCGCCGAATCAAAAACTGTAGAGGGGAGGGAACAAAAATCTTAACCTTTGTTGATATACCCAGCATAATTTGCATAAGAAGTAAAACACTTCTGCTAATTGGCGGATTCTATCCCCAGCAAAGGTAGAAGTAGGGCTTAGTGTATTTTATCTAATTCCTACCCTGTAGGCTACGGCAGATTCATACATCCAGCTGATTACCCAAATCAGGGTAGAGCTGTTGCTGTGTTGCAATTTGCTTCAACTCCTCAGACAGCAAAGAATCATCCGATGCGCTTCTCGCCCCTGCCTCAGCTGCCCACTGTTTAAGACTATCGATTTGGTGACGGGCGATCGCGGCTAGCGGTACCGTTTCTTCAATTGCCAGCAAAATATCTTCCGTTGAGAAATCGCGACGTTGACCTTTTTGACCAAATGCTCGGTGCATCCCATCGATAATCACCTGCTCGATCTCGGCTCCGCTAAAGTTGCGAGTTTGCTTTGCAAGCAAAAGGATGTCAAATTCACGCATCCGATTGGGTCGCAGACGTTGTAGATGCACCCGAAAGATATCTTTGCGTTCTTGCTCAGTTGGCAAGTTGAGAAAGAAGATCTCATCAAAACGACCTTTTCGCAGCAGTTCTGCTGGTAGGATTTGCACGTTGTTGGCCGTCGCCACGATAAAGACCGGAGTTATTTTTTCTTGCATCCAGGTAATTAATGAGCCAAAAACACGCCGACTGGTACCCGCATCACCATCGCTACCCGACGTGATATTGCCAAACGCCTTGTCAATTTCGTCGATCCACAACACACACGGCGCGATCGCCTCTGCCAGTTGAATCATCTGGCGCACACGGCTTTCACTTTCACCCACAATGCCGCCAAACAAGCGCCCCGTGTCGAGTCGTAGTAACGGTAAGCGCCATTCATGGGCGATCGTCTTAGCCGACAACGATTTACCCGTTCCCTGAATGCCGACCAGCAGCACCCCTTTAGGATTTGGAATTCCGTAGCGGCGGGCTTCCTCAGTAAAGGCATCCTGGCGCGTACGAACCCATAACTTGAGGTTATCTAACCCCCCTACATTCTTGAGCGACTCGCGGGCAGTAAAAAATTCGAGGATCCCTGTCTGGCGAATCGCCTGTTTCTTCTCCTCCAAAACCTCATCAATATCGGACTCGTTCACCTCTTGCTTAGCTGCCAATGCCCGTGCCAACACCCGCCGAATGCGCGATCGGCTCAATCCCTGACAGGCTTTCACCAACTGTTCACGCACCAAGCCTTCGAGCTGTAACTTCTCAGGGGCAACCACCTGATTAATCAAGCCGCTAATTTCTTGAGCATCTGGCAAGGGAAAATCAACAACGGTGATATCATCCGTTAACTCAGCCGGTAATTGAAAAGTAGGGCTAAGCAACATTAACGTTTTGCGGCTTCCTTTCAGTTCTTGAGCCAGGTTTTTCAACTCCCTTACAATTGGAGCCGATCGCTCATTCACTGTACCTGTTAAAAAAGGGTGCGGGTCACGCAGTAAAAAAATCGTCGGGTTTTGCTCTGGAGCCTTACTGACCCGACTGAGCGCGGCCATGAGTGAACCTTTGTCTGCTCCGTTATCTTCCCAGCCACGAGCAATGTCCCAACCTAGAATATGCCGCACCGGCTGAGACATTTGGGCAACTTGTTGCAGCACATTGGTGACTGGCTCTTCTTCAACCGCTACCAGGTAAAGCAGGGCATACTTGGCTCGAATCATGAGATCGAGCTGATGAACCAAATCTTGCGAATTAGCCATAACGCGCTTGCAAAGGTTTTATGCTTTTGTGAGCCTACCCAAATCTATCGCCATCCTAGCTGGATTTGACAGCAGGATCTTGCCAGTAACTGACTTGACAGGGCTGTAACGGCTACATCAATAAAGTCCAGCTATCGAGCCGATTCGCTACCGGCAGGTTCCTCAGAACTCGATTCTGACCTGGAACGACGCTCTGGTTTAAGTTCAGGCGCTAGGCTAGGCAACGTATCAAGCGATCGCCCAGACCCAGGAGTGAGCGGGATCGAATACCCATCACCCGGCGGGAGCGTTGGCAGAGTTTGCCCCGGCACAGGCACCAGGTTCGGATCCTGTTGATTTGAGTCAAGGCCCGGTTGATTGTTCTCGGCGGGTAGGGTCGCTAATGCCACGCGATCGCCCCCAACCTCGCGCATCAAATCCAACACTTGCACCACCTCATCATAAAGTGCGTTGCGTGAAGCATTGAGAACTAACAAACCTTGTGGTTGCTGGCGACGGTACTCTTGCAAGATCTGGCGCAACTGGAGGTTGTCAAACGGTTGGGGATTTTCGTTGACTAGTTTTGACCCCGACGGGGTTATCGTGACAACCAACATTTCACGGGCAGGAGTCGTGCTGGTTTGGGCTTTGGGTAACTCTAACTCAATGCCTTGCTGCCGCGTAAACTGCAACGCCGCCAAAATAAAGAAAATCAGAATGCAAAAAATAACATCAATCAGCGGAACGACTTGAATTTGGGCCTCTTCGGCTGGCGAATCAAGATGGATCTTCATACAGCTCTATTTCTAAAGATGGGGCAACCATACGCTAGCTACGATTCGGGTTTAACGGTCGGTTCTGGTTCCGGTTTGGAGCTTGCATCGGATAGGGGATTATTATCGCTCCAATGTTGGCGGTACATCATTTCTAGCTCATTACCAACCCGCCGAAATTGCTTCACCTGACCAAATAAAAACGCTTGAAAGAGGCGGTAAAAGCTAACCGTGGCGATCGCCACAATCAGCCCAGTTGCAGTACTAATCAACGCCTCCCCAATGCCGGTTGTGACCCCTGAGGTTGACGCTCGGCCAATATCTCCCAAACGAATCGATCCAAGTGAAATGATCAGACCAAGCACCGTTCCTAACAAGCCCAACAAAGGAGCCAGTGCGATCACCGCCTCCAAAACTTTGTCGCCTCGCCGCATTAATGACAATTCTTCATCAGCAGCCGACTCAAGCGCCAGCCTAAACACTTCAGGATTTGGTTCTCTGAGTTGCAGGGGGGCATAGAGAAATCGGCCAACAGGTTGTTCATACGCTCTGCGGGCTAACTCAGACGCAATGCCCCAATCGCGACGGGCAGCCTCTAGCACTTGATTGGCAACCGTCTGGCCTTTGGTCAAAACATTAAACCAAAACCATAGCCGCTCAATAATGACACTTAGCGCCATGATTGACAGCAACAGCAGGGGAATCATCGTCACCCCACCTTTTTGAAAAATTTCAACGATACTCACCGTTTCTCTCCTGCCAACGCACCTGCAATTCTTCTCTTGAATTTGAGCTGAATCCAGAAACCACCGCATTTTATCGGAAGCAGAACCGTTTTCAACGAAAAAAGCAGCTCTATCAAAATCTTGACGAACCTATCCAATCAAATTGATCTATTTAGGTCACTCTATTCCTAATCCTTAAGAAAATTGGGATCAATTCAACTGATCACCCCTCCCTATCTAGCCGCAAATCCGTATAATTTTGGAAGACAGTAGCCGATTGACTCGGTTTTGGAGCAAGTGAAGTTGCTGGACGTCATTTTTACGACATTCTCCTGTCACTTGCTTGTGTGTCTGTTAGGCTACGAGAAGAAGTGACAAGGCTACGCTTCAACGTGTTTAGCCTTCGTCCAACAAGTGGTCTTACCCCTGGTCAGCCCAAATCCTAAGAGCGGAGAACAAACATCTATGGCGATGATTGAGACGAAAACCGAACCCATGGTGCTCAACATGGGGCCTCACCATCCCTCAATGCACGGGGTCTTGCGGTTAATCGTCACCCTCGACGGCGAAAACGTGGTCGATTGCGAGCCAGTGATTGGCTACCTGCATCGAGGCATGGAAAAAATTGCTGAAAACCGCACCGTTGTCATGTACGTGCCCTATGTAAGCCGTTGGGATTATGCGGCAGGCATGTTCAACGAGGCAATCACGGTGAATGCTCCTGAAAAGCTAGCTGGCATTGAAGTACCCAAGCGGGCCAGTTACATTCGCGTCATTATGTTGGAGCTGAACCGCATCGCAAACCACTTGCTCTGGCTTGGCCCCTTTTTGGCTGATGTGGGAGCGCAAACCCCATTCTTTTATATCTTCCGTGAACGCGAGCTGATTTATGACCTATGGGAAGCCGCGACGGGCTACCGCATGGTGAATAACAACTACTGGCGGGTCGGAGGTGTTGCAGCCGACCTTCCCTATGGTTGGCTTGATAAGTGCGAAGACTTTTGTGATTATTTCTTACCCAAAGTTGACGAGTACGAGCGCCTGATCACCGATAACCCCATCTTCCGGCGGCGGGTCGAAGGGATTGGCACCATTAGCCGCGAAGATGCCATCAATTGGGGGCTATCGGGGCCGATGTTGCGTGGTTCTGGTGTTAAGTGGGACTTGCGCAAAGTTGACCACTACGAGTGCTACGACGACTTTGACTGGGATGTGCAATGGGAAACGGCAGGTGACTGCTTTGCCCGTTACATCGTGCGAATCCGGGAGATGCGTGAGTCAGTCAAGATTATTCGCCAAGCGATCAAGGCTATTCCCGGTGGGGCGTACGAAAACCTGGAAGCGAAGCGCATGTTAGAAGGCGCGAAGTCTGAGTGGAACGGGTTTGAGTTTCAGTACGTCGGCAAGAAGATTCCTCCTACTTGGAAGATTCCTGCAGGTGAGCATTACGTTCGCCTAGAAAGTGGTAAAGGTGAGTTAGGCGTCTTCTTAATCGGTAACGATAACGTCTTCCCCTGGCGATTCAAAGTACGGCCTGCCGATTTCAATAATCTACAAGTTCTGCCGCACTTGCTGCGGGGGATGAAGGTTGCAGATATTGTTGCCATCTTGGGCAGTATCGACGTGATCATGGGTTCGGTCGATCGCTAACCCTGTTTGAATCTCCGATCATTCTGATTAAAACCTCAAGCTCTACAGGGCTTGGGGCTTTTTATTTATGAAGGTGCGTTAGCTGTTTCGGGTTGGAAACGAGGAATTGTAATTGTAAATTGAGAACCCTGGTTGGGATGGGAATGACACACTAACTTGCCATGATGTTTGTCAGTGATGATTTGGTAGCTAATCGACAGTCCCATACCTGTACCTTTACCAATGGGTTTGGTTGTGAAGAACGGGTCAAACAATCGACGTTGAATTGTTTCGGGAATGCCTAAACCATTGTCAGAGATCGCAATTTGAGCCTGGTTATTACCAAGTAACTCGGTCTGAATCGTAATTGTTGGAGTGTAGAAATTGTCAGGTTCTTGATGCTGTTTTAAGCGCTCTTCTAGGGCATCGATCGCATTTGTCAAAATATTCATAACGACCTGATTTAACTGCCCTGGGTAACACTCAATTTCAGGTAGATCGCCGTAGTTTTTAATAACTTGAATACCTACGCGATCGCTCTTAGCTTTTAGCCGATTTTGCAAAATCATTAATGTGCTATCGATGCCATCATGCAAATTAACTTCTTTCATCTCTGCTTCGTCCATCCGAGAGAAGTTTCGCAGGGATAAAACAATTTTTTGAATGCGATCGGCCCCCACTTTCATGGAGCTTAGAAGTTTAGGAAGATCATCTTTCAGAAAATCGAGGTCAATTGATTTTAACTCTGCTTCAAGTGTTGCATTTGGGTGGGGAGAATGTTGTTGGTAAAGTTGCACAATCTGCAGCAAGTCTTGTATATATTCATCGGCATAATTCCAGCAATTCTCGATATGAGAATGATTCTCATAAAAACGTCCGGTTTTAACGTTTATGAATGGCTGAAACCCGCATTCTGCCGTTTATAACATTGAGTGCACAAGTCTTTAGACACTCTGGCTACAGTACAAATGTTTC
>DVDV01000389.1 GCA_015296075.1 Leptolyngbyaceae cyanobacterium M33_DOE_097 | reverse complement strand
TCAGTTACTCAAACGCATCCAATCTCACGCTGATATTGCGGCTCATTTTGGGTTCGATATTGACCTCAAACCTCGCTTAGAATCGGCTTATTGAGAATGCTGCAAGATCTCAGATGACCCAACCTTCTTTGGCTTAAACCTGACAGATGAATGCTCACGTATGGTTGTGGAACGCAATGCGACGCTCTCAGACATCAAACGCTGGATGCGTAATGGGTTTCAGCGAGCCATCTTAGACGAACCGACCCGAAATCGTTTGATCAGCGAGCTAGAAGCCTGGATGCCCTAAGATTGCAAATCAGCGCGATCGCCCACAAAATAACTTTACCTGTGTTCTTGCTGCAGAGGGCTACAACACTGATGATGCCATTTGATGTTTCTTATCATTTTGATGCTGATTTGCGTGAGGTTGCGAATGCTCCTGATGAAATGCAAGCGATGGTTGATTGGCTCCAGACTCAACTCGAATGCTCTGACTGTGATCAGCAAACTCGCTTAAAATATTTGGGCTTGTTGGGGACTTATGCCCGCATTCTGCACAGTTTTTCAGTAGCGGAGATCGCGCTTCAGCAAGCGATCGCACTGGCCCAGTCTATCGGTAGCGATCGCCATCAGCTGATCAATCAAATTCGGCTGGCTCACGTGTACCAATGGCAGCAGCATTATGCGACTGCTCAAGCGTTGTTTGACTCAGCTTTGATGCGCTGCCAGACTCAGCCTGAACTGGTTGATTTCTTAGATTTTGTTTATCAACATTTGGGTAAGTGTAAATTTGACCAGGCCCAATATGCTGAAGCAATTGACTTATTTGAGGCGGCTCTGGCGATTCGGTTAAACAAAGGGGAGCGATCGCTGATCGAATCGACTCAGCTTGCTTTAACGACTGCTCATCGACTCACATGACTCATGGCTTTACTCCCAAACGATAACATTCATCATTTTGGATAGGGAGGGCAAAACTCTAGCCTACTTTGCGCGCGAGCGTAAGGGATACTTGGGTAATCGGGTCGCGAGCAAGAAACAAATCGCGGTAAGGATCAGTGCAATCACAAGGGAACTCTGCATTCCAACAGTGGCAGCTTCGAGGCTGATAGACTTCATTGATGCGTAGGTTGAGGGTGGCAGGTTTTGTCTAAATACCTCTTTGATTTCACTCCTAGAAAGTGTCTGCAGCATCTCCTGTAATGTCGCGATCGCTTGTCTTCTTTGGTCGGAAGAGAGTGTTTTTCCTAAATCTTGCAAAACACCATCAACAATGTTTTGAGAAGCAAAAAAGATGAGGGTTGTGCCTAAAATTCCTCGACCGAGTGAGCTACCCAAGTTTTGGACGGGGTTATAAATTCCAGAGCCTTCGGGCTTTTCTTGTAGACTGGCGACTGAATAGGTCAACGCCCCAATGTAGGAAAGAAACAAGCCTGACCCTAACCCCATGATGATCAGACCTGGCATCAACCCTAAAGAGGTCGCACCTGGTTGGATACTTTGACGCAGGATCAGCAGACCCACCCCTAGCAGAGTAACGCCGCTGAAGACAACGTATTTAGGTGGAAGGCGATCGCCCAAACTTAAAAACTGCAAAATTGTGACCAGCACAATAACCATCGTAAGCGTGTAAGGTATGACGGTAAGCGCTGTTTCAAAGGGGTTTGTCAGCAGTACGGTTGGCACAAACTGATAGAGGTTAAACTGTACCCCGGTCGAAATCAGCGTATGCAACATCGCAGTCAGCATCCCAAATACAAAGACGGGCTTTTTGAGCAGGCCGACTCTCATCAGGGATGCGGCTGATCGGCGGGATTGCTTTCGTTGCCAGACGGCAAACAGCCCTAGAAAGATAACCCCAACTGCAATTAGGGTTGGCACGATAGAGATCGCAAACGGCGGAATCACCAGGCCAGCAAATGAAAATCTTCGTTTTGGAACCCACCAACCAAACTCGCCAGCGAGACAAAGCGCAATCAAAATTGACCCAAGTCCGATAAAAGAAAGCAGACCCCCAATCCAATCGATCGATTCTCTACAAGTAACCGCAAGATTTGGGATGAATCGTCTTAGGAGCAAAATGAGCAGAAGAATGGCTAGTGACGGTGCAAATGACCAACGCCAGGTGGCATGAGCGGCGATGTACCCCCCTAGAATGCTGCCTGACAGCCCTCCCAAGGTTGAAATTAAAACCAGAGCGACACTTGCCTGCCGTTCGGCTTTGCCATCAAAGGCTAAATCTGAAATTGCCCACGGTGTACTTACAAGCGGTGTGGCTCCCAAACCGACAATGAATGTAAAACTGACGGCTAAAAAGCCAATGTCAGGGCTGAGGGAGGTCAAAACAATGCCAATGCCATAAAGCATGAGACCGAAGGTGAAAATTTGGGTTCGACCATAGTAACGACACAAATTTTCAGTCGTAGGAGCAAAGGAAGCGGTTACCAGGGAGAACAGCACCAAAATTCCCTGAATGTACCCAACACTTGAGTTAAAACTGAGAACAATCTTAGACATGATGACGGGCATCACGCTAACGTTGTAGGCAACCATGAAGAGGGTCAATGCGATCGCCCAAAACCCCTGGCGACTAATTTGAATGGTTTGCCCTGATTCCATAAGCTTCTCTTACACTTACAAACAGATGCAAAATTGTATCCTGTTTGATTGGCTTACGCTCAATTGGATCAGTGCTAGATGTTCCAGTTCAGGTTCAATTGACCTCTAGTAGTCCAAGGCGTAAGTTTTCTATCCTTTACGGCTTCAGTCATTCGTTATTAGCCATTAGCGAATGACCAAAGACCAGTAACGAACAGAAATGGTATGCGAATTTGCGCCTCAGTGTACTAGCTTTCTACCCAATTTGGGAGCAAAGCCCTTGCTGATTTTTTACTTTTCGGTAATGCTCTTAAATTTTTAAATGTTGTATTTCGTAAATGAAGTTGTACGCTAACTTTAAATTGACTGAAAAGCTTTGCTCTTAAAGAAGTATAGTAGCAGGCAGCATGTTGACATACAAGACCAAAGACTAGCCATTTAATGAGAAAGACGTAAGCTACATGAAGATCTTACTGGTTGAGGATGATCAGTCTACGAGTGAGTTTCTCAGGGTGTCTCTGACAGCTTGTCGATATACGGTTGATGTAGTGAATGATGGTCAGATCGCCCTAGAAATGGTAGATCAGTTCAGCTATGATCTGATTATTCTAGATGTCATAATCCCCCGGATTGATGGAATTAGTGTTTGTCGTCAACTGCGTAACAAAGGTTGTAAAACCCCCATTCTGTTTTTAACAGCAAAAAGTTTAAATGAAGAAATGATTGCCGGGTTAGATGCGGGGGCTGATGACTACCTATCAAAACCCTTTGATTTAGCGCAACTGCTAGCCCGAATTCGAGCTTTGTTACGTCGAACTGAGACTGTTACCTCTCCGGTTCTAACCTGGGAGGAGTTATGTTTAGACCCTAACATGACGCAAGTGACTTATAAGCAGGAAGAGGTACGGCTCAGCCCTCAAGAATATCGGTTGTTAGAACTATTCTTACGCAATCCACTGCGGGTTTTTAGCCGAAATGACATTATTGACCACCTTTGGACGATTGATGATTTGCCAACCGAAGCGGCTGTAACAAACTTAATTAAGGATTTGCGCAAGCGCTTAAAAAAAGCAGGACTGGATCAGGAGATGATTCAAACAGTCTATGGTTTGGGCTATCGGCTTAAATCAGCACCTCAAGAAGAATTTGCTGACAAGCAAGGTAGGTCTACTAAAACGACACACATTGAAGAAACGGATCCTCGTGGTGTTGAAGCGATCGCCCAGGTATCTAAATGGTTTCAAGCTTCGTTAGAGCAGCGTTTAGAGTTATTAGAAGCCGTAGAACAGGCTCTTAAAAATCAAACCATCACACCCGAACAGCAACAGCAAGCAAGAGAACAAGCTCATAAATTCGTTGGTGGGTTAGGCACTTTTGGCTATAGAGCTGGCTCAGAGATTGCCCGTGAAATAGAGCGTCTCCTGCAAGCGTCAACAGTGTTTGATAACGAGCAGGTAACTCGATTTTCTGAACTTTTAACAAAGTTGAAGCAAGAAATTGAAAAGCCTGCCGCCTGTTTAAGTATGCCTGCTGCACAACCTTTACTGCCGCTTATCTGGGTTGTTGGCAGTAATAATTTATTTTCAATCACAATCCAGCAGGTTGCCACTGTGCGCGGGTTTCGCGTTAAGATAGTCGCCCCTCTAGCGGCTGTTGAGCAACAGCTTCAACCGAGCGATCGCCCCAGCGTGATCTTGTTCTACAACGACCCTGAATTCAGCCAAGATGCTCAGGTGCAACAGCTGCAAACGTTAAAGACGCAGTTTCCCAAAGTGCCTGTTTTGACGGTGGCTGAGCAAGACTCGCTTGAAGATCGAAGAACTTTTGCCAGAGCGGGCAGCGATCGCTACATTTTGGCGGTGGCTCCGATGGATGAGGTGTTTGAAACGATTGCCCAGGTGCTTCCACAGACTGCCACATTTGGGTTCATGGCAACTTTTGGTGATCCAGTAAATTGCTCCAAGGTAAGACCGTCAATTGAGTTCAACCTGCCAGCAAGAATCGGCGGCTTAGTAGCGCCAACCCCGCTCGACCGTACATTTGACGCTTAATCATCTTCAAC
>DVDV01000318.1 GCA_015296075.1 Leptolyngbyaceae cyanobacterium M33_DOE_097 | reverse complement strand
TAGGTGCTGTTGGCGTTCGCTTAACTGGATAGCGAGGGCGTAAGGGGTCGGCATGGTACAAGAACTGCTGGATTTTAGACATCAGTTCTATTCTAGCTGTCTAACTACTCTTGCCTTCATGCACTAGGTGTTGCTCCTTTCTCCGTCGCGATCGCCTTGACCCGTTCAACCAGTTCCAGGTTTTTGTAAAAGTTGTCGCCTTGAAAGCGGGGGGAATGGCGGCGGTAGTCATCGGCAGGCAAATCATCAGGGCTAGAAAATTGACCTGACAAAAAGCCTCTTCCCAAAGGACTGTAGGCAACATAACCAATACCGAGTTCGCGCACAGTCGGCAAGATTTCGTCTTCGGGGTCGCGGCTCCAAAGCGAATATTCAGTTTGGAGTGCGGCGATCGGGTGAACCGCGTGTGCCCGCCGAATCGTTGCGGGTGCTGCTTCTGACATGCCTAAGTAGCGGACTTTTCCTTGTTGCACCAGTTCAGCCATTGCCCCGATGGTATCTTCAATCGGTACGGTGGGGTCAACCCGATGCTGATAATAAAGGTCAATCACATCGACACCTAACCGTTGCAGCGAGGCATCACAGGCTTGACGAACATATTCTGGTTTGCCGCTAACACCTGCCCAACCCCCATCTTCAGTCCGCACGTTGCCAAATTTGGTTGCCAGGATCACTTGATCGCGCCGATCGCGAATGGCTTGCCCAACCAGTTTTTCGTTTGTGAAAGGCCCGTACATATCTGCTGTGTCGAGAAGGGTGACACCCAACTCGATCGCCCGGTGCAGCGTTGCGATTGATTCCTGCTCGTCGCGTCCGCTATAGAACTCTGACATTCCCATGCAGCCAAGACCGAGTTCTGAAACTGTTAAACCTTGCTTGCCAAGTTTGCGTGTTTTCATGATTTTTTCCTGTCTAAACGATTAGGTTGACTCAGATGAATGAGCCATTGGACCTTGAAACTGACCCGAACTGATTGCCTATATCTGACTTGAGAAGGGTGCAAATCGTACCGAAAAAAATTTGATAGGGGAGCGTTCCTTCTGGTTTGCGGCCTACTGCAACGCTTTCACAGAGGCTTGCCGATGGACGGATACAGTCCTTGTATTGCATACCCTCCTTTCACCTTAACGTAAACGTTAACTTTGAACCAAAAAAATTATTTGTTGCGTGTGCGTTCCTCGATCCATTGTTGGATCCGATCAATTTTGATTCTCAAATCATCGCGAAACTGTTGAAGTGCATCAATCTTGTCTTCGGTTTCTTGCAGATGACCCTGCAAAATTTCGAGAATCTTCCGTTTACTTTGCAACCCTGACGGATCTTCAAAATAAAGCGGAAGCACGGATGTGATCTCATCCAGGCTTAAACCCAATTCCTTGAGAGCATTGATCTTTTGCAGTTTTGTCAGTTCTGCTTCGGTGTAGTATCGAAACCCACTCCCCTGCCGTTCTCCAGGACTCAATAGCCCCAAACTCTCGTAATAGCGAATCGTGCGGGGAGTCACCCCAGCCCGTTTGGCAAATTCCCCTATCCGCATGCGATCGTTCACGCTTGTAGTTCTAACACAACTTTGACGTTCACGTCAAATCTTCCTGGGCAGATTTCAGTGGATTATCTCTACCGTAAACTATATCTGAGCGGTAATAAAGCTTGGCAGTCAAGGATGACAGGCTAGAGGGCTTAATTATGGTTGCGAAAAACCGTAATAGAGTTCGCAGATGTCTCATAGATTTCAGAAGGTAACAGATTAAATGCCTACACTTAAAGCAGTAGAACGCATCTCAGCGGCAAGATAAAAATCTCTCAGCTATTTCTATGGAAAACTCTCCAAAACAATCTTCGCTCTATCAACGAGTTATCTACTTTTTGCTAGGCGTTTGCTTTCCGTTGTTGACTTTTATTGTTCTAGCCGCTCACGTCTGGCAGCAGGGGAATGGCTTTCGTTGGGATGTTTCAATCTTACTGGCGTTGCATCTGTCGGCTCATCCTATTCTTGATGTAATCGCGCTGGCAGTGACGCCATTTGGTGTGTTCTGGGGGGTGTTTCCGGCTGTCATTCTAATTGGGGTGATTTTGTTTTACCGCAGAAATTGGCGATCGCTCGTGTACTTAGTTATCGTCTCGATTGGTAGCATGTTGTTAAATCGCACCATTAAGCTTCTGTTTCATCGCGCCCGTCCTCAACTATGGGAGCTGATAGCTCCGCCCGATCTAACTTACGCTTTTCCCAGTGGACATGCGATGTCAAGTATGACTTTTGCGATCGTGCTGACCGTTTTGATGTGGAATACGCGCTGGCGTTGGGTGACGCTGATTGCTACGAATTTATTTGTGCTGGTGATTGGCTGGACGCGGCTCTATTTAGGGGTGCATTATCCTAGTGATGTTTTAGCGGGCTGGTCATTGGCGCTAGCATGGACTGCGGGAATTACTCTGCTGGTTCGACCGCAGAACCTAGCTTTTGGTAACCCAATGTACTTCCTAAAGCAACCAGAAACGGCAGAGAAAAATTGATTAGAATCAGTCGGAGTAAGTGCCCAGCCGTGATGACTTCTTCGTCTTGACCCAGCGTAACAGCGATCCAAATCATTTCGGGGGAGCCACCGGGAGCGGCTAAAAGCAAGCATGTCAGCCAATTCCAATCGGTCATTCGTTGAATCAAGCTAGCCGCAATCAATGTGATGCCAAACATCAAGCTGACAGGCACAAAGGCGCGGATCACACTGCCCCACTTGAGCGGAGAACTGATGCCCCAGTATTCGCCAATCGTAATGCCGAGTAAGACCTGCCCCACAAGCTTAAAAACAAGTGGCAATTGCAAGTCGTCTGGCCCCAACACCGGAAGCAGCAGCGGCAGCGAATCCGCCGCCAGTCCCACTGCGATCGCCCCCAAAAAAGCCAAAATTGGAATTTTGAGAAATCGCCCCCAGTAAACGACTGCCCCCGTTATTAACAGCATCAAAATCGACAGTAACGTATCTCGTAACGAAATTGTCTGAAGTTGGCTGAAGAAAGTTACTAGGCGATTAGTAGACGGGTGGGCCAGGGTAAGGTTTGCAATCATTGGCATGATGCAGATGACCGACGTAAAGCGCAGCAGTTGCACCAGAGACACAAGCGCCGGATTTTTGCCGTAATCTGCCGCTAAACTTGGCATCACGCTAATATTGCCGGGAGTTGTAGCGAGTAGAGCCGTCAACAAATCGGTTTTCTCTAAACGAGAATAGAGCAGCCCAATCAAGCCACTGCCAATCATGAGATAAAAGGGCAAGCCGATTAACGCTGGCGCATGCGCCACGATGGTGCCTAAGTATGACTGTTGTAAGGAAAGCCCGATCGCCAACCCGACGATCGCCTGCCCGACTTTTCTGGCTTTGCGGTTTGGTTGAATCGAATGTTTCTGCGAAAACCGATAAACGATGGTGGTAATGGTGCCTGCGACCATGCCGCCTAAAATCCACGCGGCACCACCTAGCCCCAGGGCTGTCAGGACAATGCCAACGACGCTGGCGATCGCTAACTCGGTCGCAATAAAGGTGTATTTAAGGGAGGGATGAAAGCGGATACTTGCTTGAATGGCTGACATAAAGGTGCTACTCGACCATCACACTGGTCATCTCAAGGGGAATGGCAAAAACGTGATCAATGACACCAACACAAAGGAGTAAAACGACCAGGCTAAAGAGAACCAGCCCGCGAGAACGCTAGAACCTACCAGGGCGATCGGGCTCTGCATCCACGCAAGGTAAATCTGTTGATTGGTTAGATGCACCCGAACCCGAAGGATTCCGCCTGCGCTGTGCTTCAATTGGCTCGACTGAAGCTTTTCCGGCATCATAAAGGACAACATGAATAGACTTATCCCCCAGTTGCTTGAAAATTACCAATATTGTTAACAAGTCACCATTAAGAAGAAAATATTAAATCTAATAAACCAAGCTGGACGGTACTTTGCAACAGGTAAAGTGAATTAGCAATTTTTAGTATTTCCTATTCTTGCATTTTCTTGGCCATACTTGCTCTATCAAATAAGCCGATTTTCTCCGTCTGATAACATTTGATGCTGAGCCTGTTGAAGAATGGATTGAAATTCTCTTTAAATGGAGAAGAATAATCAAAAATCTTCAGCAAGGTGTTAGTAAGTTGAATCTTGGTTTCAGCAGGAGATAAAAAATAAATCAAAAGTAGACGATTGGCATATCAAAGTCAGCTCGATCGCCTTTGAATGCATGGATTAGATTTTGTTCCTGGTGGGGTGTTCTTAACTGTTTGACTGAATACCGGGCAAGCTCAGCTGTGCTGCGGTTTCGTCAATATAAGGCAGGAACTCAGGCTTGATATGGCGAAAGGTCAGGTTATAGCGAGGAGCCGAGATGGGAATCGCTTTATGAAGTAATTTAGTGTTGATGCGAACCACTAAACCATTGGTGAGGTGATGCTGTACTTCACCCTGTTCGTAATCGCGTTCAAAGTAAAAGGCTTCACCCAAATTGACCATGACGGCTATTCCTTCAAAGTGTCCGTGGTCACGGTGCCAGTGAATGGTCGTATCGCCCCCGCAAACGAGTAAACTATGCCAGTCCGGTAACAGACGATCTCCGAGCGATCGCACCCATTCCCCAGGGTCATCTGTGCGAAAGAGTCTGGCTCGTCCCTTTGAAATGGATTGTAGATTTGACGCAACCCCAAAGCATTTTACCCGCCGATTTGGGGCATAGCGGCTACGAATGGCGGTTGGAGAGAGGGCAAGCGCTTCAACCCAGGCCCACAACTCCGTTAAATTTTCTCCCAAAATCCGTCCGATAACTTCCATGCTGTCCGGCGATCGCCCGCTTAGGGATGGTTGTCCCTATCATTTTACCTGCCGCTTAACTTGCTGCTCAGAGGTTGTAATTTCAGCTAGGCTATGAATGGTTTTTGAAGTCAGTTTTAAACTGGGTGGTTAAAGTTGCATGGTTACTTATCTGGTTACGGGGGCAAATAGGGGAATTGGTTTGGAATATTGCCGTCAACTGCAAGCAAAGGGTGAGACGGTAGTAGCTGTTTGCCGCACCGCGTCGGATGAGTTGAAACAGCTTGGTGTTGAAGTGGTAGACGGCATTAACATCACATCAGAGGACTCGGTTGCCGATTTGCGAAATCGACTGGGCGATCGGGCGATCGCGGTGTTGATTAACAATGCAGGCATTCTCAAACGGGTAACGCTGGAAAATCTTGATTTTGATAGCATTCGGGAACAATTTGAGGTGAACGCTCTGGGTGCGTTGAGGGTGACACACGCGCTGCTGCCTAATTTGCAAGCGGGGTCTAAGGTCGTGTTAATGACAAGTCGAATGGGATCGATTGGTGACAATACTTCTGGTAACTCTTATGGTTACCGCATGTCAAAGGTTGCGCTTTCAATGGCTGGTAAGTCGCTAGCCCATGACCTGAAACCACGTGGAGTGGCTGTTGCAATTTTGCATCCTGGGTTGGTTCAGACGCGCATGACCAATTTTACGTCGGGGGGCATCACACCAGAAGCTTCAGTGAAGGGGTTACTGGCTCGAATCGATGAGTTGACGCTAGAGAATTCAGGTACGTTTTGGCACGCAAATGGGGAAATACTACCCTGGTAAGTCGTGGTGTGCAAAGTTGCTCATTCAGAAGTAAGAGCCATTGGGCTATTGTCGCTGATTTCAGGAACTGAGTCTGGGGCGCTCGATTGTTTTAATAACATTGCGATCAATCCGTTGAGTTGCTTCAGCTTGAGGGGTTTGCTCAAGTAGGCGTTTGCACCAGCCGCAAAGCTGCGATCGCGGCCTTCCTCAGTGGTCAAAGCGGTGATGGCAATAATTGGCAAGCTCGTTAGATTCAGCTCGTGGCGAATCAGCCTGATCGCTTCTAGTCCATCCATTTTTGGCAGTTGGATATCCATCAAAATCAGGTCAGGCTGATTTGATTGCGTCAGGGCGATCGCTGTTTCTCCATTTTCTGCTACGAGAACCTGATAACCCTTTGCTATCAGGTAAGTCGAAAGCGTAACAACATTGTCTGCGTTGTCCTCTGCCAACAAAATCAAAGGGGCTGTTTCGTGTTTGGGTTGTTCTAGAGCGATCGTGGTTGACGGTGAAACGCTTGATTTTTCAAGGGATGGGGCGGCATCAATGTAGGGCAGGTTGATCATAAAACAGCTACCGACCCCGACTTCACTTGTAAGCTCGACCTTTCCACCGTGGAGTTCGACCAGCCGTTTAACCAAAACAAGCCCCAGACCTGTTCCCTCGTACTTTCGATTGAGTGCGCTGTCAATTTGAATGAAGGGCTGAAACAGTTGAGGAATGTGTTCGGGCGCAATCCCAATGCCGGTGTCGGTGACTGCAATTTGAAGGAATTTTTGCGCTTTTGAACTGGTTTCCTGATCTGGCAAGAAGCGCGCCTCTAGTGTAATGCGTCCCCCCTCTGGGGTGAATTTGACCGCATTGCTAAGCAAATTAATCAAGACCTGGCGAATACGTCGCTCGTCTACCCATAGTTCTGGTAGCTTGGGCGGCAAGTTTGTCTCTAGCTGAATGTGTTTTGCTTGGCTGAGATCTTGCAGCATTCTCAATAAGCCGATTCTAAGCGAGGTTTGAGGTCAATATCGAACCCAAAATGAGCCGCAATATCAGCGTGAGATTGGATGCGTTTGAGTAACTGAAACCAGATAATCGAAGGGAACAAAATC
>DVDV01000235.1 GCA_015296075.1 Leptolyngbyaceae cyanobacterium M33_DOE_097 | reverse complement strand
GATTTTGTTCCCTTCGATTATCTGGTTTCAGTTACTCAAACGCATCCAATCTCACGCTGATATTGCGGCTCATTTTGGGTTCGATATTGACCTCAAACCTCGCTTAGAATCGGCTTATTGAGAATGCTGCAAGATCTCAGCGATCGCATCCAGGCGGGCGCAATTAGCATTAATGATGCGGCACTTACGGCATTGATTCACGAAGGCGAAAAGAATGCGTTCAACTATTCTGGCATGGGAGGATCCCGCATGGGAGCTGCCGCGCTCAAACGATTTATGCGAAAGAAAGCGTATTTAATTAAGACGCAACCCGTCGCTGATCCGTGGTGGTTTAAGCATAATTAGGAGGCAATAATGGCAAACATTCGCGATGAAATGCCTGTTCTGGCTCGACATGCAGGTGACTGGACTGGAATCTATACGTTGATTGACTGTGATGGAAACATTCTTGATCGCCATCAATCGCATTTAACCTGTGAATTCCCAGTGGATGATCCGCTAAAGTACTATCAAATCAACCGTTATAGCTGGGCTGATGGAAGACAAGAGGAACACCGCTTTCCGGGCACCTATCATGACAAAAAACTATGGTTTGATACCGAGCGGATTCAGGGACACGCCTGGGAAGTTGATGATTCAACCGTAATTCTTTGGTTTGCTTACAAGACAATTCCAGATTTTTATCTGTATGAAATGATCCAAATTAGCCCTTGTAATAATCATCGAGCGCGTACCTGGCACTGGTTTAAAAATAATCAGATTTATCAACGCACCTTGATCCAAGAAACACGCCTCAATTCGTCCATCTAGAAAATACACCACTGATTATGTATCCCAAAATTAAACGTGCTTTTCTCGATACTGAAGATGGTCAAATTCATTACCGCATTGGGGGTGAAGGAAAACCCCTTTTATTGCTGCACATGAACCCTCGCAGTAGTGATGAATATCGAGAGTTGATGCCGCTGTTTGCTGCACAGAGACGGCAGGTGATTGCGATGGACTTGATGGGGTTTGGTGACTCTGACAAGCCACCCCGCATGTATTCAGTTGCAGACTATGCGAAAACAGCGATCGCGCTCTTAGACAAATTAGGCATTGAACAAACAGATCTGTTGGGCAATCATACAGGTGCTTTTGTTTCGGGTGAAGTTGCTGTTGCCTATCCAGATCGAGTTGGTAAACTCATTTTATGTAATGTGGCGGGTTTTGGTGAAGCAGGACAGACAGAGTTGATGCGTCTGTTTAAGGAAGGATTTGTGATTCAGCCAGATGGCTCCCATTTAATGAAGCGCTGGTTGGCTCGCAGCCGCTATGTTGGCTCGGCAGAACTCAATCACCGTTGGGTGCTAGATGACTTAAAATGTTTTGGACATCCGTTGTATGCGGTTTGGGCGGTTGGTCACTACTGTATTGATGCTGCCGAACGATTTCGTTCGATTCAAGCTCCAACCCTAATTTTATGGGGGATTGATGATGTGCAAGAGTTCGAGCATCTTGGCTTAGCCCTGGCAAAAGACCGCTACTTTGTGTCTCAAGCCATTCCTCATGGCAAGGTCGTTGAGCTTCAAGGTGGGACGATTTGTATGATGAATCAGATGCCAGAAGAAATTGCCAAAGTTGTAATTGAGTTTTTGCATGAGTAGAGCTATGTCATCCACAACCTACCGAAAACTCATTGCAACCCAGCTCAGTCACAATTTTAGAAGCGCGATCGCGATTACTGAGCTTCCTATCCCGACGCCTGCATCTAATGAAGTGGTGATCCGCAATCATTATGCGGGTATCAATGCCGGGTTCGATACCTTACTCTGTCGGGGACAAGTGCCGTACATGCAGCTCACGCCTCCCTTCGATTTAGGGGTTGAGGCGGTTGGCGAAGTGGTGGCGATCGGTCAAGCAGTCGAAACACTACAAGTCGGTGATGCTGTTGCAACCACAATCCGAGGTGGGGGGTATCGCGAATATCAGGCGATCGCCGCTAACCTGGCAGTCAAGATCCGCGCTCCCATCCCTGAGATCCTGACGTTGATGCCAACGGGACTCTCAGCACTCGTCGCTCTGGAAAGAGTGGGTGAAATGAGAAGTGGGGAAGTTGTTTTAATTACGGCAGCCGCTGGTGGCATTGGACATATCGCGGTGCAACTTGCCAAGCTAGCGGGGAACCATGTGATTGGGGTTTGTGGCTCTGCTGCCAAGGTGGCGTTGCTGGAAGAATTGGGTTGCGATCGCATCATTAACTATCGGACTGAAACACTGGATGCGGTTCTCAGGCAGGAATATCCCAAGGGAATTGATTTGATGTTTGATTGCGTAGGTAGACAGGTTTTTGATACATGCGTTGACCATTTAGGGGTGCGAGGAAGATTAGTTGTCGTCGGTTTTATCTCGGAATATACAAATGATTTAGAGTCTGTGACTCAACCTCGAATCTATCAGAAATTATTTTGGAAGTCGGCTTCTATCAGGGGTTTTCTAATGCCTCATTTTTCTGACTATGCAGCGGAGGGGGGCGATCGCTTGTTCGACTTATTTTATTCAGAAAAACTTCGGGTTGCGGTTGACCCGATGCTATTTCAGGGGCTTGAGTCGATTCCTGATGCAGTTGAGTATCTGCTTAGTGGTAAAAACTGCGGCAAAGTCGTCGTGAGATTTTAAGCTGCAAGTACAGCTGTACATTTAATCTCAACAATTAACCCTGGTGTGGACAACGTTGTTACTCCCACCCCTGTCCAGGTTGGGTATGGGTTTGTAAAATAGCGATCCTTAACCTGCATGAACAAAGCCAAATAAGGAATGGTAAAAGGTGGTTGCCCCGATGCCGTATATAAATCGGGATTTGTGACATGATAGGTGACCATCTCAACCACATGGTCAAACGTTGCTCCGGCAGCATCTAGCACCCGCTTCACGTTCTCAAACGTTTGCACAAATTGGGCTTCGGGTTCTGTCACCACTTGCATATTTTCATCACGTCCGACTTGACCCGCAATATATAACGTATTGCCGATTTTGATCCCAGGACAATAATGGTACTTTTCATATAAAACTTCCATTCCTTCTGGAATAATGACTTCACGAGCGACCATAATCAAACTCCTAGTATTGAGGGAAAGATATTTTGATGATAATTAGTCAAACAAATTAAAACACACCACATTAAACACCTAAAGCTTTGTCCCATTCCAATTGATGACTTAAACCATACTTGATAAAGTCTTCAGGCTGTGCTTTATCATTCTGCCCAAAAACGCCCAAACTATAGGGGTTTTCTTCCATCCGTTGCTTGACTAACTCCTGCTCAAATCGGACCACTTCTGCTCTTGGTTGGTCGATTTTGAAGAAATCAACGACTAAAACGGTGCGCTCATACTCTGTGTAATTATGGGGACAGTGGGGGTAACTGTGATCTAAAACCATAAATTCGCCTTCATGCCAATAAAGCTTGTCATGGCAAATTTTCATGGCGATATCCCCTGCGGGCACAATCAGTCCTAAATAGCCGCGATTCATGTGGGGGTTATAGTTCACGTGAAGTTTAACGTCTAGCCCTGGAAGAAATGTTCCAAAATATACATTTCTCAGAATATTGTCGTTGTTTTCATTCGTTTCTGCGATCGCCCGCGCCAAAGCCGGGAAATATCGCTGTCTTAGCTCAAGCACTTTCTCTGAGACGTTTTGAGACTCGTATTGCGGATACTCAATCTGATGGTCTTGAATGTATTGTTCAATAAACTTTCCTTGAAATAACACCCCAAAAGCACTATATTTCGACTTGCCTTTGGTCTTAATTGTTTTACTTTTGGGACCCATCACATCCAGGGCGAATTGCATCTCTGCTTGAGTAGCTTGCTGCCGAAACGATATAAACTCGTCTCGAATGACTTGCCAATTTTCTTGAAGAATGTTCAAGAAAGGAAATTTTTTAGAGTCTAAATGATATTCATTAAATGTTTCCATTCTTTTCTCCTTAATCGAACTAAACTAAATCAGCTATGATTTCATTCTAAAAGTTTTAGCCTGAGTCGCTTCAGAAAAAATTGTCTTACTAGATGGAGGCGCTGTGTCCGAAACTCTGGGTTTGGATCGATTAATCAAAAATGTGCGTGTGGTGCGGCCAAATCAGGCTGGTGTCGAACGGCTAGATTTGGGAATCAAGGATGGCAAGTTTGCTCAAATTGCACCTGAGATTGCACCTGATCAGGCAAAAGAAGTGTTTGATGCTCAAAATTTACTCGGTTTTCCAGGAGTAGTGGATGCTCACATGCACATTGGGATTTACCAACCGCTTGACCAGGATGCGATCGCAGAGAGCAAAGCGGCCGCAATGGGGGGTGTGACCACGAGCCTCAATTACATCCGCACTGGGCAATACTACCTCAACAAAGGGGGTTCTTATCGAGATTTTTTCCCGGAGGTGCTGGCTCTATCAGCAGGCAATTTCTTTGTCGATTATGGCTACCACGTCGCCCCTATCAGCGCCCAGCATATTGACGAAATGCAATGGTTATTTGAGCAACAGGGTGTTGCTTCATTCAAAATTTTTATGTTCTACGGTGGCTATGGTCTACATGGTCTTTCGGATCAACAGAATCTATTCTTAATGATCAACAAAGAAGACCGTTATGACTTCGCTCATTTTGAGTTTATTATGCGGAGTCTGGCTCAACTGCGAGAGCGTTACCCTGCTTTGCAAGACACGATTAGCCTGAGCCTGCATTGCGAAGTGGCTGATATTTTGAATGCTTACACCAAAATTGTGCAGCAAGACGCAACTCTTACAGGTCTAAGTGCGTATAGTGCGGCGCGTCCGCCCCATTCAGAAGGTTTGGCGATTTGTATTGCATCGTATCTGGCGCATGAAACAAACTGTGGCAATATCAATCTGTTGCATCTAAGTTCTCGTAAAGCGGTAGAAGCGGCGCTGATGATGCAAACGACATTTCCTCACATTAATTTCAGACGAGAAGTGACAGTTGGGCATCTGCTGCTGGATGTTGAAACGCCGACTGGAAAATGGGCAAAAGTGAATCCACCGATTCGATCGCGAGCGGATGTTGAATATCTTTGGAATGCGGTTTTGCAGGGACAGGTCGATTGGATTGTGAGTGATCATGCCTGTTGTGCAGCAGAGAAAAAAGCGAATCCCCAAGACCCCGATAATATTTGGCTGGCAAAGGCTGGCTTTGGGGGGACAGAATACTTACTCTCTGGCGTTTTTAGCGAAGGGCGCAAACGGGGGATGTCTTACAATCAGATGGCAAAATTGTTGTGTTGGAACCCGGCTCAACGGTTTGGACTGCCACAAAAGGGTGACATCGCGATCGCCTATGATGCCGATTTGGTGCTGGTCGATCCTGATGAAACGTTTGTGGTTCATGCGGCTGAGTCTGAGTCAAAGCAGGGGTACACACCTTTTGAAGGCATGGAGCTAACCGGACGTGTGCAGCAGACCTTTTTGCGCGGCAGCTTAATTTACGATCGCGGCTGTGTGCTAGGCACCCCGCAAGGGCGTTATTTGAAGCGATCGCCCCTCCATCCTAAATAGAGAACCACAAGCACTTTTGATTAAATAATGGGTTGATGCAAGAGGATTCTTAGAGAGGAGCCGAATAGTAATCGACTGTCTTGATGATTTTCTGTTTTCAAGAAGGATAAAGGGATTTTCTTAAAGGAATGGTAATTTTTTCAGCAAATTTCTTTATTCTGTACACAAAAGATGAAAATCTGGTTACTGCAGCTGATTCATTGAGCTGCTATTCCTTCAATCAAATATAAATTCAAATTCCAGTATTCACCATCTATTTTGCTTGTTGCTTTTGATTCTGTCTGAAGTTGCTACCTTTTAGGAACAATATAGCTATTGGGTAGAGTGATTCAGCTTTGTAAAAATGGTTAGTTATAAAATATGTGATTTTAAGCGGTAATGGTAATTGAAATTGTTAGACGTTTTGTTGTTATTAAGCTGTGAAACTATTCAAATGAGGTGTTTAGGAGTATCTTGAAATGCTAAATCTGTTTAAGCTCAAAGTATGGGGTGTTGCCCCTGAGTTTCGGCCTGAACTAATGGCATTAGACTTATGTGACTTTGATAAATTGATGCTGTCACCTAGTTTAGGTCGTCCATTTAAGACCAAACCATCTCTCGAACTTTACCGCTTATACTCAACAGAAAAAAAAGTATATTTTTTGAAGCGTTCTTTACCCAGAAAATCCAGTGTCGTGCTGCGTGACATGCTGCGTTGGGTCAGACGTGGTAAACCCGCTCATACTGAAGCGTTTCATGTTTATGAAGCGGCACAAACTTTGAAAGAGTTGGGAATTCCAGCCATGAAGGTTGTCGCTTGGGGGGAAGAGCGTTGGTTTACTCTCTGGCCTCACCAGGGTTTTGTTTTGGCTGAGGGGGTTGAAGGCGAAGAAGCCATAGAGGTATTTGAAAAAGGGACTAAGGCTCAAAGACTAGCGTTGCTGAAGGATGTAGGGCACTTTTTGGGGCGCTTGCATTCCATGGGGCTGTTTGTCGAAAATCGACTGATCGATCTCATCTATAACGCTCCAACGTCTAAAAATTGCCTCGAACGTAGACCCCGTTTAACACTCATTGATCTTGACTTTAAGGGCATTACGCTCAAAAAGAAAGAATATAATGCGACTGAAGCGGCGAAGTACTTGGGCCGGAGCTATTATCTGTCGTTGCGCTGCGGTCATCTAATCGATCGCGCAGATTTACACGCTCTAATGCGAGGCTATCGAGATGAATTGAGAAGTCATGGAATTCAAGTTCCACCTGCGTTTCACAGAGCAATCTTACAGCATGTTCGCATTAATCTAAAATCTCACTTTAAAGATGCAGAGCTGATCAAAATGTTTCCATCAGCGCCCGATGAGATTTCAGATGATGGCAGGCTTGTCTTTAAATTCAACACCTCTGAACGCTTGCGGCAGTTAAGCCTGCAGGGTCATTAGGTTGTGTTGCATGGCTGGAGGTTAGCTCAGCTTGCTTAAGAACGAGAATTAAATAACTTCAGTACTTTTTTGGACGGGCGCTAGCACAGCCCTGGCTTAGCCCTGCCAAAGGCTATTGTCGTCAGGGTCGTTCGCCCCTTTCGGGAGAAGCCTTGCCTGCTAAGGCGCTGGTTTGTTCGGCACGGGGGTGAGTGCTTTGGCGATCGCTATGCCTGCCATTGTTTGACTCGACTCAATGGCTCCTAATGCTTCAAGTGTTGCCCGTTGTGCCTCGGTAATGCCCGTTACACCAGTCAGATTCATACCATCATAGGGGCGATCGCTACTCCAAATGTAGGTGCATTCACCGCTAGCGACTGCCCAGAGCCGCACTGTGCCATCTTCGCTACTGCTCGTGAGATAGCCCCCATCAGGAGAAACGGTCAGGTCATTGAGTTGGTGACTGTGCCCCTCAAACTGTTTCAAGCAAGTTCCTGTTTTGGGACACCACAGCCGCACAATCGCATCATAGCAAGCAGTTGCTAAATAACTCTGGTCGGGACTCCAGGCGACCGCATAGACGACGTTGGGGTGGGGTAGAACGTGCAGACAGGTGAAGTCGGTGCCTGACCAAATTCTGGCGGTGCCGTCATAACTAGCGCTTGCCAAATTCGCCCCATCGGAACTCCAGGCGATCGCCTGGATCCAGTGCTGGTGTCCGTGAATCACCTGACAACATTCCCCTGAGTCAATATCCCACAGTCGAATGGTCGCATCTGCGCTACTGCTGGCTAGAAGTGTTCCAGACGGATGCCATGCAACGGACAGCACCCAACTGGTATGACCTTGCAAAGTTTGTAGGAGCATGCCTGTGTCAGCATTCCAAAGCTGAATGGTTTGATCAACACTTCCACTAGCCAGCAATGCTTGAGTCGGATGCCAGGTCACTGACCAGACCCAGTTGGTGTGTTCTTGTAACGTGTGTAAGCAATGCCCTGTTGTGCTGTCCCAAATTCGCACTGTATAGTCATGCGAAGCACTTGCAAGTCGCTTTCCATCAGGACTCCAGACCAAATCAGCGATCGCGTTTGTATGCCCCGCTAAAGACTGGAACTGGGGGCTTGCCTGAACTGTCCAAAGGCGAATTACGGTGTCGTCACAGCCTGCTGCCAGCACTGCACCGCCAGGTTGCCACGCCAGCGATCGCATGGTGGACTGGTGCCCGGTTAACGCTTTCAAACAGCGTCCAGTTTGAATTGCCCATAGTCGTAACATCCCATCATGGCCGCCACTCGCCAGAATAGGTTGAGTCGGATGAAATACGGCAAACCAGACCCAATTCAAATGTCCTCTAAAGATGCGCAAGCATTCCCCTGTCTGGGGATTCCAAAGGCGCACGGTACCATCGTGAGAGCTGCTGACCAGTTGCGTGCCCGTCGGATCCCAGGCGATCGACCAGATGGGGTGAGTATGCCCCTGTAGCGTGCGTTCATTGTTCCCAGTTTGCCCATCCAAAATCTTGATCTCTCCCCGTTCATTGCTGCTTGCGAGTAATGGCTGTACGGGATGCCAAGCCAAGCTGCGAATCGGAGAATGCTGCTCTGCCAAGGTGTGGATGCAATGTCCAGTGCTTCCATTCCAAATCTTAATGCAGCCGTCGTTTCCGGCACTTGCGAGGCGATCACCCGACCGACTCCAACTGACGGTGTTCACTGCGTCTTGATGCCCTGCTAAAGTTTGGAGGCATTCTCCGGTTAAGGGTTGCCAAAGCTTTACCATGAAGTCATTACAGCCAGAAGCCAGGATGTTGCGCGAACTCCAGGCAATTGACTGTACGGCTCCGTTACCGATCGCGATCGTATGTAATTGTTGTCCAGTCGCGCTATCCCAAATCGTCACCGTTCCATCTTCGCTACTGGTGGCAATGTGCTTCCTATCGGGACTCAGCGCAATCGCCCAGATAAAGCTACGGTGTCCTCTGAGCGTCATGATCGGGTTCAGGTCAGGGATGCTCCAGATGCGTAAGTCGCCGGAGCTATCGCCTACCAACAAGTGCTGCCCATCCTGGCTGAAACTACCAGCAAAGAGGCTGCCAAACGTCTGTTTGAAGCGAGTTTGAACAAAGTGAACATGCGAGAAATTGACACCCTTTAACGGAGTTCGACACAGATCTGCATGGCGAATTGTCAAACGGGAGAAGTCAAAACTCGACAGGTCACAGAGCAAATTGACACCAAGATTGATCACATTTCCAGTGCTATAACCCGCTTGTAAAGAAGGAGATTGACGAATTCGCTCAAGCAAGTAGAGGATCTGCGATCGCACCATTGTAGGTGATGGAAATTGCTCACGAAATAGTTCGGCAACGGGCATCAAAATCAGTTCTAACTGACTCGACCCGATGTAATCTTTCACCGTCGTCTTTAAAGTTGGATAGCGATTAATCCAATCAAGTTCAGCGCTGATTAGCTCCTGGCTCAATTGCTCAATCAGGCGATCGCTCACATACTCCATCACCACTGGTTGTTGCGTGTAAGCGGCCAGCCGAGTATGGGTTAACTGCCTTTCGATCAATCCACGCCACTTTAAAGACTCTAAAGCTTCAATCAATTGACTTCGCGGTATTGTTGGAATTAAATCTGTTTCCAGATCGACAATTGTTGTCCATTCACGGTTTATGGCGAGCCAATTCATAATACTCTGTTCGCTCTCGCTCAACCGCCCAAATTGCTCATCTAGTAACCGACGAATACTATTAAAAATGATCGTGTCTTGCACTAAGAAAGCGCCAATTTCACCTCCAAAAACGTCGTGAATTGTTGTCGCGACAATCTTTAATGCCAAGGGATTGTAGCTGTAGCGATCGCATAATGCTTGCTGTTGTTCGGATGTGCCTACTAAACCTTTGGATTGAAGTAAGGCACGAGCTGCTTCCACCGAACCACTTAACTGTAGCGATCGCACTGCGCCATCCTGCCCTTCTAGGACTGCCAATTCGCCTGGTTTTTCTCGACTTGTGAGCAGCAGGCAACTCTGGTGAGAAGTGCCACCAATCAGGTTGAAGAACGACCCGTATTCTTCATAGCCACTGCGATAAAAGCCAGCGCGATCGCCTGCCTTTAAAATTGTTTCCACATTATCGAGAATAATTAGACATCGCCTCTGCCTTAACCAAGATAGAAGTTGTGACATGTCTGCCTTGGAATTTTGCTGGTCTGACAGGATCAGAATAAGATCTTCCAGAATCAGTGATAAGGGGGGAGCATTGCGCAGCGATCGCCAGATGAGACGTTCAAAGGGTGGTGCAGAGATCTGAGTGGTTCTTGTCCCATTGTCTAACCCGGCGCTTACTTCACTGGAAGTTGCGAGGTCTTTTGCCACCTTAACCGACAGCGAAGTTTTGCCAATGCCCCCCATGCCTAACACCGCGATTAAACGGCACTGTTCCTTCTCGATCCACTGGCGCACAATTGTTTGTTCTTCACGGCGACCATAAAACTGACTCACATCTGGAGCCTCGCCCCAATCGGTGAAAATGTTGTTGGAAGTGAGAGGCTGCAAGTCAGATAGTGCTGATGTTTGGACAGTTTGAAATGACTCGTTCTGATAGCGCTCGATCGCGGCTTTAAAGTTCTTCTTTGTGACGGATTCGCCTAAAGCGAGGCTAAGAGACTTCCAATATTTGGGGCCAATATCTGTCGTGAGATAGTTGACTGAGTAGCCAGCTTCATCAGCAATCTGAGTGTATGTCTTCCCCTGCCAAGCGCCTTCGAGCAGCACAGTTTCAATATCGCTCATCTGCCGACCCAAGCGGGACTGCATGGCGCGATTGATGATGGCGATCGCCTCTTTCAAAATCATTGCTACAGGCCGCTACACAATAGGAACTTGAAACTGCTACTAGATTATCGGAAATACAACGGTTTCACCACGGCTCACCATAGATTTCCATAGGTTAGGTGAAGCAATTTCCATAGATTTTTGGTAACGACAAGTTCTAGTTGCGTAGTTATTGTGAAAGTGTGGTTGCCGATGCAGAACTTTAATCAATTTGGCTCAACAAATTGCCCTGTCTCTCAACCGGAATAACGCAACTAGGAAATACTGTTTAACCCCTGATTTCAGTGGCGATCGCAACAATACCCTCCAGCATCTCAGGAGAATTTTTTATGTCTCAACTTGTTAATCTGCCTGATTCATCAACAGGTGCAATCACTTCGCCTGTAGACTCCCCTAAAGTTAGCCAAGAACTTTCTGAAAACGTGATTTTGACGACGCTGGATGACCTCTACAACTGGTCACGGCTCTCGGCGCTTTACCCGCTCATGTTTGGCACAGCCTGCTGCTTTATGGAATTTATGGCTGCTTACGGATCTCGCTTTGATTTAGAGCGGTTTGGGAGCATTCCCCGCGCCACTCCGCGTCAGGCTGACCTGATGATTACAGCCGGAACGATCACAATGAAGTATGCCCCTGCTCTAGTGCGGCTTTATGAGCAGATTCCCGAACCTAAGTATGTGATTGCGATGGGGGCTTGCACTATTACAGGTGGCATGTTTAGTGTAGACTCGCCTACCGCTGTGCGGGGGGTGGATAAGCTAATTCCTGTCGATGTTTATATTCCGGGTTGCCCTCCCCGACCGGAGGCAGTAATTGATGCCATTATCAAACTCCGCAAAAAGATCGCTGGTGAAAGTTGGGTTGACCACCGCAACTCTGCCCAAACTCATCGCTATTACAGCGTGTCGCACCAGATGAAATCGGTTGAGCCTGTTTTAAGTGGCGAGTATCTACGTCAACGCGATCGCCTCAATCCCTCTGTAGAAAGAAGGTTGGAAGTTCCTCTCTCGCCGCTAGAACCAGAGATCGAAGCTGCAAGCGAGTCCAACTTTGAAGCTCAAACAGGAGTTGAATGATGTTAACGACTTCCATTACGCAACAGTTCAGTCTCACGGCTCCTATCATTTCAGCAGGCATGGCCTTTATCGCTCATCCTCCTTTAGTTGCAGCGGTTAGCAATGCGGGTGGTATGGGGACGTTGGGTGCAGCAATGTTCCCTCCTGACGCACTACAGCACATGATTCAACAGACTCGCCAACTAACCGATCAGCCTTTTGGTGTTGATTTTGTCACCGATTTTGTGACGGATGAGCATATCAATGTGTGCATTGCTGAGTCGGTTTCAGTTGTTGTTTTCTTTTGGTCTTTGCCCCAACGCGCCTGGGTTGAGCGTCTACAAACCAATGGCATTCAAGTTTGGATGGAGGTTGGCGCGATCGCCGAAGCGATTCAGGCAAAGGAACTGGGTGTCAATGCAATCATCGCGCAGGGTCAGGAAGGGGGTGGGCACAACCGCGCCGAAGCTAGCACGTTTAGCCTATTGCCCGCGATTTGTCAGGCGGTGGCTCCTCTGCCTGTGATTGCGGCGGGTGGCATCATCGACGGTAAAAGCCTGGTTGCCGCGATCGCCCTGGGTGCTGAGGCCGTATGGTGTGGCACCCGATTTCTTGCCAGTCTTGAAGCCAATGCACATTCAGATTACAAGAACCGTGTTTTGCAGGCAGCGGTCGGTGATACGGTGCGAACGACCCTATTTGGCCCTGAATGGCCGCAGCAAATGATGCGTGTCATTCGTAACCGAGTTGTCAGCCAATGGGTCGGGCAAGAAGCGAACTTAGACGTTTCCCACAGTTCCCACGAAACCATCGGCACAACGATTTTAGGTGGACAAACTATTCCTTTGCCAAAGTTTTCGGTGATGTTGCCTACCCCAGAGACTTCTGGAGATTTTGAGGAAATGGCCCTCACAGCGGGTGAGAGTTGCGGCAATATTACAGAACTTATGCCCGCTGCTGAAATCATTGAAATGATGATGGCAGAAGCTATGCAGACAATTGAGTCGCGCTTTCGAGTGCGATCTCCAGCTTTAACTTAAGCCTCGCCATGCTCGCTGGTTGGCTGAGAATGACCATTGCCATCGCGCTGGGCGTGCAGCTCTGCTAGTTTGCGCAGTGAACCGCTAATGCTACGCGGCCTGGGTACTTGGCGGTTACCTGCGGGCCAACCTTCTCGCTGCCGGGAGCGATCGCCATCGGTTTCTTCGGTTTGGTCGTGAAATAGAATTTGCTGGGTCGGAAACGGAAAATCGATGCCGTTTGCCGTGAGCTTATTTTTAACTCTGGTGAGAACTTTATCCTGCAGATCGAGTTCTTCTGCGCGACGGGGTGGTTTGACCCACCAACGGGCACGAATGTTGACTGTACTTTCTGCCAAGGCAACGACGATCGCATCAGGGGCTGGATGCTCTAAAACACCTTCTGTTTCGTGAATTGCCTCTAGAATTAACCGTTTTGCTGTATCAATATCGTCACCATAACCAATCCCTAAGTCGTACTCTAAACGACGATTTTCAAAAGCGGTGTTGACCGTGACGGAGTTGGTAAATAGCTCGGAGTTAGGAATAACAATACGTCGTCCATCGTAGGTTCTAATTGTAGTGGCACGTGTCTGAATGTTTTCCACAGTGCCTTCAAAGTCTTTAAAGATAATCTGATCGTCTATTTGAAAGGGTTCAGTCAGTAGAATTAAAATTCCTGCGAGGAAGTTTTGTAGAATATCCCGAAAAGCAAAACCAATCGCAACCCCACTGATTCCTAATAGTTGAACGAGATCCCCTGCCCGTAAGGTTGGAATGACAATGGACAACGAAACAAATAAACCAATCAAAAGAATTGTCCATTGCGCCAGCCTGCCTAGAATCAGACCTAAATTGCGAGCATGACGGCGATTGCGCGTTACGCGTTTAACAATTCGCCGAATCGTGCCAGCTGCAATAAAAAAGAGGGAAAAAACAAATAGAGCTAAAACTACGTTTGGGAGCAGGGCGATCGCTCCATTGATCATGCCTTGCACCTTTTCCCATGCAGCAGATAGTTGGATATTCATGACTTCGTTCAAGATATGTATCGGTAGAAAAGGTAATCAAAAATTTTGAGGTTAACCTCTGCCAAAGGTTAACAAGCTTCCACTCAAAAGATTCTTCTCTTTCAATAGTTAGATTTAATTGAGCCGACAACTGCATAAGGTGAAGCTGTAGAGTCCCTATTTTGGATTGTGAAAAGAGAATTGAAACGAAGCTCTTTTCTCACAACTTTTTATTCCTATAAATGCTTGGGGACAGCTATCAAAGACGGATTGTTGACAATCAAGATAAATAATTTGGAGGTGAATCATGACGGCAACTCAATCGCATGAAGCATTACTTGAAACTTGTATTGAAGCATGTCTGAACTGTTTAAGAGCGTGTGAAAACTGCGCAACGGCTTGTTTAGAAAGTGACATGGTACAGATGATGGCAGCATGCATTAAGCGATGCCGTGACTGTGCTAGGGTAAACGCACATGATTCTTAACAAAAGGTGAAAAGAGAAAAAGAGGTCAGTAGAATTTAGCGGTCGTGGTGATGAGAACTCCAATGAGCCAGCAATCGCCGTTGTCTAGTCTGAAGCAGCACTTCGAGACCATTG
>DVDV01000165.1 GCA_015296075.1 Leptolyngbyaceae cyanobacterium M33_DOE_097 | reverse complement strand
GATTTTGTTCCCTTCGATTATCTGGTTTCAGTTACTCAAACGCATCCAATCTCACGCTGATATTGCGGCTCATTTTGGGTTCGATATTGACCTCAAACCTCGCTTAGAATCGGCTTATTGAGAATGCTGCAAGATCTCAGGAAACCCAGAACAAAACAAACAATTTAACTTTAAAGGCATCTGGGTATCCACAGGATGTGATTGGAGCTTAACCCAACTTCTGACGTTAGAAAGAAAAAGGGGATATGGGCTATATTCTCGTCATCTCGCACTTGTTTGAGTCCTTCAATGCCGTTAAGCATAGGTATATTAACATCACAAAAAATTAGATCAGGACGATGAGATGGGCTAGGCGAATACCTTCATAACCATCCTCTGCCACAATTGAATAGAATTCTTTACTTTTTATAGCGGTGGTCATCTAGATTAGGACGGGGTGCAGGGGTGGAACCCTCGGCTGGGAGCGCAGCCCCCCCACCCCCTTTATTTTCAATGTCCTAAACCAACTGGCGACAGCTATAACCATTCAGCTAAAATAAATCGAAACATTTCATTGTCGTCGATCAAAAGAATTGGTTTCATCGTTCTGTTTAATACGAGATATGCTCTGCAAGTTGGGCATTTCTAACCAGCAGTACCGACAAAACCAATGCACCTGGTGTGCGCGGATGTGGCGCAGCATTTGATTAAAACAGCAAGGGCAATTATTCATAAAAACCTAATTTGTTAAAGATAAATTCAGTCACTTTAAATTTCTTTCTAAATCACTGTTTCAATGGATTGACTTGAATAGACGCTATTACCTCTCCTACTAAGAGCAATTTTCATTAAGATTTACTTTGCGCTGTTTACAACGTCTATTTAATGATTTCAATTTTCGAGGGCTTGAAAGCTGGTCAACCATTTGAATAATTCCTAATATTTGAAGTGGAAATCCATCGATCGCCATCACCAATGGCGTTTCTTGTGATCGCAACCAGCACCATTGATTATCTGCTCGCCTCATGCGGTAATCTATGCGAATCACTTCGTCATAGCGTAGCGTAGTGAATTGCTGGAAGTGTTCAGTAACTCGGTTCAGATCGTCCGGATGAATTAAACTTGCCAGACCCAACGGCTCCTCGAGCATACAGAGATAACCCAGCATATTTGCAACAGAACAACTGCCACTGAGGTTACGCTGCTCTACGAGGTCATAGATGTAAATGTTTCCTGAGATCAGGCCGTCTGTCCTTGCCGGATTGTTTTCTAACACCTCAAGTCCATAGTGGAGCGATGAAAGAACGTCATGCTCTGAACGGTCAGGGGTGGCTGAATTGAGGGGCTGGAACACCACATTTCTCCTAAATCTTGTTTTATAAAGGTACTAAGGAACTGTATTGTTATGGATCTCCTCCTACTTTTATAAAAGAATAGTTGTGTAGAAACTGTGTGGTTATGAAGATGTTGATATTTGATATTGCTATAGATGATGTCTGGCTACTCCACTAACTCAAATAGACCTGGAGGCTGTCATGAAAATCCTGGTTGTCGAGGACGATCGCGTCGTTGCCCAGTCGCTTCAATTTCTACTGAGTAGCTATAATTACGCGGTAGACATCGCTACTGACGGTGAAGAAGCACTACGACTGGCAGATGCTTTTGAGTACCATCTGGTTTTGCTGGATGTCTTGCTGCCTCAATTAAGCGGCATTGAAGTTTGTCGTCAACTACGAAACAAAGGATTTCGGCAGCCCATTCTGTTGCTCACCGGGCAGGGAGAAACTCAGCAAAAGGCGAACACTGCGTGGAGCGTAGCTAACGCCCTCAACACCGGAGCCGATGATTATGTTGTTAAACCCTTTGATAATGATGAGCTGATTGCCCGAATCCAGGCATTGTTGCGACGGGGGGGAACAGCAGGTGAACCAATTTTAACCTGGGGGCATCTATCGCTTGATCCAAACACCCGCAGAGTTGCCTATCGGGATCAACTCCTGGTTTTGACCCCCAAAGAATACGCCATTCTGGAGTTGTTTTTGCGGCATCAGGAAACGGTGTTTAGCGCCAAAGCTATTCTGAATCAAGTCTGGACTTCTGTAGAGTCCCCCGGAGAAGAAGCAGTTCGATGCCACATCAAAGATCTGCGGCAGAAGTTGATGGCAGTGGGTGCGCCCAAAGATTTGATCAAAACGGTTTATCGAGTGGGTTATCGGCTAAATCCCCTCTATACTGCCTCTACTCCAGTGCAAGTGGATCAATCCCTGACGGCTTCCCAAGTTGCCGAACTGCGTTCTGTCAATGAAGAATTACGAGTCGCAATGGAGCAACTGCAATCGACCCAGACAGAGCTGCAACAGAGAAACCAGGAACTGCAAGCCGCTCGCGATGAGCTTGAAAAACAAGTCGCCGATCGCACCGCAGAACTACAAGTCCTCTACGATCAAGCTCCCTGCGGCTACCATTCGCTGGACGCTGAAGGGCGGATTGTGCAGATTAATGAAACAGAGCTGAGGATGTTTGGCTATGCGCGGGAAGAAATGCTGGGTCGAAAAATTACCGATTTTTTTACACCAGAAGGGCTGCAAACCTTTGAAGAAAACTATCCCAAATCTATCCAGCAAGGTTGGGTGAATGATTTGGAGTTCACAATTATTCGCAAAAATGGTTCCTTGCTTCCGGTCAGCATCAGTGCCACGGCGATTAAAGATGCAGCAGGCAACTTCCTGATGAGTCGATCGACTGTAGTAGATATTAGCGATCGCATACGCGTTGAAGACGATCGCAAACAAACCGAAGCCGCGATCGCAGCCGATCTGAGAGATATCCAACTCTTGCATGACCTGAATACCCGACTCACGGCGGAAACCGATATTCAGGGGTTGTACGACGAAATTGTGACAACTGCGATTGCCCTGATGCATTCTGACATGGGCAGTCTGCAAATTCTGGATCAGTCGCGCAACGAACTGTATCTGCAAAGTTATCGAGGCTTTCATCCAGACGCTGCTGCCTTTTGGCAACGGGTCACCATACCAACGGGCTGCATCTGTGGTGTGGCTTTAGAGCGGGGTGAACGGGTGATCGTAACGGATATTGAAACTTGCGATATTATAGCGGGCACAGCCGATCTGGATTATTATCGTCTGTGTGGAGTTCGAGCGGTGCAATCCACACCGTTGATCACTCGATCCGGTCAATTGGTCGGGATGTTCTCAACCCAGTGGTGCAACTCCCATCAACCGAGCGATCGCGAACTGCAGTTTCTCGATTTGCTGGCGCGTCAGGCAGCCGATCTGATTGAACAACGGCAAGCCCAAGATGCCCTGCGCCACAATCACGCCATGTTCTCTGCATTGGTCAGAAACGCACCCTTCGGGATTTATCTGATTGATGCAGACTTTCGTTTACAGCAGATCAACAAGGGAGCAGAAGCGGTTTTCCGCAACATTGATCCGCTGATCGGACGCGATTTTAGTGAAATTCTCCGAACCATTTGGCAAGAACCTTTTGCCACCGAAGCGATCAATCATTTCCAGCGCACCCTTGCCTCCGGTGAGTCTTATTATTCGCCGATGATTATCGAACCACGGGCAAACATTAACGAGATCCAGGCATACGACTGGCAAATCCACCGGATTACACTGCCAGATGGCAATTATGGTTTGGTGTGTTATTTCTACGATTTGACTGAAATCAAACGAACCGAAGCCGCATTGCATGAAAATGAGCAGCTTTTGCGGTTGGCAATGGCAGGTGCCCAGGCAGGTTCCTGGGACTGGGTGCTGGCAACGGGGCAGCTCACCTGGTCGCCTGAAACCTATCGACTGTATGGACTCGATCCTGCCACACCGCCACCCAGTTATGACGACTGGTACGAAAATAGTTTGCATCCTGACGATCGCACGTGGGTCAATCACTATGTGAATCAGATGATTACCCAACGCCAGCCCGACCTCCAACTAGAATTTCGGATTCTGCACCCCCAAGACGAGATTCGCTGGATTTTGAGTTTGGGGCACCTGACGGTGAATGAGCAGGGGGAACCCATACGCCTGAGCGGCATCAATCTGGATATTAGCGATCGCAAACAAGCCGAACTGACCCTGCAAAAACAAATTCAACAAGAATATTTACTCAACGACATTGCTCAAGAAATTCGTCGATCGCTCAACCTCAACGATGTGTTATCCAGCACCGTACATCGAGTGCGGGCATTTCTAGAAGTCGATCGCGTCGTTATCTTTCGCTTCCGTCCCGATTGGCAGGGAGACGTGATTATGGAATCGGTGGAAGATGAGTGGACTCCTATTCTCTCGACCACCATTTCTGACCCGTGCTTCCGCGATCACTATATCGAACCCTATCGTCAGGGGCGAGTTGCAACAATATCAGACATTGATGCAGCAAACCTGGAACCCTGCTACGTCGAACTTCTGCAACAGTTTCAGGTCAAAGCCAATCTAGTGGTTCCCATTTTGCAAAATAGCCATCTCTGGGGTTTGCTGATTGCCCACCACTGCACAGCACCCCGACCATGGATTCCCGCTGAAATCGCCCTTCTAAAGCGACTGGCGACCCAGGTCGGGATTGCCATTCAACAAGCTGAACTGTATCAACAACTTGAGCGTGAACTGAGCGATCGCCAACAGGCAGAGCAGAAAATTCGAGAGCAGGCGGCATTACTTGACATTTCCACCGATGCGATTTTGGTGTGCGACTTAGACTGTCGCATTCTCTACTGGAATCAGGGAGCCGAACATCTGTATGGCTGGCAAACGAAAGAAGTTCTGGGACAAAAAGCGAATCAACTGTTATTAAGAAGTCCGTCTAAATTTGAGGAAATGAAGCAAACGGTGCTGGAGCAGGGCACGTGGCACGGTGAAATTCAGAGATTCACAAAAACTGGTAAGGAAGTCACTGTGGAGGGGCGTTGTACATTGGTGCGGGATGAGATAGGTCAACCTAAATCGATTCTCTCCGTCGATACCGATATTACTGAAAAGAAAAGCCTGGAAGCCCAGTTCTATCAAGCACAACGCCTGGAAAGTTTGGGCACTTTGGTTAGTGGCATTGCCCACGACCTCAACAACACCCTGACTCCCATTCTGACCATTGCTCAGCTCCTCCGAATGCAGCTACCTGAACTAAATGCGCGATCACAAGAAATGCTGCAATTACTGGAAGAGAGTGCCCAACGCGGGGCAAACATGGTAAAGCAAATTCTCGCATTTACCAGGGGAACAGGAAGCGAGAGATCTCCCGTAGATGTGGCTTCGCTAGTACAGGAAGTGGTCAACGTGGCTCAGCAAACCTTCCCAAAGTTCATCACCATCCGTGCGATTGTTCCACCGGAAGGCATCCGGCAAGTGTCTGCTGATGCAACCCAACTGCATCAGGTAGTAATGAATCTTTGCGTCAATGCCCGTGATGCAATGCCGATTGGCGGTTTGCTCACGCTCTCGGTCGAAAACTTTGACGCCAATGAAATCTTTGCTCAGATGAACCTGGAGGCCGAGGTGGGGCAGTATGTTCTGATCACGGTTGCTGATACGGGCACAGGTATTGCTCCCGAAGTGCGCGATCGCATTTTTGACCCCTTTTTCACTACTAAAGCGATCGGTCAGGGCACAGGCTTAGGGCTTTCTACTGTTTTAGGAATTGTCAGAAGCTATAGGGGGTTTATCCAGGTTGCCAGTGAAGTCGGAAAAGGGACACAGTTTAAGATTTACCTGCCTGCTGTCGAGACTAAAGCGGCATCCAATCTTCAAGAGACCACCCTACCGCAAGGACAGGGAGAATTGATTTTGGTCGTCGATGATGAATCTCCCATTCTTCAATCCACTCGCGCCATTCTGGAAACTCATCATTATCAGGTACTCACAGCCAGGAATGGCACGGAGGCGATCGCCATCTATGCCCAGCATCAACAGGACATTGCTGTTGTTTTGCTAGACATGATGCTGCCGGATGTCGATGGGATAACGGTCTTTCGAGTGTTACAGGAAGTGAATCCCAAAGTCCGGGCGATCGCAGTCAGCGGGCTACTACCTCAATATCAAAATAGTCTGAAAACCCTCGGTATCAAGGCTCACTTAAACAAACCGTACACCACCGTAGAACTTTTAAACAGTATTCACTTGCAGTTACTTCCTGAAGCGTGAAATTTAGCAAAGTGACCGTTCTGACTTGCTGCTCACCTGAAACAGGATGGCTATAAGCGTTTACTTTTTCGAAGATTAGGAGCCATGTAAAATGCTTTCAACAGGGAAACTCCACTATCTACCGCCACGCTGAACCTGAACTTAATGCATCTGATGGACGATGCTAAATGTTACGAAGCTGTGCGCCAAATGCGCTGGCAAACAGGTGTTTGCTATCTTAACTGTAACAGCCAAAGTGTAGTCAAACACGGCAAGGATGAGACGCAACCCGAGCGTCAACGGTGTCTGTATATAGGTCTTCTTTAACTCAAGGTATGCTCGTCACGAGCATCGCTGAAGCAGTATTGCAAGATCGATTGATCCAGGTGCTGACAAAACTGGGGGCATCTGGCTACACGATAACGCAAGCGCAAGGGGCTGGCAGCCACGGTAGACGTATGGGCGATATGGCGGGTTACAACACCAACATTGAGGTCAAAACGCTTATAACGCCAGAAGCCTCTGATCAACTATTTGAAGATCTGCAGCCGTTGCAATCTAATCATGCTTTGATTAAACTCATACTGTCTTTGGTGAGTTTTCAGTTTGATGTTTGGAGGTAACTCCAATGTTCAAACTACACTAATTTCAACTCAAAGAAAAAATCTCATACCGAACTAATCCCCCTCAGTCTCTCTTATGCTGTGCTGCCAGAGGGAAGGGGGATCGACTGAGTCGCATTCATTACTTAAATTGGTATAACTGTGACTGAGAAAAGGGAAGGCAAATCGCTCACTTAGTCTTGATCTTGCTTTTGTTTGAGCTGCCGTATTGCTTCCTGGCTAACGCCAACAATAAAACCTCCTACCGCTCCAGCAATTTTATATCCAGACTTTTGGTCTCGATATAGCCCACCTGTATAAGGGGTGGGTAAAAGAGCCGCCAAAATCATCCCTAACACGAAACCGATTGCCGCTGTTACACCGCCTGCAAAAAATAGCAATTTGTAATTCATGGCGACTCCTGGGAATGTGTGTTGTACAGGCTGACTAAGCGAGCGATCAAGATAGAGGGATACATGACGCCTGCGATCGCCTCTAAATCGACGGCTGTTCTTGCTAGTGCTGTAAACGGGGTTATGTCACCATAACCAACGGTTGTTAAAGTAATGAAGCTAAAATGCAATAAATCTGCCTGGTATTGAGAGTCGATAACACCATTAAAAGCCCCAGGATTCAGAGTATATAAAGCATTGTAGAAAGATGCCCAGGTTAACCCTAGCATAACGTAGGCAGCAATTCCACCTTTGAGAATGTCAGCCGTTACTTCATTGGTTAAAAAAATTTCTTTTTGAATCAAGAAAATGGGTAAACCAATGACGAGGAAAAAAATAAATGAAATTGTGCCTTGGTTATTTTGATTTAAATTGATACTTGACGAACTAAATAGACCTGAAAACAGCATTAGCACATTGCCAACTACTAACAATGTGTAGAAGCGGATTAATAATTTACTGGCTTTAATTTTATAAACGACAAACAGCATCGCACTTAAAAAAATAATCAAACTGATTACCTTGATCAAGTGATAGCCACTAGGTAAAGCGGTCGAAAAAAGGAATAGAAAAAGAATAGTTAGTAATTGGTTGTACTTATTCTCTGTAAGTGATCGGTAATCGGCGTAATCCATAAAACTGGAACCTACTTGAGTTGCTAAGTTACGGCTTGTAATCGAATACAAAGAACGATTTTGAGGGGAGTAATGCCTACCTACATCGGGGCAATACCAATCCCTTTAAAGATGACTACCGATTGGTTCCGATTTTCCTTGTTCTCCACTCACTCACTTCCTGGTACTTCCGCTTCAATCGAAAAGCTGCTACTGCTTGCCAAAGCGGCTTCTTCCATGTTGATTGCAGGCTCTGTTGGGGGTGATGTCGGTGGGGGTGATTTGGGGCGAGAATCTTTGTCTAGTAAGCGTTCTGCTAGACCTTTAATCAAGATGTAAAGAACAGGAACAACTAATAAACTAAGCAGCGTAGAGACGAGTAAACCGCCAAATAGCGCAGTTCCTAAAGACCATCGAGCTGCTGCCCCGGCCCCGCTGGCAATGACGAGGGGGAAGAAGCCCACTAAAGAGGAAGCTGCTGTCATAATAATTGGCCGAAACCGTTCCTTAGATGCTTTCAAAGCGGCTTCGGTTAACTTTAAGCCTTCGGCCCTGGCCTGGTTGGCAAATTCTACGATCAGAATGGCATTTTTACTGGCAAGCCCAATCAGCATTACCAGTGCCACGTTACAGTAGACATCGTTAGTCAGACCGCGCAGGGCGATTCCGCCTAAGGCGCCTAACAGTGCCAGGGGTACGGTCAAAAGAATGATGATTGGATCAATATAGCTTTCGTACTGAGCAGACAGGGTGAGGAAAACCATAATGATCCCAAACAAGAAGATCAAGACTCCCAAGTTTCCGGCTGCTAGCTGTTCACGGGCAATGCCGATCCAGTCGCGCCCTACTCCAGAGAGTGCTGCTTCCTGATAGGCGGTTTCCATTGCCTCAATTGCCTGGCCGCTGCTGTAACCCGGTGCCTCAGATCCTTGAATTTTGATTGAGCGGTAGCCATTGTAGCGCCCAATTACTTGAGGCCCAGTAGTGTAGCCGATGGTGGCAATTTGAGATAGAGGAACTAGCGCACCAGTTCTAGACCTGACATAGAGCTTGCCAATGTCTTCAGGGGAGTCTCGATAGATACTATCTGCTTGAACAAAGACTCGATAATTACGATTACCTAGAGTGAAATCGTTGACAAACTGAGAACCAAGGGTGGCTCCTACGGTGGCAAGCACCTGTTGAAAGTCAATATTGAGGGACTCTACCTTACTGCGATCGATATTGAGACGTAAACGAGGCGTTCCAGTCGTAAAGGTGGTGGAAACAGTGCCGGCTGTAGCAGGTTGCTCGTTAGCTTTGGCAATAATTTGACGCGCATTTTGGGCAAAGTCATCAATCGATAGCTGCCCGCCTGTGCGGTCTTGCAACTGCATCTCAATGCCACCCGTAGCACTAAAACCTGGAATCGGGGAAGGGTTAATTGCCAGAACCACGGCATCAGTAATGGTTTGGAATTTTCTATTTAGTGTTTTTAGAATACTATCAATACTTTGTTCAGAGCTTGATCGTTCTTCCCAGGGTTTAAGCTTAGCAAAGAACAAACCCAGATTGGGTCCGTTTCCATCAAATCCCGTTCCACTGACTGAAAAAGTTGATTCAATTTCAGGCAACTCTCGCATCTGTTGCTCTGCTTGGGCAATGACCCGATCGGTGTAGTTTAGAGAAACGCCATCAGGTCCTTGAATAATGCCTAAAAATGTACCCTGATCTTCATTGGGTACAAACGCAGTTGGCACTACTGTAAACATGTAAACCGTTAATAGTAAACCGGCTACAAACAGCCCCAACACGATGTAGCGAACCTTAATGAGGAATTGAACGATTTGCAAGAAGCGATCGCTAATCCAGCTAAAGCCCTGATTAAATTTATTAAAGCACCAGTTTAATGGGCCGATCTCTGGTCTAGCAGGGCCTAACAGGATGGCTGCCATACTAGGGCTGAAACTGAGGGCGTTAAACGTAGAAACAGCAACCGAAAAGGCAATAATTAAGGCAAATTGCTGATATAGCTTACCTGTGGAACCGGGAAAAAACGCAACTGGAATAAATACTGCCATTAACACAAGGGAAGTGGCGATCGCGGCTCCGCTTAACTCTTCCATTGTGGCGAAAGCCGCTTGTTTGGCTGACATCCCCTGGTTCTGAATTTTTTCTGTGCAAGACTCCACAATGATGATTGCATCATCGACCACTAAGCCTGTCGCTAAAATCAGGCCAAATAGGGTGAGGTTGTTGATTGAAAAGCCAAAGATAAAGGCAAATGCCATTGCCCCGATCAATGCCACTGGAATTGCAATTAATGGAATCACTGTGGTGCGCCAGTCTTGCAAAAAGACGAAAATGACCAACACCACTAGCACGAATGCCTGTAGCAGCGTAATGACTACTTCTCGAATAGAAACCTTAACGAACTCTGTCGTGTCATAAACAATCTTTGTTTTTAGACCCGGAGGGAAGTTCGCTTCGATTTCTTTCATCGCAGCCGTGATGCGATCGGAAATATCCAGAGCATTGCTGTCAGGAGCTTGATAAATGGCGACTCCAACCCCCACCTTTCCGTCAACTTTTGCATTGCTGACGTAGCGTTCTGCTCCAAGTTCTGCCCTGCCAATATCGCGTAGTCGGGTCAGACCTCCATTGCGATCTCGCTGAATTACCAGGCTTTCAAATTCTCTAGCACTTTGAAATCGCCCTTGCACTTGCAACGGCAACTCAAAGTTTTGACCGGGGGCTACAGGTTCTTGTCCAATTCCTCCTGCCCCGACGACCACGTTTTGCGACTTAAGCGCACTAACTACATCTAAGGCCGTCATGTTACGACTAGCAAGGGCATTAGGGTCTAGCCAGAGGCGCATTGCGTTGGGTTTCTCCCCAAATATTGTCACATCTCCTACGCCAGGCACTCGTCTCAATACATCAACAATGTTCTGATCGACGTAGTTGCTAATAAAAACGTCATTGTATTCATCAGTTTCGCTATAAACTCCGTAGATTAACAAAATGCTACTAGAGGTGGCGCGGGTCGTTACGCCTAACTGCTGTACTGCCGTGGGTAACTGGGCTGTTGCCTGCGCCACTCGGTTTTGAACGTTAACCTGGTTGATATTCTTATCAGTATTTGAGCCAAAGAAGACAGAAATTTGACTGTTACCCGCAAAAGTGTTGGAGGTCATGTACTGCATATTCTCCACACCATTAATCTGCCGCTCTAAAACACTTGTTACTGTGTCTTCTACTGTATTGGCATCGGCACCACTATAAAGAGCGGAGACTCGAATCTGGATAGGAGCGATATCGGGTAGATAGTTAATTGGTAAAAGCGGGATGCAGACAGCACCTAATAGCAAAATGATCAGGGTGCAAACCGTTGTTAGTACCGGACGCTTAATAAACGGAGTCGCGATCGAAAAAATCATAAATCAATCCTCTTAAGATTCCGGTTGGATTGGAACACCATCTCTCAGTCGCAAAATTCCTGAAACCACAACACTTTCACCGGGCTTTACACCATTGATTACCTGATAACTTTGTTCTTGAATGTCTCCTAGGGTGACAGGGCGCATCCGGGCAACTCGTTGTGTCTCCTTTTGGGATGTATCTGTTTCTGCAATGTAGGCAAAGCTCTTGCCACTTACCTGCAACACCGCATTTGTGGGGATTAATAAACCTGTCCCTTGATTCCAAATCAGACGAGCTTCTACATATTGTCCGTTGCGTAAGATCCCATTGCGGTTGGGAAAGCGAGCTTTGACCAGCACTGATTGGGCGGCTGAATCGACTGTTGGTGAAATAAAATTTACCTGACCCGTACTGATCCGTTTGCGGGTTGCAGGGTCAATTAACTCAACCTTCAAGCCCTTCCGGAGTTGGCTTAGACGATTAGAAGGAACAGACAAACGTAAGTCTAAAGCATCATTTTGGATAATGTTGGTAATTGTTTGCCCGGTTGAAACCACATCTCCAGGCTTTACAAAGACTTCTCCGACGACTCCTGAGATGGGAGCCAAAATTTGCTTAAAGGCAGCATTGACTTGAGCCCCCGCTACCTGGGCCTGAGCTTGTGCTACTCCTGCGTTTGCCTGAGCAATCACCGATCGCGCTTGACTAACCGATGCTTGAGCTTGGCCTACCTTTTCTTGTGCTGCTTGGACCCGATTACTAGAAATCTCCAGGTCCGTTTTGGCGCGATCGTAGTCAAACCGTCCGATCGCTCCCTGGCTCAATAAAAAAGTAGCGCGATCGAAATTTGTTTTTGATAGATTGCGACTAGCTTGGGCGCTAGATAGCTCTGTACGGGCGACCTCTAAACCTTTCTCTGCGACCCGCAACTGCTCAATTGTGGCAGCTTTATTAGCCTGAGCCACGTTAACAGCCGCCTGTGCACCATCGAGTTGAGGCTGAGTTTGGCCCGGTTGAATTGTTAAAATGGGGGTTCCAGGGGCAACGCGATCGCCCGGACGCACTCGAACTTCTGCGATTCGTCCTTGGGTTTCTGGTCGCAAATCTACTTTTTCAGCCGCTTCTAAAGTACCGACAAAATCAGAACTTTCAAAAACGGCCCGCGCTTCCAAAACCTGCAACTTTACAGGAACTACAGTAGGTGTTGCCTGTTTTGAGTTGTTTCCCTGGCAACTTACTAGAGTTACTGCCAAGAGCATAAACCCAAAAGGGGTAGAGGGTCGTTTGCTCCAACGGGGTAATTTAGCGAATTGAAGTAACGCCCAACCCCTAAATCCGGTTCTGATTGAATACCAATATTGCATAGGTTTCATATGGCGACGACAAGCTTGTTTTTAAACCCTGGGAGAGCTAAAGAGTCTAGAAGTATCGTTTTTTCTGCTTCTAACTAGAAAAGCCGCTTTTTTGGCATCTATCTTAAGGCTGAATCAGGAGGAATGATAGATACTGTATAGTCAAGTGGTTTGTTTTTCTACTAAAAATACAAAAATATTTAACAAAATTACTTCGTCAACTAAAAATAGGGTAAAATCAAAAACTTAGCTGTGTATGATGTCTGAATCGGCGGCAAGAAACCTTTCTAATTTTTTGCTCGTGGCGTGAAGTAATGCACTTGACAAAGTGCGATGCCAAAATGTTTGGTAGGTAAACGAGTTGCATTAAGTGAACGAGATTAAGCAGCGACTTTAAAGACCATCTCGACAGACTTAACGTTTGTGTCGCAAATAATTTTTATGTAGCGATCCTATTTGGGTTGTAAAAAGATTTCTCTTGGAAACCTTTTCACAACACCTTTCTCATTTCACAAATTATCTAGGATCGTCCTCGTGGGTTATTTGCTATGAGCATTGGTAAAAATCGAGTGCAGGGTTATTGCACAAGGGCAGACTGTGTCTCAAGTGAAGTTCGGCGAAAGGATCTGTAGCATCAGTGCTTAGCCCTCTTCCATCATTTAAGCGAATGATAGGGTAGTAAAACTGCTGCATTTGTTCAATCAATTAGGCAAATCCTTGCTCCAGAGTAGGAATGCAAAACACAGTTAACCCTGAAAGTTTATGCCAACTCGGAGCAGAGGTTGTGCAGGGCGACCTGACAGATTTAGACTCGATGCACCAAGAGATCGCAGGGATTGCGTGCATCTATTTCGGTATGCCCGTTATGGCAGAAGGATGCTAAATGTAGCCATGACGGGGTGGATTAATGTTGTTGAGATAGTAATTTCCAATTGCATAAAACTTCCACCGAGATGGATCGTGAACTGTATGAGCACGTGCGTTACGCCAATGGCGATCGAGATTTAATTCGCCCATTGTTGATTTTGTACCAGCCATTTCAAACAGTGAGTTGGTAATAAAAATTGCAGCCTCTTCACTAATGGCTTTTGCTTCGGCAACGGCGATCGAAGCGGCAGCACAATTTTCAGCATTCATATCTGCAAAGGCGCGGTCTAAAAACTCACCTGATCGTTGCAAAATTGCCTCTGCTGCATGTAGCTTCAAGGTCATCTCACCAAATCGGTGAATGAGCAATGGATCTTCGTAGGCGTGCTCTGTGCCTGCATCAATCCAAGGTCGTGGATTGGCGCGGACAAAGCGAATTGCATCCCGTAAGGCACCACCTGCAATACCTACATCCACGGCTGCGTGCATTACCTGTGAGAATGCACCCATTGTAGTAGGACGCTCAAAGGCTGGATAGTGAGGTAGGATGTGCTGTGCTTCGACTTTAGCGTTTTCAAAAATCGTGGTGCCGCTTCCCGTCCCTTTTTGCCCGAAACAGGACCAATCATCAATGATCGTGACGCCCTCACTGTCGCGTTCCAGATGGGCGATCGCAGGCTTATCCTCACCATTAACGTCCATTAAACACAGCACTGGAATCCAGTGGGCAAACAATGCCCCTGTGGAATAGAACTTCTGCCCATTCAGCACATAGTCCGAACCGTTGCGTGTCAATCGCGTTTTGATATCCTGAACGTTCTTTGTACCACGTTCTGAGAAGGCATTCCCAAAGCGCATTCCTTTGAGAATCAAGTCAAAGAAAAACCGCTTTTGGTCTTCTGTGCCATCAATTCGTAGTGCTTCTACCGAGTAAAGATGATTCTGTGGAATCTGCCCCAGACTGGAATCACCTTCAGAAAGAATCTTTAACACGTTCACTAACGTGACATTCGAGACCCCTGCACCACCATATTCCTTGGGTACGGTAATGGCTAGTAATCCGCTTTGAGACAGCTTTTGCACTTCTGCATAAGGTAACTTTCGCTGGCGATCGCGTTCAGAAGCATCTTTTTCAAACTCATCCGCAAGTTCCTGAGCAATTGCGATCGCTTCGGCATCGCTTCGAATAACTCTGGCAGATATTGGCTTTTCAAGTACGAATGTCATAAATCAACTTACCTTTCTGTGTTGTCCTAAAGCGCGAATATGCAATTGAGGGATTAAGTGGGAGTTTAAATGTTTGCAAACAGCACCACCCATTAATCAGCATTCATTTTGTTGTTAAGTCTTGATTCAGTATGGTTTTTAATTGGGTTGCAATGGTTTCGAGCGGTTCCACCGTGCGGCGAGTGCGGCTAAGCAACAAGGCTCCTTCAATAGATGCCCAGGTTAATGTTGCCCAGGCACGCGATTCAGCAGCAGAAAATCCTGAATCAATCAGTTTCTGCTCGATTGGTGTGAACCAGGAACGGTAGATTTGTTCGCAGATTTGACGGAGACGATCGCTAGTTGCCGATGCTTCCATTGCAACCGTCGCGATCGGGCAGCCTTTGCAGAAATCAGAGGCTTGCAGTTCATCCGCTAAAACCAACACAAAGGCAGCAATCGCATCACCCACGCGATCGCTTGTTTGCAGAGCTGACTGAACTTTATGCTGAGTTTCAGCCCCAACAGCAAGTAGAGCTGCAACAGCGAGTTCCTCCTTGCCACCAGGAAAGTGGAAATAAAGCGATCCTTTAGGTGTGGCACTTTCCCGAATAATTTGATTTAACCCGGTTGCATTGTACCCTTGAAGCGACAGAAGAATAGCTGTTGCTTCAATCATTCGGGTTCGCGTATTAGTTGCTGTAGAATTCATATTTGCAACTATACAGACTGGTCTACAGATTAGCAATCATTTTGTTCACAATTCCGATTTTTGACTAAAAAATATCAGCAATTCTCATTTTGAAACATTTATACTGTAGCCAGAGTGTCTAAAGACTTGTGCACTCAATGTTATAAACGGCAGAATGCGGGTTTCAGCCATTCATAAACGTTAAAACCGGACGTTTTTATGAGAATCATTCTCAT
>DVDV01000418.1 GCA_015296075.1 Leptolyngbyaceae cyanobacterium M33_DOE_097 | reverse complement strand
CAAAGCAGGCTATACACTAATCCTTGGGCGTGTTGAACAATGGTTTCCATAACCGTTCAGTTAAATTTTGATTACGCCCTTTCTTTCAGATTTTTCCTTCTTTGGCAACCCCTTGTTGAAACTGGTGCAAGATCTCAGTAAACGTATCGTAAAACTGGTTGTACTGGGTTGAGAATGGCTGCTGACAGTGATTGTTCCACCGAGTTGTTGCAGCATTCCTTTGACTAGGGCCAGTCCTAATCCAGTCCCGCCGTGCTTCCAGGGGTCGTTGTTGGGAATTCGGTAAAACTTATCGAAAATGCGATCGCACTCTAGAGGAGAGATCTCAGTTCCAGAGTTGCTGACACAAATTTCGATCGCATCGGGAGTTGCCTCAGCTGAGACTTTAATCGTCTCACCATGCGGAGTATATTTACAAGCATTATGTAAAAGTTCGGTTAAGATACGTTCTAAATATCGTAAGTCAGTTGTAATCGGAGGCAGATCTTCGGGAATTTGCAAGATAAAGTGTTGCTGCTGCTGTTGCATGCGTGCCGCAAATGTTTCAGATATGTGAGGAATATAGAATTGGAGTTGAATCTCAAGCGGGCTAAGAGGTTCGCTCCCTGCATCTAAACGAGCTAAATCTAATAAATCATTGATTAAATTAATCTCTCGTTGCCCTTCTTCTTGCAGGATTTTGAAATACCGTTTTACTAAATTTGCTTCGTCTGAAAGAATGCCCAGCTGACTCAGGTTGATTTCTAACATTTGAGTTGCCATTTTAATGCTTGACATGGGCGATCGCAGCTCGTGAGAAACCGTACTCAGAAAGTCATCTTTAAGTTGGTTGAGCCGTTCTAGTTCTTGCACCTGTGCTTGGGCAGCCTGATATAACCGAGATTGGCGCAGCGCGATCGCACACTGTATAGCCACTTGCTGAACTAGATGGATTTCGCGTTCACTAAACCATTCAGAGTCTGGCTTAAATAACCAGAGGTCGCCCAAGACCCCCTGATTGTCTGCAATGGGGCAAGCTAAAATGCTTTTGCGAGTTTGTTCCGGGCGAATCACATTTTGCTGAATTAGACAAAAATGAATCGATAGTCCCTGAAAGAGTTGAATGTAAAGATTGGGGTCAGAAGAGTCAGCAATGCGAAAGGTTTCGCGTTTGAACGTCGTCCGATCCTGACTGTGTTCGTATTGAATGGTGGTGGTGGTTCGCTCTGAATTGTAGAGGGCTGTATCACAACAATCGGCTTTGATTGTAATGGTGAGTTCTTGAACGACCTTTTGAAGAATTTGCTGTTCATCAAGACTGTCGCGAATTTGTTCAGTAATGCGTTTTAGCAGGCTACTAAACTCTAATGCTTGCTGAAGTTCTCCGGTGCGTTCTTGAACCTGGTTCTCTAAATTGGCATTGAGTATTTGCACCTGGTGAAATAACTCAGATTGCTGAATCGCGATCGATAACTGAGTTGCAAGCTGTTGCAGTAATTCAATATCTAGTGGATCCCAGGGGCGCGGCGATCGACAATGGTGCGCCACGAGCAACCCCCAGAGGCACTCGTCTTGCAAGATTGGCACGACCAATTTTGCCCGAACTTGTCTTTCTTCTAAAAAAGCCAGATGACAGGGATCAAGGTTGGCAGTGTAAACGTCTTCATGGGCAATCACTTGCCCTTCGGCGTAGAGTTTTCCACCTGTGTTAACAAAATAAGAATCGGTAATCTGCTCTCCAAGTAGAGGTTTCCACTCAGCTGTAACTGACTCAGCAATGATTGTGCCGCTCCAATCAGGGGCGAATCGGTAGACAATCACGCGATCGGTCTGTAGCAATCGTCGTACTTCAACAACCGTGGATTGATTAATTTGATCTAAATCCAGTGTTTGCCGAATCCGTTGAGCAATGCTGATCATCAACTGCTGCCGCTCGGCAATTTGCTGGGTGAATTGTTGTTGTTCGCGCAGGGCTGCATTGCTTTCTTGTAATGCCTGAGTTCGCTGTTGTACGCGTTGTTCAAGCGCTAAATTCATCTGATAGACTTCACCAAACTTTTGTTGCAAGCTCAGTGCCATTGAGCGAAAGTTTTGGATCAGCAACGCAAATTCCGTAATTTGGCTTCTAGTCCAATGGACAGGTTCTTTGTCTAGCAGTTTTTGAGGTAGATTGGTGCTGACTTCAGCAAGTTGGAGCAGGGGTTGATTTAATTGGCGGCTGATCAAATTGGCAACAAATAGAGCGAGCAACATCACTAAAAGTAGAGTTGCCAAATATCGCGTATATTTTTGCTCAATTTCAGAAACATAGGTAGCGGCGGCTAATTGGACTCTTAAAGTCCAAGAGAAAGATGGATCTACCTGCGTTTCTTGAACAAAAAAGGAGTTTCTCCATTGCACGAGGACAAGTGGGTGGTTGGTTGGTAGCCACTGGAATACAGAATCGCTAATTGGTTCAATGCGTCCGTTTTGTTTCCAATCGAAGGCGGGTTTGCCAATCCATTCTTGCTCAGTGCTGGCTGCGACAACTTGGTTAGAAGCTAACAGAGAAAGGGCCAGGTTTTGCCCTACTAAGTTCGATTGTAGTTGTGTATTGATCACATCTAGATTCATTTCACCCAGTAGGGCACCAGCTATTTTGCCATTTTGTAGAATCGAAACCCCAAATAAAGCAGAAGTCTCAGTCGGGTCTGCAGGAGATACTAGAAGGAAAAGACGGGGTTGATTGGCTTGTTGCAACTGCTTAAAATAATATTTTTCTTGCCAATTGATCTCTGGCCCAACCGCAAACAGGTTGAAATCTCGACGTAAATTCCCAGCCTGGTCGAGAATGTAAAAATGACGGAATTCTGGAAAAGCAGTCTGCACAAATTCAACGGTTTTCGCAAATTCATCTTCTGAGGTTGTCCCTGCTAGCCGCGCTAACTGGCTCACTACTGCTAGATGGCGGTTATACCAGGGTTTAATTTCTACTGTCACATAACGGGAAATCGCGCTAACCTCTAAATTTGCTTGAGTGATGATATCACTTGTGACTTGACGAGCGGCCAGGATGATCAGAATTAGAATGGGAATAGAAACAAATGCGACGAGGAGATTAAAAAGCGTTTGTTGTAGCGAGAGCGGGTGGCGCGTAGGTGGGCGATTGACCCAATGGTGGATCGGCAAGTGCGTCAAGAGTAAACTCGCAACAAGCGCGTTAAATATACCGTTGATGGGCTGTTTTAGTAGGATGATTAAGGCTTGTTCTTGCCCGACATCGAGAATGAAAAAGTAAAACAGCCAGACGAGGGGCATCCCTATAAATAGCCAGAAGATTCCGTCTAGTAAGACGATGTTGGCTGTTTTGCGATGGTGGAGCAGCCAACCAACAAATAAGGCTTCTAGAGTAAACGTGATAATGCTGTAAGGGTGATGCCAGAGAAAGTAGGTATAAGTGCTAGCTACAAAACTTGCTAGAGTTCCCCATGAGGTTCCGTAGAGACAAATAATGAGCCAAACTGCAATGCCACCCAGCAGAAAATCAATATTAAAAAACAGGGTCCACCGAAAGTAGTTCCCTAAGATTGCAGCCCCTAATAATAGGAGTAAACCACCAATATCTCTTCTGTGCAGCCATTTCATTTTTTTCTTATCTATTGCAATCCCCTGTTGTTTATAAGCATCTGTTGAGGGGGAGTCTTAATGAATCAAATGGGGTGTGCCTAAAAAAACTAAATCTTACTTGGTTTACTTAAAATAGTATGCCCCTTAATTGTCTATGTCTATCTCTGGAGAAATGATAAGACACCGGGATTTTTAGTTAAGCATGAAGAAGTAAATCAATTTTGACTTTTTTCATTGTCGTTGTGTTTTAGGCTTAACCTATGGCTTGATGCTTTTTACGCGATAGCTTGATTCTCTGCTGTTTTGATGCAATTCCTTAAAAATGCCTTGGTGCAACTGTTTCAGTGATTGCATTTCGATTATAAGAAGCATCAATGGCTTGTTGAGTGCCCGTTCTGTTGTTTGCTTTTAGGTACTTCTTCTTAAAGAACAGATCCTATTTATTGCACTAAAAAAATATCATGGAATTCATACTTTTTCTTAAGAAGAGCTTAGATTTTTTAATGATTAAGTTAATTTTTACAAGAAGTACGATCAAAACACGAGAAAAAAGCTAGTAGTTTTCTCGGAAATATTTAGATTTGTTTCGATTTCTCTCTTGGTGTCTATTAGCTGGAGACGATTTGGTTGTTAGTGAGATAGATTTTCTGTCTCTGGCAAAAAGCTCCTAGTCTGTATCGAGGGTTCTGATTTCTGAATTTTTCAGGTTTTTCTAACTTGCTGGGGCGATCGCCTTTACCTTTAAACCTTGGTTTGTGGTAACGGTTCTCTCTATGTTCTCAACGCCCAGCATTAAGTAGGTTAATGACAGGTCAGGGGCAACTCAACAATAAAGCAGGTTTCGTTAGAGCTACTTTCAACCCAGATTTTGCCGCCTAGATGCTCGGTCAATTTCTGCACGAGGGCTAGTCCTAAACCTGTGCCACCTTGTTTCCAGCGATCAATCCCAGAAATACGATAGAACTTATCAAAGATACGAGAGAGTTCATAGGGCGAGATTTCAACACCGGAATTGCTGACTCGAAATTGCAAAAATTGAGTAAAAGATGGGGTGACTCAGATCTTGCAGCATTCTCGATAAGCCCAGTTGGGCAACGATTTGAGGACAATATCGAACCCAAAATGAGCCGCAATATCAGCGTGGGATTGGATGAGTTTGAGTAACCGAAACCAGATAATCGAAGGGAACAAAAT
>DVDV01000188.1 GCA_015296075.1 Leptolyngbyaceae cyanobacterium M33_DOE_097 | reverse complement strand
GCTTTCGCTTGGCGATAGCGCTGTTCCAATTCCTCCAGGCTTAAGTGAGGGGCAATTTGAATCCGTCGTGGCATTACTTTTTCCAAACCCGCTACTCTTATTATGTACGTTCAAGCGGATTTGATATTACTAGGAGTGAAATTGAGAGGGGATTGTTGAGAGAATGGCTCCAAAAGCGAGAGAAGTAGAAGTCAAGCGATGGGAGGGAGAAAAGGGAGAAGGGGGGTTGGGGTTGAAGCGGGAACGGAGAGTATTGAGCGAATTCCCTGTCTTCGCAATTTTGAGTTGTGTGATCGCAAGTTTGGTTTCAATCCTATGTTCTTAAACAGAAAATGCCATTGCGAATTTTGTGCGATCGCATTGGTTCGGCGCGATCGCTTTTTGGGTGTCCGATCAGCGATCTGATCTCTGACTCTTTTAAGCTTTGGTGAGGTGTTGCAGGGATGCACTTTTGACGCGAAGGGAAGAAGTGTTTCTGCGTGGTAAAAATTCTTGCCACACAGAAACACTTGATGTGAAGTATTGAGGTAGCTCCCCAAAGTTGTGAAGGAGGGGCAGGAGGGCCGCGATCGCGGTTTTGAGGTCAATGCGTTTAGGGTTCAGGGCAGAGGGGAGGCTCATCAGATTTGGTCTGGAGAGTTTAATGAAGACTACTTACCGAGGGTTGTGGATTCCGCAGAGAGTAGGCGCGCAATCTTTGAGGGAGCGATAAAAATTTTCAAAACTTTGAAACAGTGTGAAGTTCCGATGGGTTCCTAGCGGGAACTCAAGGGAGCAGGTTTAGGGATGAGAGTAACAGCGAATGAGCATGACTGGGATAAAGGGGCGATCGCTTTGATAGACACCCATGTTGTGGGGCATCGGATGGAGGAGTCCAGTGCAATCTCATTCGTATACGACTCCTGCTTCCTTTCCCGTCTCTGACCAAAACCTGCTGTTGATCAAAGTCAACACTTTCAATCTTAAAAGCAACCCTACGACAGGCGCAGTGCTTGAAACGAATCGCATCCTGCATCTGCCCCAGCAATTTCTTGAGGTACTTGCATAGGGATTAAGTAGATGTGTTTTGTATCAAGTAGCGCGGCTCATTCTTTTAAGGAACCTGAAAATATACGGAACGATTCTTGCTAATCAGCTCAAACAGCATATTATGCAGAAATAATCTGAACAAGTAGTAAGTTTAGGGTTTTATGCTGAACTTTTATGTCTAAGAGCTCAAAACGAGCTCTTAGACATAAAAGTTCAGTCCATTAATAATTCGACCACTTTACATTATCTGTTCAGTCAGTAGATCGTCTATTAGAATTCAGCATTAACTTAATGTTGTTCATGTGGAGATTAAGACTTGGAATTCCGAGTCCTCTCTGAATAGATTGAATTATTAAGTGATGATCGGTGGTTAACTTGTAGTACCCAGTTGCGTCTCAACATGCACAGCGTTTGACCAACTAAAAAAGGAGCATAGTACAATGACAATTCATCAAGACGGACTTTTTGTTCAATCGGGTCAAGGGCGTTCTTACTACTTTGGTCAAGACCTCTATACTTTCAAAGCAATTGGAGAAGAGACGGGGGAAGCCTATGCGCTTTGTGAGGCAATTGTTGCACCTCAAGGTGGTTCACCTCTGCATCGGCATACCCGAGAAAATGAATCTTTCTACGTTCAAGACGGAGAGATAGAATTCCAACTTGGCGATCGTACTCTCGTTGCAACAGCTGGAACTTTCCTTTATTCGCCTAAAGGTCAGCTTCACCGATTTACAAATACGACTGCTACACCGGCTAAAATGTTAATTTGGGTGACTCCTGCTGGCTTTGAGAAATTTATGGCCGAGGTTAGCAAGGCAGTGAATGATCAGATTACCCTTGGAGCATCATTAAGTCCTGAAGATCTCGACAAAATTCTTACCGCTGCTCCCAAGTATGGTATTGAGATCATTCCTCCATCATCTGAGCAGTAATAATGAGGTAGTGCTACACAAGTAATGATGCATTGTAGTGATGGATGAAATACCAAATGGCACCGATGTGATTCTCTAAGGATTTGGAGAAGGACAAGGTTTTTCGAACTAACCTCGACACTCGTTGCCTCAAAGTATTGTTGAATCGCTCAATGTAGCTGGTTTTCCCCGTCTCTTTGCCCACTGCCCGATGCCGTTTGCTGAGTAGAACTGTCGCATAGGCTGCCCAAAAGTCAGTGTAGGCGATCGCGCATTGACGATAGACGGGAGGCAAAGAATCCCACAGTTTACGAGCCGCCGCTTCATCGCGTGCACCAATATAAACACCCCCAATCTCGCGGGTGTCAGCATCGAGCGCTAACCAGACCCACTGCTTGTTCCTTTTGTTGTCCACAAACGACCACAACTCATCGCATTGAATCGTCAACATCCCCTTTTTTTAGGTGTCACCTTCACCTGTCGGGGCACCTTTGCATATTTCTCATTGACGTAGGTTTGCAGCCATTGTTTAGAAACTTGGGTGGCACGGGCAATCCCAGCTAAGGAGATGCGTTCTAATAGCAATTGGTCATAGGGCTTCGCCCCGCCGTAGGCGTACAGTTTCCGCGTGATTTGATCGATCACCTTTTTAGTGGGTTGTTCAATGAACTATCGTCCGCAGTCGTGGCATTTGAATCGTTGTTTACCATTGTGGATACGACCGTTCTTGACGGTTTTAGTGGATGCACAAAGCGGGCAAGCAGGCATAGTGGGCAAACAGCACAGACTCTACTTCTCTAGCATTACATCTTGAGCACTACCAGACAACGGTTCGGAAAGTGGCGGATCGACAATCAGCTTGGCGGGTGCTTCGTTTTCGATCGCGATCAATGGGGATGAACCAACAATGTCATTGGCGCTTGGGATGTGATTGTCCATAGCTGTCACCTTCTATTGCAGATGTTTCTTCAATTCAGCAGCAGTTTGAACGAAAAGAGAACGGGTTGCTGGCAGTTCGGCTAAACCATTTAGCAATCCAAAGTCGTGAATCATGCCGTCGTACTGCACGAGCGTCACGTCTACTCCAGCCTCATCGAGCTTGCGTCCATAGGCTGTGCCTTCGTCGTGTAAAACATCGTTTTCTGCAACTACGACTAACGCTGGAGGTAAGCCTTTCAGTTGCTCAACAGTCGCCCGCAGGGGAGAGGCGTAGATGTCTTTGCGTTTCTCTGGATCAGCAATGTACATGTCATACATCCACTTCATCGTCGGTACGGTCAGAAACCGTTTGTCACCAAATTGATGATAGGAATCCGTTTCAAAATCAGCGTCTACAATGGGCCAAAATAGGATTTGCAGCTTGATGTGCGGACCTCCCTTTTCTTTTGCCATTAATGTAGTCACTGTTGACATGTTGCCACCAACACTATTGCCGACAACTGCCAGATTTTTGCCGTCAACTCCAATCTCATCACCATGCTCGGCAACCCATTTGGTCGCAACGTAGATCTCGTTGATTGCTTGGGGATACTGAGCATCTGGCGTGCGAGTGTAGTTGACAAAAACTGCTGCAAATCCTGAAAGCACGACGAGATCGCGAACCATGCGTTGATGGGTTGGATAATCACCCAGCACCCAACCGCCACCATGAATAAAGATGAAAACGGGTAATATACCTTGAACTCCTTCAGGACGCACGATATTGAGCGTAATTGTGTAACCGTCAGCGGTAATCGTCTTCTCAGATTCCTCAATGCCGGAGAGGTCTACGGTCACGGAAGCTTGTCCATCCACGAGGACTTGACGCGCTTCGAGTGGAGATAAGGTTTCTAAGCCCACACCCCCTGAATTTAGCGCTTTCAAAAATTCCTTCGTTTTTCTGGAAAGACGCGGATCATCTGCGACTTCTAAAACGTTTACTGCTGGTGAATTGATTTGAGCAACCATGATGTTCTCCTTAGGATAAGTAGGGAATAGTTTGTTGAACTCACTGTTAAGACAATGAACTTGGCAGTGTTCATTAATGGTTGATTAGGCAGGAACAGGTTGCAGTCGTGACACAAGAAATTGAGTGATGTAATTTGCGATCGCCTCTCCCTCTTCCTCTAGTGCAAAATGTCCGGTATCGAGTAAATGGAACTCAACGTCTTTCAGGTCACGTTGATAGGGATAAGCACCTTCGGCAGGGAAGATGTAGTCGTTCTTACCCCAAACAATTAAGGTTGGTGGCTGATATTTGCGGAAATACTCTTGCCATTGGGGATAGAGCGGTGGATTGGTGCCATAGCTGTAGAACAACGCCAGTTGAATCTCTTCGTTGCCAGGGCGATCGAGGAAGAGTTGATCCATGTTCCAGGTATCCGGACTGATCGCTTCAGGATTGCGAACCCCGTTGGTGTATTGCCATTTTGTGGCTTCCAGGGTGACAAGATATTTGAGTTTCTCTGCATTCTCCGGCGATCGCTCTTGCCAGTATGCCTTGATCGGCTCCCAAAATTCGCGTAGACCTTCCTCATAAGCATTGCCATTTTGCACAATCAAAGATTGCACTCGCTCTGGATATTTTGCTGCAATGCGGTAGCCAATGGGTGCGCCGTAATCCATAACATAAAGACTGTATTTCTTCAGATCGATCGCAGTAATAAACTTCTCTACAATCTCAGTTAGATGGTCAAATGTGTAGTCAAATTCATTCACAGTTGGCATCGAACTGTTGCCGTAACCCGGATAGTCGGGAGCAACAAGATGGAATTTATCTGCAAGTGCGGGTATGAGATTGCGGAACATATGAGACGACGTTGGAAATCCGTGTAATAGCAGAATGGTCGGATTATCACGAGAACCCACTTCACGGTAGAAGATGTCTAAACCATCGATCGAAACGGTGCGATATGTAGTCATGGGATTACTCCTTGTAAGTGTATAAAGTCCAATGGCGATGTTTAACAGCAGGTTGATCTATCTCACACGACGAACCTGCTCTTGGAAGTAGTCACGCCAACTTTCAGGTAATGCTTCTAATTGAGTCGCACGTTGCAATAACTCTGGATCGTTTTTCTCATGGGTATACAACTGAGTGATATCAGCAACTGTGATATTATTCTCATCCCGGCTCATTAGCGCTAAAGTGTCTCCGGCGACGACTTCGCCCTCTTGCAAAACCCGAAAGTAAAATCCGGTGCGACGACTGGCGAGGAAGCGTTTCACCATATCCGCTCTCCCAAATCGAATCCCAAGTTTGTAGCAGGGCATTCGCGGTTGCGTTACCATGAGTTCCACACTGCCGATCTGGAAGAGATCGCCAATATTCAAGTCCTCTTCTTTCAGCCCAGTAGTGGTGAAATTTTCACCAAAATTGCCCATTGTTAAGTCTGTGTCAGGCAATTCAGTGCGCCAGTAGTCGTAATGCTCCAACGGATAGACATAAACGGCTTTATCAACTCCGCCATGAACAGTGAGATCCGCTTGTCCATCCCCGTGTAGATTGAGCGATCGCACCATCACTCTCGTGTTGACTGGCTCTTTGAAAATTCCAGTGCTCACAGTTTTTCCTTTCCAGGTCACTTTGCGAGGCAATCCAACATTGACAGAAACGAGTTTCATCGTTAACTCCAAAGTTTTAGACTTCAAATCTGTGCCATACCACCATCGACAAACAGTTCAATGCCGTTGATAAAGCTGCTGTTATCTGAGGCAAGAAAAACGACGGCTTTGGCAATTTCATCAGGTGTGCCCACTCGTCCCAGTGGAATGTTGACGGCTTGGCTATCTACAAATTCCTGCACCTGTTCATCACTAAGTCCGATCAGGTTGTACCCCGGAGTTGGAACCACACCTGGACTAATGGCGTTCACCCGAATCTTACGCCCTTTGAGATCAAGGGTCCAGTTGCGAGCAAACGATCGCACAGCGGCTTTGGTGGCGCTATAAACGCTGAAGGCTGGGGTGCCTTTAGTAGAAGCTGTTGAGGCGTTCAAAATAATGGAAGCACCCTCTGGTAGCAGCGGCAGTGCCTTCTGCACCGTAAACAGCAAACCTTTGACATTCGTGTTGAAGGTTTTGTCGAAATGTTCTTCGCTGATTGATCCAAGGGGAGCAATTTCTCCACCACCCGCATTGGCGAAGACTATATCAAGATGTTCTTTCTCTTGCTGGATGGTGGCAAACAGACGATCGAGATCTGCCAGATTGGAGACATCGCTTTGCACACCTCTGATGTTTTCACCAATTGCGTTTACAGCAGCATCCAATTCAGTTTGGCGACGACCCGTGATGAAGACATAAGCACCTTCAGCGACAAACTGCTTGGCGGTAGCAAGGCCAATACCGCTGGTGCCACCCGTGATCAGCGCGACTTTTCCTTCTAGTGTTTCCATGGGGTTAAATCTGATAGGAATACTGGGTTTGTGTAAATGATTGCAGTGTTATCGGTTTATTCGTCGTATTCAATGTTCACTTACATCGTCTTTGATTGCTCTGCTTGATGACGCTGCTTAAGACCTGCAACAAGATCGGTTACTTGACGTTGAGCTTCCACGCTCAGTGAGTCAAAGTCGTCTAAGAAGAATTGACGTTCTAGCGTTAACTTCCGGGTATTGAGCAGCCCTTCGATCTGCCAACCTTCGTCGCCTTTCGTGACGACGTAGAGCGGTAGTGAATCTCGTGACGGTGAAGTTTCGGTTTGTCCGGCTAGTATTACCCTGATCACGACGTGCATGAGCGCGAGTTGCGAGTTCACAAAGCGGACGAAATTTACCTCACCCTCCAGACGTGTTCCTTTAACGACCGTATCGAATGCTTGCTGATGAAATGCAGCGATTTCTTTTCGACCTTTAAGATGCGTGCCCTCGAACGTGAGGAAATCGGCAGTTTCGCTGAACGGGGCAGCAAAGCCTTTGCCGCTACCTCGATTCCAAGCATCAATCATCTGGCGAAGGACAGTACGGATTGCCGACTCGTCAGCAGAAGTGGTGGTTTGAGCTATTTGTGAAGTCATAGTTTTGGTTTCCTTTTAAGTAATAGACCTGCTTTCAAGGGGCATGAAGGGTGTTGTGAAATCTGCAAATATTTTCTGTGAGTCATCCCAGAGGCGGTCGGCGTTGTCTGGGTTTAAGGCGTAAGGAGCAACACCGCTCATATAGCTGTTTCCTCTGGTAACGATCGCAGCTTCATTGCAGTCCTCAAAATAGCGTCCGCCGATACCCTTCAGGAGCGGAGAGGTAGCCAGCAGGACAGATGTTGCCGCACCCTGTGCGGGTGTCTTTTGCCGCTCAGGTGGACTTTTAAGATCGCCCGCATGACGTTGGAGGTTCGTGGCGATCGCACCGGGCATCAAAGCATTAGCGGTAATACCATCCTTGAACCAATGGGCAGTAGCACCCACGGCAAAGAGAATATTTGCAGTTTTAGATTGTCCATACGCCAACCACGGATCATACGGACGGAACATGAAGTGAATATCATCGAACACAATGGGTGAGATCAGATGTGCACTAGAACTAACCGATACGATCCGGGCAGCACCATCAGCAGCGAGAGCGTCGTGGAGTCCGAGTGCCAGGGCAAAGTGCCCCAGATAGTTGGTGGCAAACTGCATCTCCCAACCTTCAGGTGTGCGTTGTTCGGGCAGTGCCATTACCCCTGCATTATTCACGAGAATGTGCAGTGGTTTGTCCCATGCGGCGATGAAGTTGGCGATCGAGTTGCGATCGCTTAAATCAAGCGGAGCAACATGAATATTCTGGTTTCCAGTAGTAGCCGTAATGTCAGCCGCGACTTGTGCTCCAGCATCGGTATTACGCACCGCTAGTGTGACGATCGCTCCAGTTTGAGCCAGTGCCCGTGCCGTTTCTATGCCGATGCCCGATGCGGCTCCCGTGACGATCACCCATTTGCCGGAAAGATCAATTCCTTTTACTACTTCAGCAGCGGTGGAATGCCGTCCGAATGGTGTTGTAATGAGTGCCATTGTGTGTTCCTTACAGAGGACGAGTGTTCTGTTTGCCTGATAGCGACCAATAACCCCTCGACGGGCGTGATGACCTACGCTTGGTTAAAGACGATCGCTATTCTAAATAGCTGAACACGCCGGATTTTCGGCATCGCTGAGAACCGTTTGCGCTGTGCGACCTGCTTTAATGAAATCTGCTGCCCTCTCACCGATCATGATGGTCGGTGCGTTCGTATTGCCTGTGGTAATCGTTGGCATGATGGAGGCATCCACAACCCGCAACCCCTCAATTCCATGTACCCGCAGTTCGGGGTCTACAACTGCCATTGGGTCAGTGCCCATTTTGCAAGTGCCGACCGGATGCCACACGGTGCTGCAAGTCTCCCGGACGTAAGCTTCTAGTGCTGCATCGCTCTGCTTGTCGGCGCCCGGAGCAATTTCCTGACCGCGAAACTCATCCAAAGGACTTGCACTAAACACGTTACGGAGTAATTTAATTCCGACAACAAGCTTTTGCACATCCGCTTCACTTTGAAGAAAGTTCATCTTAAACTTGGGTGTATCTTTGGGGTCGGGCGATCGCAAACTGACACTGCCAATATTTTGGGGATGAGTCAAACAAACGAAACTTGTGAATCCTAAACCAGAGTGGGTATAACCAGGTGGTGCCAACACAACGGGACCAAAGAGAAACTGTAAATCTGGCGCAGCATTCGGATGTGCCTCAGTATGCAAAAATAAGTTAGCTTCACCGATACTACTGGTGCTTGCTGGGTGTAAATCCTGAGTTGCCTCGTGTGCTACAGGCACAACAGGGTGATCTTGCAGGTTTTGACCCACACCCGGCAAATCAGCCACGATCGGAATTCCGATCGCTTTCAGGTGTTCTGCATCTCCAATACCAGAAAGCATGAGCAGCTTGGGCGAATCAAACGTGCCCGCACTTAAAATCACTTCCTGGTTGACCCTAACCTGGTGCAGCGTACCTTCGTGCAGGTATTCCACCCCAACGGTGCGAGTACCCTCAAATAACAAGCGAGTCACCAACGCTCCTGTCGTGACTGTTAAATTGGGACGTTGGAGAATGGGCACAAGGAAAGCAGCAGCAGTACTATGTCGCTTACCATCTTTGATCGTTACCTGATAGAGTCCTGCCCCTTCCTGCTGCGCGCCATTGATATCCGGATTGTGGACATATCCCAGTGTCACTGCTGCGTCTACAAATCGTTGAGATACCACAGTGGGTGCAATCGGATCGGTGACACTCAACTCTCCATCAACTCCGTGAAAATCGGACGCGCCACGTTGTTGGTGTTCCGATTTCTTAAAGTAGGGCAACACATCTTGATAACTCCAACCGGGATTTCCCAATGATTGCCAGTGGTCATAATCATGAGCATTACCCCGCATATAAATCATGATATTGATCGAACTACTACCCCCCAGGACTTTGCCACGGGGACAAAAGATTTTGCGGTGATTCAGGTAGGGTTCGGGTTCAGAGAAATAGCCCCAGTCCACCTCAGAGCCTAGCAGACTGAGACACGCTGCCGGAATGTGAATCTCTGGTTTCGTATCGGGGTTACCCGCTTCGAGGAGTAACACGGTTGTTTCACTGTCTTCGGTCAGACGGTTGGCGACCACGCAGCCTGCTGAACCTGCACCAATCACAACGTAGTCATAATGGGCCATAAATTTTTCTCTATTATTTGTAAGGAGAAACGTAATCAGGAGAAAATGATGAACTCAAAATCTCATCCGCAATTTCGGTAGAAAGGTTAAAGAGCAAAAAGCTTAATGACTTGCAGTTGTAATAGCTGCCATCAATTGTTCAGTATTCCAGCGATCACGATACCGGATTCCATTAATAAACAAAGCTGGGGCAGCCGTTACTCCACTTTCTAATCCACCTTCAATATCTTGATTGATGCGATTGGCGTGTACTTGTTTAGATAGATCTTGCAGAAACCTGCAAATGTCGAGTCCCAAATGATTGGCATACTCAACCAGATAGCCGTTGTCCAATGCTTCTTGATGGGTGAACAGCATCTCGTGCATTTGCCAAAATTGACCTTGTGCTGCGGCTGCTTCCGCTACCTCTGCTGCTTTTTGAGCTTGAGGATAGGCTGAATGCTCATCAATAAAGTGACGAAACACGACACAGAGCCAATTCTCCTCAGGAGACTCAGAACTGAAATGTTGCTGGACTTCCTGAATCAACTGATGGACTTCTTTACATTGAGGGCATTGGTAGTTTCCATACTCTACCAATACGATTGAAGCATTGAGTACCCCCTGGTAGTGATCCTGTTGTGAGGGTAGAATCAGGAGTTGATTAAAAGGACTATTTTGATTCATCAAATCGTTGGACATACTAGCAAAAGGAGTTTTCACGGTATTGAAGGATTACCATGATTCCTATCTGTGATTCCTGCCGCCTCCGTTATTTGTATGCCTTTAGCTTATGCAATTAATGTAGCTTTGTCGCCAACTCAAAGTTGAGTAATTGAAGGGATGAAATAACAGTTGCTCACTATCTCTGTAACGAGCCTTCAACCGAACTTAAGTCCAGTTCACATTGATGTCACAACTTGGCAAGTCCTCGCTTTAATGCCGTAATCACTGCCTGTGTGCGATCGCTCACGCCCAATTTGCGCAAAATTCGATTGATGTGGAACTTGACCGTACTTTCGGTAATATTCAAAGCCGTACCAATATCTTGATTACTCAATCCCAACGCCATCTGACGCACAACCTCTTGTTCGCGATCGCTCAATTCTGGAACGTTCATCCGTTGCACTAGCTTGGCAGCAACTCCAGAAGGGATATATTGTTGACCGCTATAGACGAGTTGAATAGCCTTGAGCAGTGCCTCCGGTTCAGCATCCTTGAGCAAATAGCCCTGGGCTCCGGCACGTAATGCTCGATAAATATCCTCATCGCCATCATAGGTAGTCAAGATGATAATGTGAGCTTGAATAAATTCAGCACAGATCGTTAAAGTCGTATCAGCACCACTCATCTGCGGCATTTGCAAGTCCATCAAGGTGACATCAGGGTTGAGTTGTCGATAGAGGGCGATCGCTTCCAGCCCATCTCCTGCTTGACCTACCACCGTCATATCCGGCTCATTCTCAATCATCGCGGCTAATCCCTGCCGAACAATGGCGTGATCATCAACAATCAAAACGCGGATCGTCGTAGGCTGACTCATGCGGATGTCTCCCGATGTACAGATATGATTACTTCGGTTCCCTGCCCCAATCGGCTCTCGATCGAGAGTTGTGCTCCAATGCGTTCCGCTCGTTCGGTTATGCCCAGTAGACCAAACCCCCGATTTAGAATTGTAGGGTTAACTTCAAATCCTTGCCCGTTGTCTCTAATGTGTAAGAAACATTGTGTCGATTCATACACTAATTCAATCCGAATTTCGGTTGCGTTGGCATACCTGATCGCGTTTGTAAAAGCTTCCTGTGCAATTCTTAAAAGGTTATTCTCGATTTCAGCAGGTAGGACATAGGGCGTGCCAACAACTTCACAAATTAAGCTGGTTTCAGTTGAATATTGCAGAGCAGCTACAAATCGTTCTAGCGCTGTCCACAGGTTGCCATCTTCTAACAACTGGGGACGTAGTGCCGCAACCGATCGCCGCGCTTCTGTTAGCCCACTGCGAGCCAGATCTCGCACCGTATTAATATGGGTTTGAATTGCGCCAGGGTTCGTGGTTACCAATCGAGAAACGGTTCCCATATGAACCAGAATCCCTGTAAAAGCCTGTGCCAGAGTATCGTGAATCTCGCGTGCCATGCGGTTGCGTTCCTCTAAAATTGAGGCTTCTTCAGCACGTTTTCGATCCGTGATATCTCTTGCCAACCAAATGACGGAATGGTCTGATATGGGTGAAATGCGAGTGGCAAACCAGGCTTTCCGCTCTCCCATCATCAAGCTATACTCAACCGTTAACGGCTGTTGAGTACTCAAGGCTTGTCGAACATAGCCAAGAAATGTATCGGCTTGCGATCGCTCAAAAATTTCGTGTAATGTCCGTCCTACCTGCTCATCAATTGATTTATATAATTTCTCCGACTCAATGAGGTTTGCTCTCAAAACACGCCCTTCTGCATCCACCTCAAAGAGAGGATCGGGCATGGCTGAAAAGAGCGCACGAAGTTCTGCTTCAGAGGCGTGCAACGCGGCTTCTGCCTGTTTGCGGCTAATTCCTAATGCAATCTCGCGAGCTGCAAACTCCAACGCCTCAAAGTTAGACAACGGAATGGGGTGTTGAGTAAACATCGCGATCACGCCAACAAGCTGCTCATCTAGCAGGATGGGATAGCCTGCAAATGCCACCATACCTTCTCGTTCTGCCCATTCTTGATCAATGGATGACTCATCAAACACATTGTTGGTTAACAGAGGACAGCGATCCTGAGCAACTCGTCCAACTTTGAAGCTACCTACGGGAACTCGGCTGTAGGTGCCATCAAGATGGGTATACAGCCCCACACTGGCTTGTAATTCCAAAACATTATCGTCTTTATTGAGCGTCCAAATCCGAGCGAATGCAGCATTAAAGTGCTTAACAACAGCTTCCGCACAGCGATGCAGCATCAAGGACAAACTATCACTTTGAGCAAGGGCACTATTTACATCAGCGCGAAAAGCAGAGAGGATTGCCTGTTCCCGAAACTGAGCCTCCGACTGGCGCAACACTTCTTCTGCTTTTTTGTGATGGCTAATGTCTGTGTTTAGAGCATAGAATCCTCTGACTTTAGCATTTGCATCGAAATCAGGAATTAAGGTGATACTCAAGTACTTTTTGCCCGCTGGAAGAGACATTTCTGCTTCAAACGTGGTTGTTTCCCCTTTTAACGCCTGATTAATGTAAGGTTTCATCATTTGATACGACGTATCACCTGTCAGTTCACGAATGGACTTGCCTAAAATTTCATCTCGGCTACAGTTACGCCAAATCTCATAGGTGCGGTTGACAAAGCGCTGACGTTGCTCGGCATCAATGTAACCAATACCAACTGGGAGAGCGTCTGTAATGAGCCGCAATTCCTGTTCACGAGCGCGCAGTTCGGCTTCGCTTTCTTGTAACGCCGCCGTTCGTTCTGATACTTGTTGCTCTAAAGTGCGGTTATAATCGGCTAACAATTGTTCAGCTTGTTTTCGCTGGGTAATGTCCTGAAAGGCTGCGATCGCGTAAGCCACATTGCCCTGCTCGTCAAAAACTGGTGTTCCCCATACTTCGACCGGGATGATGGTATCGTCTCGATGAATTTCTAAATCATCGGCTCTTGTGCGTTCGCCCCTCAACGCTCGAAAGAGGGTTAGTTTTTCGGTAGGATATTTTTCGTTGGTTCCGGCTACATAACCTCTGTAAGTCTCTACAAGTTGATCGAGTATTACAGAAGGAATAATGCCTTTACCCAATAGTTGAGTTGCCTGCTGGTTGAAGTAGTAAGGGTGACCTGCCGCATCCACTATACTAATTCCCACTGGAATTGCTTCTAAAAACTGCTTCATCTGACTTTCGCTAGTGCGAAGCTTTGAGTAGAGCCTGGCATTTTCGATCGCGATCGCGGCGGGCGCATCTAGCGGTTGGGGGAGTACAGAGTGGGAGACAGAGGGCGATCGCCAAACAAGGAATCGAACCTCCCATTTACCCAGGCGACCCGGAGATGCAGCAAATGATTGAAACCAGTTTCACTCCAGCGCATTCCAGT
>DVDV01000433.1 GCA_015296075.1 Leptolyngbyaceae cyanobacterium M33_DOE_097 | reverse complement strand
GAAACATTTGTACTGAAGTCAGAGCCTCTAAAGGCTTGTGCGCTCAATTTTATGAACGGCAGAATGGGTATTCCAGCCATTGATAGCTGTTCAAAATGAATATTTTTGTGAGAATTATTCTCATACTGAGAATTGCTGCTCAATTTCTATTAGCCTTGCCACAGTTTTTTGTGGTTTCTCAACTCAGCATGATATGACCTTAAACTATCAAACATTCTTTTTGTGTGAATCGGGTACATCTAGAAAAATCCACGTTACAGTGATGCTTTACGCACACTTCAAAGAAACTTTATCGATGGAATAGGCAACCAATCAAAACGCCTACCTGATTGTGACAAGCCAGCAAACCGATGAACCTTAACTAAGGGATAGTTGTCTAACGGTAAGAATGCCTCAACGCTGAATTGGATGAAATCTCAGCCAGCGATCGCAACAATCCCCGATCACTGAGGCAGAAAAAACCACGCTCTCCTTTCAAGCCGAACTCTGAGTCACAAACCTTTGCCATAGTTGCTTGACGGGAATTTTTCCACTGAGGTGTTTACAGTCGTATGAAACTTGATTCCGCACCCCTGGTTGAAGCGACAGAATCAGATCAATCCGCCCGTAAGTTCACGCCGCTCAAGCAAAAGGCAAAACGGTGGCTAGCCGCCTTTCTCGTCCTAGGCATCCTAACGGGTGGCGGATTCGCAGCCTATCGGCAAGTGACGATCGCCCAACGGCAAGAGCAACGTCGCCGCGTGCAAACCGTTACCGTCGAGCGGGTGAATCTGCCCGTCACCCTGACAGCCAACGGCACCGTGCAACCCGAACAATCCGTTAACGTCAGCCCAAAATCCTCTGGTGTTTTGAAGCAGCTATTGGTCAAAGAGGGCGATCGCGTCAAAGCAGGACAAATTTTAGCTTATATGGACGACTCAAACCTGCGCGGTGAGTTGACCCAAGCTCAGGGACAGTTGCGATCGGCACAGGCCAATCTACAACGCCTGATCGCTGGTAACCGTCCCCAAGACATTGCCACCGCCGAAGCAGCTCTCCGCGCTGCCGAAGCCAACTTGCAACGGCTGGTTGCAGGCAACCGACCGCAAGATATCGGGCAAGCCAGCGCCCAGGTGCGCAATGCCCAGGCCACCCTACAACAAGCGCAGTTGACCTACAGCCGTAACCAACAACTATATGGATCGGGTGCGATCGCCCGACAGGATCTAGACACTGCGCGCACCAGCTTAGAAAGCGCCCAAGCCCAATTAGCCCAGGCTCAGCAAGCCCTGAGCTTACAAAAAGCTGGCTCTCGTAGCGAAGACATTGCCGAAGCCCGCGCCCAGGTTGAGCAAGCCCGCCAAGCCTTAAGCCTCCAACGGGCAGGCACCCGCCCCGAAGAGATTGAGCAAGCCCGCGCCCAGGTTGAGACAGCACAAGGTAGCGTCGAGACGACCCAATCTCGCATTGCCGACACCGTGATTCGGGCACCCTTTGATGGCATTGTGAATCGGATCTACGCTGACCCTGGTTCCTTCGTGACACCTACCACATCTGGCAGCGAGGTGTCGTCTGCGACGTCATCCTCAATTCTCGCGATCGCCTCGCGCAATCAGGTGATGGCTAAAGTGGCTGAGACGAGCATTCCAAAAATCAAGTTGGGGCAGACCGTTTTAATTGAAGCAGACGCATATCCAGGCCGCACCTTTCAGGGAAAAGTCACACAGGTCGCGACCCAGTCTGTCGTTGAGCAAAACGTGACGAACTTTGAAGTCGAGATGGCGCTGAATGATCCAAAGACTGAGTTGCGCTCTGGCATGAATGTGAATGTGAATTTTCAGATTGGCAACTTGAGCAATGCGCTGGTCATTCCCACGGTGGCGATCGTCCGTCAAGAAGAAGGCACAGGCGTCTTTTTAGCCGGGGGCGACAACGCGCGATCGCAGTTCCAAAAAATTCAAACTGGCCCAACCGTGGGAGACAAAACGGTAGTTGAGTCCGGCTTGCAGGAAGGCGATCTCGTCATGTTGAGCTTCCCGCAAGGAGGTCGGCCCACCTCACGCACGCCATCCATTTTCCCCGGCATGGGCGGTGGCGGTGGTCGCCGCGGAGGACGCTAATGAAACAACTCGAACGTTCCGCTTCTCACACTTCGACTTTGCCCCCCATTCGTCCGGTTCGCATTTCGCTAGTTGAGATCTTCTCAATGGCGATCGAAGCCCTCTGGAGCAACCGCCTGCGTACCAGTTTGACGATGCTGGGTGTGATTATTGGCATCGCATCCGTGATCATGGTGACTTCTGTTGGACAAGGCGTGCAAAAAGCGACGGAACAACAGATCCAGTCTTTAGGAACCAACGTCATGCTGGTGCTGGCTGGAGCCGCTCGCTCTGGGGGGATTAGCCAGGGGGCCGGGTCAGCCGCGACTTTAACCTGGGAGGATGCTCAAGCTGTTGCTCGGCAAGCTCCCGCAGCAACTGGGGTTGCCCCTTTTCTGCAAACAGGGGGTCAAATCGTTTATGGCGATCGCAACGTTTCCACCTTTATTCTTGGCGTTGACCTGAGTTACCCCGCAGTAAAAGAAATTCAGCCGCAGGAAGGGCAGTTTTTTACGCAAGAAGATTTGGATTTAGGAAATGCCGTTGTCGTGCTGGGCAGCAAAGTTAAAAATGACCTGTTTGGAGCTGGAGAACCCCCACTCGGTCAAAACATTCGGATTCAAAGTGGCAGCTACACCGTGGTTGGGGTGATGGAGTCGAAAGGCTCAGTGGGTGGTCAAGACCAGGACGATCGCGTCTACGTGCCCCTCACCAATGCTTCCCGTCGCATTACGGGAAATCGCGCGAATACGGGTACGTCAATCAATGGCATGTGGGTCAAAGCGCAAGATGAAAACCAGCTAGAAGCAGTGCAGTTTCAAGTCACGAATCTGCTGCGCATTCGACACAACATTTTCCCACCCAACCCCGACGACTTTCGGATTAGTAACCAGATCGATATCATCAACACCTTTAGTAGTGTTGTTGGTCTATTTACCACGCTTGTAGGCGCGATCGCAGGCATTTCGCTGGTGGTGGGTGGCATTGGCATCGCCAATATCATGCTGGTTTCTGTGGTTGAGCGAACTCGCGAAATTGGTGTGCGCAAAGCGATCGGGGCGACCAATCGAGCGGTGTTGAGCCAATTTCTCACAGAAGCCGTGTTAGTTTCCCTGGTTGGCGGAGCGATCGGCATCGCGATCGGTATTGGGCTTGCCTTTCTTGCTGCCAGTCTGTTTCGCTTCCCCTTTGTGATTTCGTGGCTGTCGGTTGCGGCTGGCTTGATTTTGGCGCTGGTGGTGGGGTTGGTGGCGGGAGTAATTCCAGCTCGCAATGCCGCTAAACTTGACCCGATTACGGCTCTCCGCAGTGACTAATTTGGGAAATCGAGCCTTCAGTCCAATGCGCGATCGCCAACTCTGCCGATAAGATGCAGCTTTAATCCAACAAAGACCGCAATCCTTGCAACAAGTAGCCCTATGCAAACGATGATTTGGATGGAAAATATTGTCAAAACCTACCGCCTCGGCGAGATGAATGTGCCCGTGCTGAAAGGCATCAATCTTGAAATTGCTGAGGGTGAGTACGTAGCAATTATGGGCATGTCAGGCTCTGGCAAATCCACGTTGATGAATATTATCGGGTGTCTCGATCGCTCATCTGACGGGCTGTATCTGCTAGAAGGGCGCAACCTCACCACCCTCGAAAATGACGAATTGGCCTATATCCGCAATCAACGGATTGGTTTTGTGTTCCAACAGTTCAATCTGTTACCCCGCTCCACGGCACTCGAAAACGTGATGTTACCGATGGTTTATGCCGGAGTGCCTAAATCGCAACGACGCAAACGGGCAGCCGCCGCTCTGGAACGAGTTGGGTTAGCAGAACGGATGTTAAATCGACCCAGTCAGCTCTCAGGGGGACAACAACAACGGGTCGCGATCGCCCGTGCTTTGGTTAACCGTCCGGCTCTGGTGCTGGCTGACGAACCAACGGGTGCACTGGATACACAAACCTCTCAAGAAGTGATGGAACTGCTCACCGATCTAAATCGCCAGGGTATCACGATTATCATCGTGACTCACGAACCCGATGTCGCTGCCCAAACTCAACGGGTGATTCATATTAAAGATGGACAGGTGGTTGCGTGAGTGAGTGGCATGAGACATACTCGACCTGATCTAAAATATGCGGATCAATGTAAGGACTTAACGACTCTACAGTGATGAGGTCAACTGTTCTGCCAAAAAGATCTTCTAGAAAAAAAGATAGGTGTATAAAGTTATCAAACGTTTTCTGGTCTGGCTCAAAAGCAACCAAAATATCAACATCACTTTGAGGGTGAATTGCAGTGTCACGGGCAAACGAGCCAAAAATACCGCAACGTTTTACTCCAAATCGGTGTAACTCCTGGTGATACTCCTGGAGGAGAGCTAACACTTGGGCTTTTGTTTGGACAGGCATCGCTTGCATAGACTACTTATCTGATGCTGAGTCTATCACAGCGTCAGAGGCTCACAGATAACACTTGAGCAACGTCCCAAACAAGAGTTAAAGCGACCCAACGTTTCCCATCACTCACCGCAAATAACCTAGAACGCTAACAGATAAACTTTCAACGGTTAGGTATGTGAGCATTAGCTTACTGAGACAGAATCTGTTATGGAGCTAAGCTGGAAGCAACTGTTGTAAGAGACGGATCACATTTAAGCCCATAATCTTTTTAATCTCTGTTTCTGTAAACCCTTCCGTTTGTAAGGCTTGAGTGATTTGGCCAAGATTAGCTACATCAAATGGTACTCGAACCGCACCATCATAATCTGAGCCGAGTGCAACGTAATCTATCCCAACCGCGTCAACAACATATCGAATGGCTCGAACAATAGCGCTGACATCTTCTCCACATACGGCTGTTTTCCAGAACCCGATTCCAATCACTCCACCCGATCGCGCAATCTGCTGAAGCTGGCGATCGCTCAGGTTTCTGGCATTATCACACGTCCCTTGGACTCCAGTATGAGAAACGAACACAGGGCGGGTGGTTAGCTGCAACACCTCATCCACAGTTTGAGATGATGCATGGGCTAAATCAATCATTAAGCCCAAATTCTCCATTCGTTTGAGAACTTCTCGCCCAAAGGGAGACAACCCTCTCTGATCGACGCCATGAGCAGAACCACTGACCTCAGTATCAAAAAAATGAGCTAATCCAATCAATCGAAAGCCTGCTTCATAAAGCCGATTCACATTTTCAATCTGACCTTCCAGTGCCTGTGCGCCCTCTAAACCCAGTAGACCTGCGGTAATAGATCGATTCTGTTGTCTTTGAGCCAGATAATTGCTCAAGTCTTGCTGAGTCTTGATCAGCCTGAATTGACCGGAAGCCTTTCGCTCAAGAGATTGAAGTCGTCGGGCTTGATAGAGCGCACGTTCCTTAAGACTAAACCAAGACCGGAGCGGCCATCGTTGTAGAATTGCTAGCTTCGTGATGTTATCACTGCGATCGCTGTTACCTTCTAGCAGCAAGGGGGTAGGCACTTTAGTCACAACTGTGAAGGTTTGCAGGGCAACATTACCTTGGATCAGGCGAGGCACATCAACATGTCCGTAGTTTTTCAGCTTAGACAGATCCCTTCCCCAAAGCAGGGAGTCTGCATGTAGGTCAGCGATCGTTAAAGACTGATGGAGGGCTTGCGCAGTTGAACTCAGGGGTTGGACATCTAAGTGGCTAATCGGATTGAATCGCTTTGCAACAAAAGACGGGCCTATAGAGAAAACAAGGATTGCTAACAGGACTACCAGACTGATTGCTAAGAGCAGTCCGAAACGTAATACCTGACCAATATGTCTTCTCCGTTTCACAGAAGCCGCCCTATCAAGACTACCTAATAATGCCCTTAGCAGTGAGTAGGCTAACGCTCGTGTTGAGCGGCTGCTAGAGAGCTATGGATATTATCAAAGGTTTGAGATAATCCGCTCCAACATGCTTGTTCGACTGCCGCTTGTGCTTACGAGTGTTCTTACTGTGACATGAAATCGATAATCCTCGTTCGCAATGCTTCACTTTCCTGGCGCAGCATTGTCTCATGAGTTGCTCCAGCAATAACATAGAACGCCTTCGGTGATGAAGCCGCAGCAAACAACTGCTTCCCATTCTCCAAAGGAATGTAACGATCCTCTGCTGGATGCACGATCAGTACAGGCGCTCTGACCCTCCTGATAGCGCTCAGGGGTGAAGTCTCTCTCACACTGAAGTCGCCTAATTGCTCAGCCTGTGCCATCGCTCGAACTCGCCAAAACTCAGGCAACCACGGCACCTGCGCTTGAATGGTACTGTTTAGATCAGCAAAGGTCGCAATCGTAATTAAGCGATCAATGCGGGAATCTTGGGCTGCCGCTGCAATGGCAACCGCTCCGCCTGCCGAGATACCTAGCAGGGTCACTTCGGTTGCAGCGCCATTTGCCCTCGACTCCAAGTAATCAAGTAAGCCCGATACATCTTGCCACTCGTGATAGCCAAAGGTGAAGTATTTTCCCCCACTCCTGCCATGTCCACGCAAGTCAATCATGACAAGGTTAAAGCCTGCTTGCCACAAGGGTAAGCTGAACTCCAACGTATCCTGTCGCGTTCCACCCCGCGAATGCAACAAAATTATTGTTTGAGTTGTAGGTGTTTTGGCAGGAATAAACCAACCTGAGATTTGGAGGCGATCGCGGGTATTAAAGGTAAAGGATTCTGCTTGAGCGCCATACTGGTCAAGAATTGCTGGGTGATCAAGAACCGGACGCTTATAGTGACTGATAAGGGCATAGGGCAGCCAGTGATCGAAGGCAATCGCAAAACACAACAGGGCAATCAGACCGACAATAATGCTCTTTTTGCATTTCGCAGACTGCTTGAACAGGTAAATGGTTCTCACAACTGGAAACCTACTGGATCAAAGGGAGGGGATTGTAAATTAAAGTGTGTCAAAGGTCAGAAATTGAGATCTAATGAACTACTAAACCTAAGACACTCATACTATGACTTTTCGACCTGAGCTCCTTGATGAATTGCTGAAAGGCTATGAGAATCCCGAAGACCTGTT
>DVDV01000064.1 GCA_015296075.1 Leptolyngbyaceae cyanobacterium M33_DOE_097 | reverse complement strand
TGAAACATTTGTACTGAAGTCAGAGCCTCTAAAGGCTTGTGCGCTCAATTTTATGAACGGCAGAATGGGTATTCCAGCCATTGATAGCTGTTCAAAATGAATATTTTTGTGAGAATTATTCTCATACTGAGAATTGCTGTTATGCGACGGGGCTAAATCGGCCTGATCACTATTTTCATTACGATCGCCTGCAAGACAATTTCAACCCATTTGCCCTCAATTTTATGAAAGGGGGAATTGTCTACTCCAATTTTGTGAATACAGTCTCACCTCACCATGCTTGGGAAGCACGTACTAGCGAGGTGGGTTGCGGCTTAGGGCACACCCTGCACATGTACCAAAATAAGTTTGGTGGCATCCTCAATGGGATCGACTATACATTTTGGAATCCTGAAGTTGATAAGCTAATTCCCTACAACTACAGTAGTGAAGAGTTTGAAACCAAAGCCAAAAATAAGAAAGCTCTACGTGAGCGATTGTGGTTAGCTCACGATGAAAAAAAGCCGATCATTGCTTACATCGGCCGCCTGGATGAACAAAAAGGTGTGCATTTAGTCCATCACTCGATTTACTACGCACTCCACCGCGAAGCGCAATTTGTTCTGCTGGGGGCGGCAACAGAAGCAGGCATCAACACCTGGTTCCGCCATGAGAAAAGCTTCTTAAATGACAATCCCAATGCTCATTTAGAGCTGGGCTTTAACGAAGAGTTGGCCCACCTTATCTATGCTGGGGCTGACATGATTGTGGTACCCAGTAACTACGAGCCTTGCGGCCTTACCCAGATGATCGGCATGAAATATGGCACTGTGCCGATTGTGCGCGGGGTAGGTGGTCTGGTCAGCACTGTTTTCGATCGCGATTACAGTCAAGAAATACCGCCTGAAAAACGGAATGGTTACGTCTTCTACCAAACTGACCCACCCGCCTTAGAATCCGCAATGGATCGGGCGATCGGGTTGTGGTATCACTACCCCGAAGAGTTTCAAAAGCTAGCCCTGCAAGGGATGGCCTATGACTACTCGTGGAATCATCCCGGTGAGGACTATCTGAAAATTTACGAATACATCAAGGCGTAAATCGTAGCTACAACTGAATCAAGCAATTTTGAGGGCTGCAACTCAAGCACCAAAAAGGGTTGCTGAATGCATATAGGATTTTTGGATCACCCCATGCTAGGGGCGTTTCACGTTCGCGTAGCGTCTCCATCGAAAACACGCCCTTGTAGAATTCATCTACCCAACTAGCAACGCCAAAAAAAGGGGAGCAGAATGCTCCCCTCCTTTATGTTCTTATACCAATTCTCTAAATTCCATTTACAGATCCTCGTAGGGGAGGTTCGCGAACCGCCCTTACAGATAATTATCTGTAGACCAGTTTTGAAGAATTGGTATTAGACTCCATACATCGGAGTCGTTGCACTAAAAGTGGACAGTGACCACCCAGTGTTACTTGATTTCGACCTTTGCACCCGCTTCTTCGAGTTGCTTTTTCGCGTCTTCTGCATCGCCCTTCGCGACACCTTCTTTAACAGGCTTGGGTGCAGCTTCCACGAGATCTTTCGCTTCTTTCAGACCTAAACCAGTCAAAGCACGGACAACCTTCAGAACAGCAATCTTCTTATCAGCAGGTACGTCAGCCAAGATTACGTCAAATTCGGTCTTCTCTTCTTCTGCTTCAGCAGCAGCGCCGCCACCACCAGCCATTGGGGCAGCCATCATCATACCGCCCACAGGAGCCGCCGCGCTGACACCAAAAGCCTCTTCGATTTGCTTAACCAGCTCAGATGCTTCGAGCAGCGTCAGTGTTTTTAACTTCTCTAAAATTTCATCGGTTACAGCAGACATGGGTTTTACTCCTTGAGGTTAATCATTAAAATTCTGTTTTGAGTCTGGACTGAACAAGACTCGACAGGTTGATCGGGAATCAAAGCGCTAAACGTCTGCCCTTAACCAACCCGCAAATGAAAAAGGCAAACGCTAAGCCGCCTCTTTGTCCTTGTCGGCAACCGCTTGAATCGCACGGGCCAAAGATGCTGGAACTTGGTCGATACCAACAGCGAGCTTGGTCGCCACACCGTTGATTGCACCAGCAATTTGAGCCATAAGTTGCTCTTTGGAAGGTAGATCTGCGATCGCCTTGACATCGTCTTGGGTCAACGCGCGACCTTCCATTACACCGCCACGCAGCTCGGTCTTTTTGCTCGCTTTTTGGAAGTCTTGGTAGGCTTTTAGGGCACCACCAACATCATCCTTAATGAGCAAAAAGGCGGACGACTCTTTGAGAAACTGAGACATCGGCTCCCAGTTTGGATCTCCGTCGATGGCAATCCGCATCAAAGTGTTTTTTGCCACCTTGCAAACAGAGCCAGAAGATAAAAGCCGCCTGCGTAAATCTGTGATTTCAGCAACGCTTAAGCCCTTGTAATCAATCACAACTGCCATTTGAGACTGACTTAGGGTTTCCTTAAGCTCACTCACCATCTCCTTCTTGTCTGCCAACGTACGTCCCATTCGTTCTCACCTCCTTGATTGGGAATTTGAAAACCTTCATCGCGCCACTAAAAAGCCCCGGTGGTAGACACCGAGGCTGACAACTTGATCACACAGTGCTTATGCGGCACTCGTAATCAAAGTCAATACAAACCTCGGCAGGAAATTAAGCAAAGACGCACCTGCTGTCTCGGGCTTTTTATTCAATTGGGCGAATACTCGATAAAACTTCTCCTGTGAATGCCTAGACCATGAGTCAGAACTAGACGGTATCTGCCATCTTCATATCACGTAGGGCGCTGATGTCGAGTTGAATCGACGGACCCATTGTAGCGGAGATAAAGAAAGTACGCCAATAACGACCTTTTGCACCAGAGGGGCGGTTACGGTCAACACTTTCTTGCAGTGCCTTCAAGTTGATCAAAAGATCCTCAGCAGAAAACTCAGCTTTACCAAACCGAACGTGGACAATCCCTGTTTTGTCGGCCCGGTACTCTAGTTTACCAGCCTTAAACTCAGAAATAGCTTGGGCTAAGTCAGTCGTTACAGTACCACTCTTGGGTGAAGGCATCAAACCACGAGGACCCAGCATCTTACCCAGCTTAGCAACCTGAGGCATCACATCCGGAGTTGCAATCAGCTTGTCAAAATCCATCCGGCCTTTCTGGATCTCATCAATCAGCTCTTCTGAGCCAGCAATGTCAGCCCCAGCAGCTGTTGCTTCAGCCACCTTCTCACCACGGGCAATCACCGCCACTCGCACTTCTTGACCAGTGCCTTTTGGTAAAACAACCGTTGTCCGCAGTTGCTGGTCGGTGTACTTAGGGTCAATACCCAAACGAATGTGGGCTTCAGCCGCTTCAGCAAACTTTGCGGTTGCTGTATCTCTTAACAAGTTAATTGCTTCTACAGGATCGTAAGGGCGGTCTTCGACTTTACCCTGCAATTCCTTTAATCGTCTCGAAATTTTTACCATTACTCTACTCCTGGGGTCTTAACGAAGCCGCGCCTCTCCCCCGTTAAGGTTTGCACTTAGTCTTTTACAGTCACACCCATGTTACGGGCAGTACCTTCTACAATTCGCATTGCAGCCTCAATGTCATTGGCGTTGAGGTCAGGCAACTTGGTTTGAGCAATCTCTTGCAATTGGGCGCGACTAATCGAACCAACCTTCTTGCGGTTTGGCTCACCCGACCCTCTAGGAACACCCGCTGCCTTAGCAATCAAAACGGAAGCAGGCGGAGTTTTCAAAACGAAGGTAAAGCTTCGATCTTCAAACACTGAGATCTCAACCGGAATAATCATGCCAACCTGATCAGAGGTTCTGGCATTGTATTCCTTACAAAAGGCCATGATGTTAACACCATGTTGACCTAACGCCGGACCGACTGGAGGTGCCGGGTTCGCTTTGCCAGCCGGAAGGGCCAGCTTAATTATTGCTACAACTTTCTTTGCCATGCGATCGCCTAACTGTTAACTTTGCTTCTGTACCTGGTTAAACTCCAACTCGACGGGCGTATCTCGCCCAAAAATCGAGAGCAGTGCTTTGAGCTTGCTCCGTTCAGGGGTAACCTCAATCACCTCACCCTCGAAGTCTTTGAATGGCCCTGACAACACAACAATTTTGTCGCCAGTAAACATATCAATCTTGACTACAGGCTCTTGATCTTGCGTCTGCTTGAAGATCCGATCTACCTCAGTGGCTGACAACGGCATTGGCTTCACGTGACCACGACCACGACCATAGCGTCGCTTTTGCTCTGCACCAACAAAGTTGATGACGTTTGGCGTATTTTTAATCACCTGCCAGGTGTCATCATCCATCACCATGTTGATCAGAACATAGCCCGGAAACACTTTCTCCTCTATACTCTGGCGGCTTCCATCCTTCTTCAGCTTCACAGCTGGAGTCTCAGGAATCTGAATTTCAAACACACGGTTGGCCACATCTAACGTCTGAAGTCGTTGCTCTAAGCTAGCTTTCACACGCTTTTCACAGCCAGAAGCAACCTGCACAGCATACCAACGAGCGTGCTGGCGAAGCAACCCCTCATCAGCATCCTGCAAGTTGACAGCTTGAGAGTTGAGGGAATCGTCTGGTGTATAGGTCATCCGAACACCTGCTTTGCTGCCCAAGCGAATAAGTTATCTGCCAGATAGATTAGCGATGCTGACAAAACCACCATCAAAATCACAGCCAAAGACTCGCTGATTAACTGTTGGCGACTGGGCCACACAACTTTATCAAGCTCTTCTTTGGTTTCTTGCAGAAAGTTACCTGCACTAAAGCCGGACTTTTCTTCTTGCTCTACTGCTTTACCTTTCTCAGCCACGCTGCCTTCCCCCCAAACTATGCGAGATCGCGCCTCTTCAACTCACCTTAGCCCAGCAATTCATGAACGAACCGCTTTATTACAGAAATTGATGCTTCTCAAGCAAAATACCTCGCCTGCTTGTGACACAGGGAGGCATCTACCAGACTAGCGACTTTCAAAGTGACCCAGCGCGCCCTGGAGGACTCGAACCCCCGACATCAGGTTTTGGAGACCTGCGTTCTACCAACTGAACTAAGAGCGCCCAAGCTGAGTCACATTTACCTTCCTTCCAGTCTACCAGTTGCCTGACATCTGGCAAAAGCTCATTTCTGGCAAGCGGTAGTTAAATTGCCAACCTTGCGGCTTGAAACTAGCTATTAAGCGAACGGTCAAACCGTTGCTTCAAGCGAGTCGCCTTACCAACCCGATCGCGGAGGTAATAGAGTTTAGCACGACGTACTTTACCACGACGCAGCACTTTAATGCTTTCAATGCGAGGGGAATGGAGCAAAAAGACTCGCTCAACCCCAACACCTTGGAAAGTTTTGCGAACGGTGATGTTCTGGTTAATACCAGAACCTTTTTTAGAGATTACAACACCCTCGTAAGGCTGAGTACGCTCTTTGCCACCTTCTTGAATGATCACACCGACTTTAACGGTGTCGCCAACATAAATAGTTGGCAGACTCTGCTTCATTTGCTCCGACTCGATTGAGCGGATAATTTCCTGGGCTTTCATATAGAGGATTAGAGAAAAACTTGCAGTCTACCAATATAAAACAAGTCACTAGATCTGTCTAGTACCCGCTTTTCGTCGAAACGACAAACACCACCTTAGCAAAATGTGACGAAGATCACCAAATGCTATGCGCGCGATCGCCGTGAATCTGAATCAAGCCAGATATTCTGGTAACTTGAGGAGTTTTTGTGACTCGAGGCTCTCTTCCGAGAAACAGATTTCTCAAAGCGAATTTTTGTTCTTCATGCGCTGGTAGTTTCGGTTTGGGTTAATAGTCATGAACGGGTTGGCTCCTCTAGTGGTCGCACAGATCACCGATCTTCATCTTTTTGCAGAAAGCAATCGCAGTCTTTTAGGGGTTCATACCTCTGAATCCTGGAATGCCGTCTTAGCTCAAGTTGCGGAGTTGCAGCGCCGACCTGACTTGATCCTATTGACAGGCGACTTGTCACAAGACGGCAAAGCCGAGTCTTATCTTCACCTCAAAAAGTCGTTAGCCCCGCTGGGAATTCCCACTTATTGGCTACCCGGCAACCACGATAAACTAGCCGCGATGGAAGAAGTGCTAGAGGGTGGCGTAATTTCTGCTGAGAAATCGTTTGCGGTTGATGACTGGCATTTCGTTCTGCTCAACTCGCAAGTACCGGGCTGTGTGCATGGGCAGCTCTCAGAAGAAAGTTTGCAATGGTTAGATCAAGAATTAAGCACTCACCCAGAAAAACATGCGATCGTCGCTCTGCATCACCCCCCTTTTAAGGTGGACTCTGACTGGCTTGACGGCAGCAATCTCCAAAATGCAGACGAATTATTTGAGGTTTTAGCTGCCCATTCTCAAGTCAAGCTTGTTTTGTTTGGCCACATTCATCAAGAATTTAGCTGCTGGCGTCAAGGCATCCAATATTTTGGTACGCCTTCAACCTGCATTCAATTTGAGCCACACAGCAACGAGTTTGCCCTCGACCAAGAGACGCCAGGTTTTCGCCTGCTGTATCTTTACCCCGATGAAACCTGGTGGACAACGGTTGAACGCACAGAGTATGCCGCAACTCAAATGGATTTAGCAGCGACGGGGTATTGAGTTAGCAAGTTGCAGATTTTAGGTAAAGCTGTTATTGGCCTTTGAAGAGCAAAACAGTCAGCAGGAAGCAAACACAGACGAGCAGTTGAGGGCTGTGAACGTTCCCTGGCAGGAGCTAGTTGTGGCTGCGTGAGGTGATTTAGAGGCAAGTGCTGAGCCTTTTGAGGACGATCGCCGGCGAATGTTCTATAACAAAGCTTGAAGCGCAAACAACTTGTCACTGATAATGGGCAAGACACAAGCGGATTTTCTTGTATTACATTTGTAGTATGAGGCGATCGCCCATGTTCTTCACAAGACAACCCTAGCTTTGACTCTTCCCATGACTGTGACCGAACCAGGAGCCTATAAAGACACTGTCAATTTGCCTAAAACTGCATTTGATATGCGGGCAAACGCAACAAAGCGCGAACCAGAAATTCAGCAATTTTGGCAGAAAGAGCAGCTCTACGAAAAACTTTCGCAGACAAACCCTGGCGAAGTTTTTGTACTACATGATGGCCCACCTTACGCGAACGGGGCTTTGCACATCGGTCATGCGCTCAACAAGACCCTGAAGGATTTCATCAACAAGTATCAATTACTCCAGGGCCGTAAAGTTCGGTATGTGCCCGGGTGGGATTGTCATGGGTTGCCGATCGAACTCAAAGTTTTGCAAACCCTCAAACCCGAAGAACGTAAAGCACTGACTCCACTGGCCTTACGTCAAAAAGCCAAGGAATTTGCCCTTAACGCGGTGGATGATCAGCGTAAAAGCTTTAAGCGCTATGGGGTTTGGGGAAATTGGGATAATCCTTATCTGACGTTGAAGCCAGAATACGAAGCGGCTCAGATCGGTGTATTTGGTGCAATGGTGCTAAAAGGCTACATCTACCGGGGGTTAAAGCCAGTTCACTGGAGTCCCAGTTCTAAAACCGCTTTAGCCGAAGCCGAGTTGGAATATCCTGAAGGTCACACCTCGCGCAGTTTGTATGCCGCGTTTGAAGTCACCAGTCTGTCAGAACCTCTGCGGCTGCCGCTTGACCCCTTCTTAGGTGAGTTGGGAGTCGCCATCTGGACAACCACACCCTGGACTCTTCCAGCAAACTTAGCCGTTAGCGTTAACCCTGAACTGGTCTATGCGATCGTTGAAGTCGGAGAAAATGCCCCTGGTCGCTTTAAGTATTTGATCGTCGCGAAGGATCTGGTTGAGCAACTGTCAGAAGTGCTAGGGACGACGCTAACAGTGCAAGCCAGTGTCATGGGTAAGATGCTGGAGTACACGACCTATCGGCATCCGCTCTATGACCGTCAAAGTCCAATCGTGATCGGTGGAGATTACGTTACAACCGACTCTGGTACGGGCTTAGTGCATACGGCTCCCGGTCATGGACAAGAAGACTACATCGTAGGTCAACGCTATGGCTTACCCATCCTGGCTCCAGTGGATGACAACGGTGACTTTACCCCGGAAGCGGGTCCTTTTGCTGGCCTCAACGTCTTGGGTGATGGGAACACCGCTGTGATTGAAGCAATGGCAGCCGCCGGGTCGCTCTTAAAAGAAGAACCCTACCTTCACAAATATCCCTATGATTGGCGCACTAAGAAACCGACCATCTTTCGGGCAACCGAGCAGTGGTTTGCCTCTGTCGAAGGGTTTCGGGAAGAAGCCCTAAAGGCGATCGCTCAGGTTCGGTGGATCCCTGCCCAAGGCGAAAACCGAATCACGCCAATGGTTGCCGAGCGGTCAGACTGGTGTATCTCGCGTCAGCGTAGTTGGGGTGTGCCGATCCCTGTGTTTTATGACGAAGAGACAGGTGAACCCCTACTCACACAAGAAACGATCGCCCATGTGCAAGCGATCGTCGCTGAGCATGGTTCAGATGCCTGGTGGGAAATGTCGGTTGAAGAACTGTTACCAGAACCCTATCGCAGCAACGGGCGATCGTACCGCAAAGGAACCGACACGATGGATGTCTGGTTTGACTCTGGTTCTTCATGGGCTGCGGTTGCTGAACAGCGCGATGAGTTGCACTACCCCGTTGAGATGTATTTAGAAGGCTCTGACCAGCACCGAGGTTGGTTTCAATCGAGTTTGTTGACCAGTGTCGCGGTGCATGGTTGCGCCCCCTACAAGACAGTGCTGACCCACGGTTTTGTGTTGGACGAACAAGGGCGCAAGATGAGTAAATCCTTGGGGAATGTAGTTGACCCAATGGTGGTCATTAACGGGGGTAAAAATCAGAAAGAAGAACCTGCATACGGTGCCGATGTGATGCGCCTTTGGGTATCTTCGGTCGATTATTCTTCGGATGTCTTGATTGGTAAAAATATCCTCAAGCAATTAGCCGATGTGCGCGGCAAAATCCGCAATACGGCACGCTTTTTGCTGGGTAACTTGCATGATTTTGACCCAAGCCAACACGCGATCGCCTACGACCAATTACCTGAGCTTGATCGCTACATGCTGCACCGCATGACCGAAGTATTTGATGAAGTCACTGACGCGTTTGAAACGTTTCAGTTTTACCGCTTTTTCCAAACCGTTCAAAACTTCTGCGTTGTTGATCTGTCAAACTTTTACTTGGATATTGCCAAAGATCGACTGTATATCAGTGCTGCCGATTCTCCACGTCGGCGTAGCTGTCAGACCGTGATCTGGCGTGCCCTCGAAAACTTGGCGCGAGCGATCGCCCCAGTGCTGTCCCACTTAGCCGAAGACATCTGGCAATTCTTGCCCTATTCCACTCCTTACAAATCCGTTTTTGAGTCTGGTTGGGTCAAGCTAGACGAGGCATGGCGACAGCCAGAGCTAGCCAAGCGTTGGCAATCGCTGCGCGACATCCGCACGGAGGTCAACAAAGTGTTGGAACAAGCGCGCACTGACAAAGCAATTGGTGCCTCTTTAGAGGCAAAACTTCGCCTTTTTGTCGCGGATGAAAACGTGAGAAAAACACTGGTTGAGTGTAATCCCTCTGATGCCCTCAGTGGCAATCGAGTGGATCAACTGCGCTATCTCTTTTTAGTGTCGCAGGTCGAATTGCTCGACTCACCCGCAGCCCTCGCTGACATCAAGTACGCAGTACAAACAGAGGCATTTGGCATTGGGGTTGTCAGTGCCGATGGAACCAAGTGCGATCGCTGCTGGAACTACTCGACCCATGTAGGCGAGTCAGCCGAGCATCCACTGCTTTGTGAGCGATGCATCCCTGCCTTAGATGGCAAATTCTGACCAGTCGGCAACAAGACACTTGGCTGCCTGTGTAAGTCCCTTTCCCAGATTTGGGAGAGGGACTTTTGAATCTGGCTTGCCTGCTCACAAATGAGAGAAAAGAAAGGGAGACTGTCGCTGCAAGGCAAATTCTGATGGAGCGATCCTTTAAGTATTCCTACAGAAATTGATCAGCCTCAACCCATCAAGTTTCACACTTGTCAAGGGTTGTATTAAGGGGATTACTGGCTCGTTATTGCCTTAGTTTTAGAAAATGAGGGGTTTTGCTGTTTTGTAAAGGAACGTAAAGCCTTACAATATTTCTTCTGTGAGGAGTTTGTGGTCGAAAGCAGAACTGTCTGTAAGTCGTTCAAGCCACGACTTCTCCAATATTCCCTTTCAGAGTTTTGACCACGTGATATCGAATTTAGAGACTCCTTCCTTACAGCGTGAGAATTTACCATTTACGCTGAACGATGTTCGTCGTGCGATTCCAGCCCACTGCTTTCAGCCCAAAGTCAGTCGATCGCTCGCCTACTTTTTTCTAGACATAGGCATCATTGCCTTTCTAGCTTGGCTGGCTAGCTACATCAACAGTGCCTGGTTCTTCCCCCTGTACTGGGTCATGCAAGGCACCATGTTTTGGGCCTTATTTGTTGTTGGGCATGATTGCGGACATGGTTCCTTTTCATCCTACCGATGGCTAAACAATTTAATCGGGCATCTCAGCCACACTCCCATTTTGGTGCCCTTCCACGGTTGGCGGATCAGTCACCGCACCCACCACGCCAACACTGGCAATATCGATACGGATGAGAGCTGGTATCCCGTGACAGAGAGCCAGTACCGCAAGATGGAGTGGTACGAAAAACTGGCTCGATTTCATCTGATTTTATTCGTTTACCCGCTCTATCTATTTCGGCGATCGCCGGGTAAACAAGGCTCTCACTTCATGCCTGAGAGTCCGCTGTTTCGCCCTTCTGAGCGGTGGCAAGTGCTGACCAGCACCATTTGCTGCACTCTGATGGTGGGTCTGCTTGTGGGTCTGGGTATTCAACACGGTATCGGGTTTGTCTTCAAGTTTTACTTCGTGCCATATGTGGTGTTTGTCATGTGGTTAGACGTTGTGACCTTTTTGCACCACACCGATGTTGACGTGCCCTGGTATCGCGGTGAAGACTGGTACTTCCTCAAAGGTGCGGTTTCAACGGTCGATCGCAGCTATGGGTTCATCGACCCAATCCACCACAACATTGGCACCCACGTAGCACACCACATTTTCCTGAGCATTCCTCATTACCACTTGAAGGAAGCAACGGCAGCGATCAAACCTGTGCTGGGTGAACACTACCGGGAGTCTAAAGAACCAGTCTTAAAAGCACTGTGGAAAGGCTATCGTTACTGCCATTTTGTAGCCGATCAAGGCAGCAAAATTTACTACCAACAAGCCAAAAACTAAACCCTTCTCCCCTGCCTGTTTAACCAAAGCAGGGGAGTTTTGATTTGAGAGGCCAACAGTGCCAGGTAATTACTACCAGGAGCGACTTTTAGTGAACACTTTTTGCTCGAAGTCCTGTGAAATGAGCTTCTTACAGCTTGATATGTTAACCATTTTCCGCTCTTGTTAGTAACAAGCAGTTGAAACTACAAAGCCCCGGCTTGGGAGTGAATTAACAACTTTACTCTCAGTATGCGCTGTATCAAAGGAGACTGATATAAAAATGGTACTTTAGACCAATCATGACCGATACAGAGTGGTATATCCGACTTTATTGAAGGAGGCATTGAGCGATCGCTGAGTGCCTCTTTTCTTTAACAGGTGATAAATAATACTTAGAAAGGTGGTCGGTTATCGTCTGATTAATGACGGGGAATACTATGATGACAGATACTGCCAGCCATGCCCGCCAGGAGTTGGATAACTATGTCAACAATTCCCACGTGGACACACGAAGAAGACAGGGAATTAATACAACTCGTTCTCAATAACTTATCTCATTTAACCTATTGGAAGGATAGCAGTGGGCAATTTCGAGGATGTAACGCGGCTTTTGCCAAAGCGGTTGGACTCAGCCACAGTCGAGAAATTGTCGGCAAATCGAGTGCAGATCTTGCCCCCCTCGTCGGCTTTGATTTCCTCGGCGATCGCGACGCAATCGTGTTAGCACAGGGCACATCTGAAAATCACACCCTACAAGTCGAGCAAAACGGTGCTATAGCCTGGTTAGCCATTCGCAAGATACCACTTTGCAGCGACAACGGCGATCGCGTGAGTGGGCTGCTCTGCACAATCGAGGATATCACCGCTCAAAAAACAGTAGAGCAACAACTGCATCATCTGAATGAAGCCCTTGAAGATCGCGTGCAAAGTCGTACAGCAGAACTCGCAGAAGCGATCGTGCGGCTTGAAACCGAAATGCTCGAGCGTGAGCAGGTCGAAACTTTACTCCGCACGAATGAAAGCTACCACCGTCATTTGTTTGAGATGTCGCCGATCGGTCTAGCCTTGCGCACCGTGAATGGCACACTGATCGATGTAAATCCAGCTTATGCCGCCATCTTAGGGCGAACCGTACCTGAAACGTTGAATCTCTCAACCTGGGATCTTACCCCTGCAGACTACGCACCGTTTGAGCAAGAGCTAATTCAAAACCTGTATCGCGTCGGATATTACGGCCCTTACGAAAAAAAATATATCCACAAAGATGGCAGCCTCGTATCAGTGCGCCTATCGAGCATTCTGGTCGATCGCGAAGGGGAACCGTATGTTTGGTCAATTGTTGAAGACATTAGTCAAAGGGTTGAAGCAGAAATAGCCTTGCGTCAGTCGCAACAACGCATCTCTTTACTTGTGCAGCAAACACCTTTAGCAGTCATTGAGTGGAATACCAATTGGGAAATTATTGACTGGAACCCTGCAGCAGAGCGGATTTTTGGTTACCGACGGAACGAAGCAATCGGACAACCCGCCAGCTTTTTAATGCCCCCGGAGGTACGGCAAGCTGTAGACATCGTGCTTGAGCAAACCTTGGGCGATCGCAACAACACGCACAGGATTAACGACAACATTACGGCCGATGGGCGGCGAATTATCTGCGAGTGGTACAACACCATCCTGCACGATGAAGCAGGCGAAGTCGTTGGGGTCGCCTCGCTAGTGCAGGACATTAGCGATCGCCGCGCCGCCGAACTCAAACTTCATGCCTCTCAACAACTCCTGCGGCAGGTCATCGATAACATTCCCCAGTCAACTTACTGGAAAAATTGCCATTCAGTCTATTTGGGCTGCAACCACAACTTTGCGAAGGATGCCGGGTTGAAATCTCCCAGCGAGATTATTGGCAAGACAGACTTTGACCTGGCGTGGACTCGTGAAGAAGCCGAGTGGTATCGCGAATGTGACGAGCAGGTGATGGCTTCTAATACGCCCTGGTTGCATGTGATTGAAGCGCAGCATCGTTCAGATGGACAAAAAGTTTGGCTCGACACAAATCGGATTCCGCTAAGAGATGCAGAAGGCAGCGTGATCGGCATCTTAGGCACCTACGAAGATATTAGTGAGCGGAAAAAAGCAGAAGAAGCGCTGCGTGATTCTGAACAGCAGCTCCGCGAACAGGCAGAGCGCGAACGCATTCTGAATCGGTTAATTCGCAAAATCAACCATACGCTTGACTTTGACACAATTCTCTTAACGACGCTACAAGAGTTACGCCGCTTCTTGCAGATTGACCACTGCATCTTTGCCTGGTATCGCAACAATGTTGACCGTCCCTACTGGGAAATTACCGCAGAAGCGTGCGAGGCAGACCAAACAGAACTTAGAGGGCGCTACCCCGAAGAAGTGATTGCTGAACTGGCAGAGCGTTTATTTAAGCAAGAAACCATTCAAATTTCAGATATTCACGAAAGCAGGGACCAAGACTGCCAACAACTAGCGCAAGCGATCGGCTTTAGAGCCACGCTGATTGTGCCGTTGCAGATGCCTTCAGATACGGTCGGTGTCTTAGCGGCTATCAACTACAATAACCCCCGTGACTGGCGCGATCGCGAGATCAAGCTGGTGCAGACCGTGATGGAGCAACTGGCGATCGCGCTCAACCAGGCAGAACTCTACAATCAGGCTCGTGACAAAGCTCAAGAACTTGAAACCCTCTTGCGTGAGTATCAGCGCACCCAAACTCAAATGGTGCAAAGCGAAAAGATGTCAAGCTTGGGGCAATTGGTCGCAGGGGTCGCCCATGAGATCAACAATCCTGTCAATTTTATTTATGGCAACCTCAACTATGCCAGTGACTATACCCGCGACTTAATGGACTTGATTCAGCTTTATCAAAAACACTATCCTGCTCCCCATGCAGAGATTCAAACCCAAGCTGATGCGGTCGATTTAGACTTTTTGCTGGCAGATTTGCCGAAACTCCTGAACTCCATGCGCACCGGGGCCGAGCGGATTCAAAAAATTGTACTCTCGCTGCGCAATTTCTCACGTATGGACGAAGCCGAACAAAAAGCCGTCGATATCCACGAAGGCATCGAAAGCACCCTGATGATCCTGCAAAATCGGTTTAAGTCCAGCACCACCAAGACCAACATCACAATTACCCAAGAATTTGGCCAACTGCCACCTGTCGATTGCTACGCGGGGCAACTCAATCAAGTGTTTATGAATCTCATTTCAAATGCCATTGATGCCCTTGAAGAAGCCAATATTGAAGAACCCGAAATTCGGATTCAGACCAATTATCTACCGGACAACTGGATTCAAATTCGGATCGCTGACAACGGCCCCGGCATTACTCCTGAGCAAAAGAATCGTCTGTTTGACCCATTTTTTACGACCAAACCGATTGGCAAAGGGACGGGGCTCGGCTTATCGATCAGCTATCAAATTGTCGTCGAGAAACACAACGGTCGGCTCTATTGCGAATCTCAACTTGGCAAGGGCACTGAATTTATCATCGAAATTCCAGCAGAGTAGGGCTTATCCCGTATCGTTAGCAGATATCTCAGGTGTTTTCAATGACCTAATCAAGCTGCGGAAAGGCGGATTTTTCTTTTATACTCCGGTATCGATAAGTTTTGTCTGACAGATCCACCCGCATAACTAATCAGAATTCACGCAGATTTAGCATAAGGTTCAAATTTCAGTCTTTGCTCTAGTCGTTCACCAAAAGAACTTTGCAGGGTCGATAATCACTGAGCCTTCGTCATTGGTCATTCGTCTTCTCTACCTGGCGAAGTTGGCCTGGCAGACCACTAGAAAAATTCGCTCTTGATGAACCAATGTTGCAAAGCCCCTGTCTAACAAACAGAATTTGGTTTTGCTTGCGGACGATCGCTGTTATACGCTCGCCCAAGCTTGCGCATAAAAACCTCGAAGCGCCCTTCCAGCTTACTTCTCAAGCTATCTCCGCTGATAGATTCTCCCTTTCCAGAATACCGATACAATTTGTAACAGTTCCTCTTTGGCAGCGACAGGTTTTCTTCACTTGGTGAGTCTCAAACGTACCCTATGTTTATTTCAAAATTCCCTGACCTCAAGTCCTTGCAATGGCGGCGATCGTCACAAGTGGTTGGTTCAGCCCTTTTGTTAGGGGTGCTGGCAGCCACATCAGGGTGTCAATTGCTGCCTAAAAGCCAGGTCGCTAAAGCTCAATCCAATCGTCCTGGTGGCAATCAAGGCCCGCCTGCGGTTGATGCGATGGTCGCCAGAACGGCTCAACTTCAGCAGGGGCGCGAGTACACAGGCACAACCCAGGCAATCCGTGAGGTTGCCATTCGCTCACAGGTTGAAGGGCAATTGCTCGATTTAGCCGTGGATATTGGTGACGCTGTCAGACAGGGACAGGTGATTGCCCAATTAGATGACAACATTCTCACATCAGATGTCACCTCTGCCGAGTCTGAGTTGTCGGCCCGTCGCGCTGAGATCGCTCGTTTACAAACACAGGTAAGTGAAGCTCAAAAGCAGGTTAGACAAGCTGAGTTACAGTTGCGTCAGGCTCGCTCAGATGCCAACCGCTATCGACAGTTAGCCAGCCAGGGAGCGATCGCTGTGCAACAAGCCGAGCAAGCCGAGACTGAAGCCCGCACGGCTGCAGAAGTGTTGCGCTCCACAATTGACCAAGTCAACACTCGCCGCCAAGAAATTGAGATTGCCGAAGAACGGTTGCGATCGCAACGAGCCGTGATCAATCAGGCACGCCAACGTCGCAACTACGCGCGAGTCACCTCTCCGGTGAATGGCTTTGTCACAGCCAAGACCAACGAAGCGGGCAACTTTTTGCAACCAGGCACCGAAATTGTCAAAGTCGGCGACTTCAGCAACGTCAAGGTCGTTGTACAGGTATCAGACTTAGATTTGCGTCAGATTCGCCAGGAGCAGTCGGCTAAAGTGCAGTTTGATGCAATTCCCAATCAAGAATTCACGGGTACCGTCCTGCGGATTTCTCCGGCAGCTAACCCTACTTCTCGCCTATCCCCCGTTGAGATTGTTGTGCCCAATACATCTCGTCGCCTGGGTAGTGGTTTACTCGCTCGCGTCACCTTTGCGTCAACTTCAACCTCTAAAGTGATTGTGCCACTAAGTGCCCTGCGAGCTGGGCAACCCCGCAACGCTGGTCAACAAGGTGGTCAAGCAGCACAAGGGGGTGCGCCAACTGGAGGCGATCGCACCAATGCGGGGGCGGGAACAAACGCTGGCAATCAACCGAAACAGGGCAAAATCTTCACTGTCACGGGGGAAGGTGACCAGGCAAGCGTAGCCAGTCGCACTGTCACACTAGGTCAGCAACTCGATGGACGGGTTGAAATTTTGTCAGGCTTACGACCGGGCGATCGCTTTATTGCCCGTAGTAGCGGCCCCCTCAAAGATGGTGATACTGTGCGCTTGAGCATTTTATCTGAGGATGCCAACCGGCGATCGAAGCAAGCCAATTAAGGATTAAGGCTCTCTTTCTTCAAAATCAACCGATTTTCTTAGGGATGTCGAAAATTGGTACATGCTCTGCTAGTTTCTTTTACCCACCTGTGATCCATGCAACAACCGACTGGATTTAGCCTCAGCACGCTCTCAATTCGACGTCACATTGGCATTCTGATGCTAACGCTGACAGTCATTATTTTGGGTATCTTCTTCATCGTCCGCATCCCAGTCGATTTACTGCCCTCGATTACCTACCCTCGGATTGGGGTACGCCTTGATGCGCCTGGAGTTGCCCCAGAGGTTGCCGTTGATGAAATTACCAAACCTTTGGAGGAAGCGTTTTCCACCACAGAAGGAGTCACACAGGTATTTTCACAAACTCGTGAAGGGCAAATTAGTGTGGATCTCTTTTTTGAGCCAGGGAGCGACATTGATCAAGCGCTAAACGATACCACAGCAACCTTCAACCGATACCGTAACCAGTTGCCCGATGACATTGAGAGTCCGCGAATTTTCAAATTTGACCCGACTCAACTACCCGTTATTGAATTCGCTTTGACCTCAGAGTCATTAAGTCCTGCTGAACTACGCGTATTTGCCGACGAAGAACTTTCGCGTGAGTTGGGGGTTGTGCCAGGAGTTGCCTCTGCCGATGTATCGGGGGGGGTGCAAGAAGAAATTGGAGTACGGATTGATCTAGCACGGTTGCAAGCGGTTGGCGTTGGCTTAAATACCGTTCTTGATGAACTGTCGCAGCGCAACCAAGACGTGTCTGGAGGTCGCATTCTCGGTGCCGAATCTGAACCGTTAACGCGGACGGTAGGCCGATTTCGCGATGCAGCTGAGCTTGAAAACTTATCCTTTGAAGTTGCGAACCAAACAACCGCGATCGCCCCACAATCAGCCTCTGGTGCCAATCAAGCCAACCCTCAACTACCCAACACATTGCAACAGCGAGTTTACTTGCGCGAGTTTGCTGAGGTGATTGATGGCACTGAAGATGAGCGGATTGTCGTGACCCTCAACGGGCAACCAGCGGTTAAAGTCAGTGTGCAAAAACAACCCGATTCGAATACGGTCGATACTGTTGAAGGCGTCAAACGACGAATTGAGGAACTGCGTCAGTCGGGGCTGATTCCTGAAGACATGATCATCACGCCAACGCTTGACGAATCACGCTTCATCAACAGCTCAATTTCTAACGTTGTTACTTCTGGTTTGAGTGGGGCCGCTCTTGCCGCGATCGCGGTGCTGTTGTTCCTCGGCTCTCTGCGTCAAACGCTAATCATTGTGCTGGCGATTCCCCTCGCAACGATGGGTACCATCATCCTGATGGGGTTGTTTGGCCTCTCCCTGAACGTGTTTAGTTTGGGTGGTCTGGCTCTTGGCGTGGGGATCGTGGTTGACAACGCGATCGTCATGATGGAGACGATTGTTGAGAAGGTCAATAGCAACACGGCTTCACATGGTGAACTCGCCTATAGCAATGGCAACGGTCACAGTGATGGAAATGGCCACAGTGATGGAAATGGTCACAGCAATGGCAACGGTCATCAGTCGTGGAAACAACGTGTCCTATCGCTAGCGGCGAGTAGCAGCCAATCCGTTGAATCGGCTCTGGTTGCATCAACGGTAACGAACCTTGTGGCGGTCGTGCCCTTCTTACTGCTAGGGGGGTTGATCGCGCTGCTGTTTAATGAACTGATTCTGACGATTAGCTTTGCAGTGGCTGCTTCCTTACTAATGGCATTGACCGTCGTACCGATGCTCGCTTCTCGGTTGTTAACGGTGCGGTGGTCAAGTCGAGTCGGCAACTTTTGGTTACTGCGAGAGTTTAACAATCGGTTTGAAGCTGCAACCCGTGGTTATCAGAGCCTTTTAGCCCGCATCATCCGTCGCCGCTGGTTAGTTATTGGTGCAGCTTTTTTGCTGTTGGGTGGAGGCGGCTGGTTGATGGCAGGACAAATTCCGCAGGAAATTTTGCCACGCATCAACACCGGACAGGCGACTCTCAACGTGCGATTTCCACCCGGAACCTCACTTGAAACCAATGTGCAGGTCACCCAGGCGATCGACGAAATCATCCGAGAGCAACCCGAAACCGAATATAGCTTCATCACTGCCGGGGGACGGTTGTTTGCCAGCAACGTATCGGCTAACCCAGCCAGCAGTTCTGGCGATATCACCCTTAAACCCGGCTCTAATGTAGAAGAGTTTGTCGAACGTGTCACTCAGCAAGTAGAAAGGCTAAATTTGGCAGGCATTCGGGTCCGGTTTAGTCCTGGTGCGGTGCGCGGTATTAACATCAATAACTCACCCGTACGAGGCGCAGATGTTGACGTTCAACTACAGGGCACCGATACTCAAGCACTCGAACGGGCAGGGCGCGAGATTCTTTCCTTGCTCGACGACAAAGTAACCCTAGCCAGCTTCCGTCCAGAAGCCGAAGATCGTCAACCTGAAATTCGAATCCGACCGGATTGGGAACGGGCAGCGGCGCTCGGTTTAACTGCTCAGGCGATCGGGGAAACGATCCAAACCGCTTTAGAAGGCGACGTACCAACTCAACTGCAACGCGGGGAACGTCTCGTTGATGTGCGTGTCCGACTGGCGCAGGAAGCGATCGATCGCCCCTCCCAACTGGAGCAGTTGCCCTTGTTCACCGATCGCAATGCGCTGGTACGGCTGAGCGACATTGCCACAGTTGAAGAAGGTGTCGCACCGGGAGAGATCCAGCGGATCAATCAGCGCCAGGTGGTCTTGTTAGGCGGCAACCTTAACAAAGGGGCAAAGCTAAGCGATGCCTTAACGGAAATTCAATCGGTGCTGTCAGACGTTCAGCTACCGGAGGGTGTCACATTTATCCCCAGTTATGCAGCCCAATCAAGTCAAGAGTTACAAAGCTCACTGACCCTACTAGGGGCGCTGGCAGCCTTTCTCGTCTTCGTGGTAATGGCGGTGCAGTACAACTCCTTAGTGGATCCACTTGTGATCATGCTAACGGTGCCACTTGCACTGGCCGGAGGGATTGCTGGCTTGTTTATTACGCAAACCGCGATCGGCATTACGGTTCTGGTGGGTGCGGTCTTGCTCGTCGGGATTGTTGTGAACAACGCCATCATCATGGTGGAGTTGGCCAACCAGATTCGAGAGGAAGAAACTATCAGTCGCTATGCAGCGATTACCAAAGCGGCTCCGATGCGCCTCCGCCCAATCATGATGACAACCATCACGACCGTCCTGGGTTTATTCCCTTTGGCGTTAGGTATTGGGGAAGGTTCAGAGTTCCTCCAGCCGCTTGGTGTGGTGGTTTTTTCAGGGTTATCTCTAGCAACCTTGCTCACCCTGTTCATCATTCCCTGTTTCTATGTGCTGTTACACGACCTGTTTAAGGTGAATGTAAAGCCCAAACGGCTGCTTGTGCAGGGACGCACCATGCTTGAAAAGACCTTGTCAAAGCGGTAGTGAGATCGCCCCAATTCACCCTCAAACTGTCCATCTGATCGCCTGCAAGTGCGATATTTTGAAGGCATGGATTTGTTCGATCGCCATCGCCTTGATGTTACCGATAAGGAAGCCCCACTCGCTGCCCGGATGCGCCCCCGCACTCTGGATGAGTTTATTGGGCAAGGGGCGATCGTTGGGCCAGGTCGCTTACTCCGGCGTGCCATTCAGGCAGATCAGTTGGCGTCGCTGATCTTTTACGGGCCACCGGGAACGGGCAAAACCACCCTTGCCAGAGTCATCGCCAACACGACCAAAGCCCACTTCATTTCCTTAAATGCAGTACTGGCAGGCGTCAAAGATATCCGCGAGGCGATCGCCCTGGCCCAAGAGAAGCGTGGCATGTATAACCAGCGCACGATCTTGTTTGTCGATGAAGTGCATCGGTTTAACAAAGCCCAGCAAGACGCGCTACTGCCCTGGGTCGAAAATGGCACTGTAATTTTGATTGGAGCCACGACCGAAAATCCCTACTTTGAAGTCAACAAAGCCCTAGTCAGCCGCTCTCGCCTGTTTCAACTGAAGCCCCTCGCCCCAACCGATTTAAAACGCGTCGTACAGCAAGCATTAACGGATCCGGTAAGGGGATATGGCGATCGCGCGATTCACCTCGATCAGGACGCTCTGGAACATCTGGTCAATGTCGCAAATGGGGATGCCCGCGCCCTTCTAAACGCCCTGGAACTAGCAGTTGAGACGACCCCACCCAACGAATCGGGCGCGATTCACATTGACTTGGCTGTTGTCGAAGAATCCATTCAGCAACGAGCCGTTCTCTACGACAAGGAAGGCGATGCCCACTTTGATACGATCAGCGCTTTTATCAAAAGTGTGCGCGGTTCCGATCCAGATGCGGCGTTGTACTGGTTAGCCCGCATGGTCTACGCCGGGGAAGATCCTCGCTTTATTTTTCGGCGACTGTTGATTCTTGCGGGCGAAGATGTGGGACTGGCCGATCCACAAGCTGTTGTCGTTGTGAATGCTTGCGCTCAGGCGTTTGATCGGGTGGGTATGCCAGAGGGTCGCTATCCACTCGCGCAGGCCACCCTCTACCTGGCGACTTGCCCTAAATCGAATAGCGTGATGGGCTTTTTTGATGCCCTTGCCACCGTTGAGCAAGAACGCGAAGCCGAAGTTCCCACTCCCCTGCGAGACAGCAACCGTGATAAACAGGGATTTGGACATGGCGCGGGTTATCTTTATCCCCATGCCTATCGAGATCACTGGGTCGCTCAGCAGTATCTACCCAGTTCCCTGCAGGGTCAGGTCTTCTATCAACCATCAGATCAGGGCTACGAAGCAGAAATTCGCCATCACGTAGCCCGTCAACGAGAAGCGCAACTAGCAGCCTTAGTCGAAGGGATTGGTATCGCCCTGCCCGAAGTTTTGACATTTGGTACCGTCGATGTGGCCCAAGCACGGTGGTTAGAGCGAACTTTGAGTCAGGTGGGCGATCGCCTGAGTAATGTGCGCGATCGCGTGTTTGAGTTGCTCAAGCCTCAACGGCATCACGTCTTACTGGATGTGACCGCCGGGAGTGGGTTGCTCACCTGGGAAGCGGTGCGACGAGTACCAGAAGGGGGCGTTTACGCGTTGGCGCACAATCAACAAGATGCGGTTGCTTTGACAGAACAGGCGATCGCCCTGCCGGAGTTATCACGTCCAATCATTTTGCAAGGCAAGCCAACGGAGCTAACCACTCTCCTCAAGACCCATCAAGCCGTTGAACACTTTGACGGAATTGTGGGCCGTAATCTGCTGCTGCGCGAAGCAGACAAACTCGCCATCATTCGCTCGCTGATCAGCTGTCTGCAACCCACGGGCACTTTGGTTTTAGCTGAATCAATAATTCGTGAGACACAGAGGATTTATCAACTGTTCAAACCCAAAACGCTACCCGCCAAGCTACAGCAAAAAGTAACTGAAATCGAATCAGCAATTTACACAAAACCGGACGATCCTTCCCTGAATTGGGATGTCGCTGACTTACAACAGGAGCTAGCACAACAGGGATTAAACGTCACCATTACCGTTGAGCAAGCCCAAACCGAAACTCGGCTCTCGGCTCAACTGGTCGATCGCTACCTCAAGCAACTTCAGCCCCACCTCACCCAACGCGAAGTCAGTCAAGTACAAACGGCGCTCTATCTGCTGGTTGAACAACCGATTCTCTGGCGCAGCGCGATCGCCTATATCGTGGCCCACCCTGCCAAAACCTAATGCTTTTTAAGTTCGAAATTAAGGCTGAGAATAGAGAGTTTCAAAAAGTTCTTCGTCTTCAATAGAAAAGATCTATATTTCAATCACCGACGAATTTGCAAGCCTTTCAGCCAATCTTTTCCTCACTCCGATTGAAAGAAAAGAGATAAAGCAGGGAATTCTAGTTTGTGTTAGAAATCATGCTTATTTTTTCAAAACTTTATTAAATATCCGCCCTAATTTTTCCTGGGTATAATTGTCAAATAATTGGCTTACGATTGCCCCTCTAACTGACAGAAACATCAACACGGAGTGCCCACTATGCGTTCTTTACACCGTCGCTTGGGAATTGGCGTCTTTCTGATTCCAGCTCTTGGGTTAACGATTGGTTTGGCTCAACCCGATGCAGCGATCGCTGAAACCAGGGCACTCAGCAATGGTGCATTCTGTGAAGGGAAGTTTGATAAAGCAGGCAACAGCCCAAATGCAGTTTGTAGCTTGCCGCCCACTGCCGAAAGACCGCCTGCCTGTAACAGCCGGGGGGATGAAGGCTTCGCCAGTTTATTTGGTAATCCCTACACTTACTACCGTGGCCCCGTTGTGCGCCTGGTGCCTCAAGGTAAGGGTTCTTTTGTTTGGTACTGTCGCGATGACCAAGCCAACCAAGATCGATTTGACCGCTACGAAGGGGATGTACGCAACGGGCAACCGAATGGAAGAGGGATCTACCTCTTTTCAAGTGGAGATCGCTATGATGGCCAGTTTCGTAATGGCGCATTTCACGGCAAAGGCACCCTACAATACGGCAGAAACAGCTACAGCGGCGAGTTTATCAACGGGGTGTTTGGTGGCAAGGGAACCCTCAACTATGGCTCTGGCGATCGTTACTCCGGCTCTTTCCGGGGCGGCTTTCCCCACGGTCAGGGCACTCTAAAATTTGGTAACCGCACCTACACTGGCGAGTTTTATCAGGGTCAAATTAATGGTCGCGGCACAGTTGTCAATGCCAATGGGAGCCGTTGCACGGGGCAATTTTTTAATGGTTTACTCGAAGGTCGTGGCACCTGCACATTTCCCCGTGGCAGCAGCCTGCGCACCTACACAGGCGAGATCAAAAACGGTATCCCCGATGGACAAGGGCGCGCCACACTCGCAAATGGCACATCCCAGGTTGGTCTTTTCCGTAATGGAGAATATGTTGGACGTTAGATAAAATTTAAGCTCTACACTTCAGTTGTGTTCCCATTTGGCTGTGTTGCACTCTGTCAGCCAAATATCCTCATTTCTCCAGAGCAGGGGCATCTCATCTAGGAAAAAGAAACCGACACTCCGTTGCGGTTGAATTGATAAATCTGTTCACCGTTTGTCATCTTTGGCCTAGTTTCTACCACTTTTTGTCAAAAATCTATGGAACACCACGCAGTTGACGTTCTTGTTGTGGGTGGCGGTGCAGGCGGTACGGCGGCTGCGATCCAGGCATCTCGTCGCGGAGCAAAAACACTGCTTGTCAGTGAATTTTCTTGGTTAGGCGGCATGTTGACCAGTGCTGGCGTTTCTTGCCCAGACGGCAACGAGTTGCTGGCCTTTCAAACAGGTATCTGGGGCGAATTTTTGCGGGAGTTGCAACGCCGCCAGATCGAAGGGTTAGACCACGGGTGGGTCAGTTTTTTTGACTATGAACCACGTCTGGGTGCCCAAATTTTTGCTGATTGGGTTGCAGATCTGCCCAACCTGTATTGGATCATTGGTGAAACACCCCAAGAAGTTTTGCGTCAGGGCGATCGCGTTGTTGGGGTACGCTTCCAAAATCACACGGTGCAGGCACAGATCACCATTGATGGTACCGAACTTGGCGACCTGCTCCCCCTGGCAGACATTCCCTACCGTTGGGGCTGGGAGTTGCAATCCGAATGGAACGAACCGAGCGCGCCCACCAGTGAGAATGAACTGACCCAACATTATCCAGTGCAGGCACCCACCTGGGTTGTTGTGATGCGCGACTTTGGCAATGCTACGGCTCCTGCCATTGCAAGTTCAGCCGCTGCTTCTACAAATTTTGCGGCGGCCTGGGGAAATTACGGTGGCGAGAAATTTCTCAATTACGGACGGTTGCCCAACAACCGCTTCATGATCAACTGGCCGATTCACGGGAATGACTACGGTGAGGGTAGCGATCGCCTGATCAAGTCTGAAGCAACCCGTCGCGAATTTTGGCAGGCTGCCCTTGAACATAGCCACAGCTTTGCCCATTCGATTCAACAGCATTTGGGCCAGCAGTACGGGTTAGCCACAGATACCTTTCCAAAAGAAGCAAATTCTCCGGGGGGTGGCGCGTTCGCTCTACATCCTTACTATCGTGAAAGCCGCCGCATTTGCGGGAATCGCACTATTTGTGAGCAAGACATTTTGCCGATCGCCAAAGGCCAGACCGCCGCTTTGCCAATGCAGATCTTTGCCCACAGTTGCGTCGATGTTGAGTCAGTTTGCGAATCGATTGCAGTTGGCAACTACGCGAACGATCACCATTACCCCAGTGGCGAAATTCAATTGCAACCGAAATCGCTGCGTTGGGGTGGCCGTTGGACAGGAACACCCTTCACAATTCCCTATAGCAGCTTGATTCCAGCGAGTATAGATGGTTTTTTAGCCTGCGAAAAGAATATTTCTGTCTCGCATATCGCCAACGGAGCGACTCGCCTGCAACCTGTTGTCTTAGGCATTGGGCAAGCGGCTGGCATGGCAGCGGCGTTGTGTGTTGAGCAGGGCTGTCAACCGCGCGATCTATCGGTGCGATCGCTGCAAGAGGCATTACTCACCGATAAATCGGCACCTGCGGCTGTTATCCCCTTCTATAACTTAGTGCCCAAACATCCCGATTGGTTGACCTGGCAACTCCGCTACCTCAACTATCCTGAGTCTTACCCCAATAACGGCTGTTGCCCTCTGCCTTGTCAGCCTTCTAGCCCACTCTCAAAACAAGCTCAAGCCATTGCTGGCATCCTGCACTACAAAGACGCGCAAGATTATCAGCTCGTGAGCGATCGCCCAGGTAAGCCCTTGCAACTCGTCACGCTGTGCCCTGCGATTAACCAACAACTACTCGACCTCAAGCATCAACAGCCCTTGACCGTGATTGGCAAAGTGAACCAGGCCGGAAATTGGATCCTGGTGGAAGCGATCGCGGATTAGAGTTGCCCGGTTCCCTGCACGATGTGTTTTAACGTCGTCAGGGATTGAATGCTGATTGGCCCTCGGCGCAGACCTTTTTGACTGGACATGCCTAAAAAGATCTCCCCCCGTTTTGAATTACGCAAAAATCGGGGCGAAGCATTGATATAGGTTGAAGCACTGTTAATGGTCAACGCAAACTGGCGACTTTCTTGATAAGACTCAGTTACAACACAATCGGCATGGCCACTACTGTGTAAATTGATCCACGAGATTGCGGCTTCGGGGCTGTCAACCACTTTAAAGGCAACAATCCGACTCAGGTAGGCTTGGCTCCACTCTGCTGCTTCTGCCAGCTTCAACTCTGGAAACTCAGCCACCAGGTCAGCATCCCCTCGGATCTCAAAACCCTTCTCTCGCAGACTATTCCACAACATACCCAGTGAGGAAAAGTTGTGGTCGCGGTGAATCAACACCTTCTCGATCGCATTAACCGGGTCAGGTTCACCATAGTGACTATCAAAAATGACATAACGCACCAGATCCAAACTACCGGATGGCGACCAGTAGAGGTAACAGTTGCCAATTGCTGAGCGTAAAACCGGAGCGGTTGACTGACGCGTAATCTGCTGCACCAAACTGGCTCGCCCGTAGGGAATGATCAGATTAATGTAGCTATCTTGCACAACCAAATCGCGCACTGATGTCCCCTGATCAGACGGCAAGACTTGAATGCAGCCCTCTGGCAATTCGGCTTCTTCAACCCCCGCTAAAATGGCTTGAGCAATTAACTGGTTTGAATGACTCGCCTCGCTCCCCCCTTTGAGGATCAGACTGTTCCCCGTCTTGATGCACATGCCCGCCGCGATCGCCGCCAACTCAGGAAACGACTCATAAATTAACGCGATCACCCCCAACGGCATCATTTGCGAGTAGGTCTGACAGTGATCAATTTGGTGGTTGGTACTCATGATGCGCCCAATCGGGTCAGGCAATTCACTCAGCCGATATAACAGCTTAATGGTTGCCTGCAACCGTTCTGGAGTTAGCTTCAGCCAATCAAGAATCAAATCGGGCACAGCCATCTCACGACTGGCTTCAAGATCCAGCGTGTTGGCTTCCAAAATTTCGTCTTGATATTGCTTCAGCGCCTCCGCGATCGCCTGTACCGCTTGAGTCCGCTTTACCCCTTTCGACATCCCTAGCGCGATCGAGGCTTTATAAGCCTGCTGAGCAGCGGTGATCGGGTCAGGAGAGTCTTTAAATAAATCTGCCGTCATGCCGTTATCGCCGATAAGCCATTAAGACCATTAATACAGGCAAGATGGCCAACAGCAAAGCCATGATTACCCAAAGAATGGTACTCGAAGCAGGCGAGGCTTTTAACGCTAGTGGAACCCAAATGCCCATCAAAACTAGCATAATGCCCATCAAAACAGGCAAGTAGTTTTCACTCAAGCCAGAGCTGATCGGCACCCACTGTCTGCCATTCCAGCGCCAAGCCCGCTTGTAAGGATAGGTTGTTGAAAGTTTTTCTAAAACAAAACCACCTTGCTCAACCACAAAAATTTGATGGCATTTGTTGCACCCAAACGCCTCAGTCAAAGTAATGGGAGTCAATTGCCCACGACGACAACACGGTGAGGGGTACTCCTGATTCAGTTCAATTTTCTGAGCTTTGAGAGTCGGCACAGGCTGTAAATACAAGTTTGTAAAATGGTACAGACGCGAAAAAAATGGGAACTAACTTATTAGTACCGGGAAAAAACAGCCCCATCCCCACACTTAATGCAATTATTAGCATTCATATGCTGTACATAAAGGACTATTAAACACAGTTATCAAAACGTTACACAATTAGCCTACTTCCGCTTACTTGCCCAACTTAGTGGCAATTTGGTAACAGAAACAGCCAAATTTTCAACTTGTTGAAACTGCAACCAGACATAAGTCGTAGGGCTTAGTTCCAATCTAGCGCATGAGTAGAGGAAAGCAATACTCTAGAGGCAGAAGCCACTTCTCTTAAAAAACAGGCTCTATAGCTAGGGAACGAGAATTTAATAAATCCGCAAACTGTACGGGCGGGTTTAGCAGACGTATCCGCGTCCTACAAGGGATTGAACAGGCAAAACCCGCCCATACCAAACATCAAGCTTATTTAATCCATATCCTAAATAAAAACAGCAGCCAACCAATGCTGAGACTGCAAAAACATCAACTTCAGCCAGGTTTAAGCTTACCTAATCAAAAGTTTTTTGGAAGCGGGTAACGCGATTCGAACGCGCGACATTCACCTTGGCAAGGTGACGCTCTACCACTGAGCTATACCCGCGAAAATTTCAGACTTTTCTAAATATCTCAGGTTTTTAACCGTTTGTCAACCGCTTGCTTGAAACCAATTAAAGAAACAAATGTAAGCTAAACCGCGAAACAAATGCCCTTAACCGGGATAAACGACTCACTGACGATCGCCTGAGCAGATTTCTAATATACCAGGCTTCGGTACGTTGTAAATACTCGTGATTTTTAAAGGTAAAACCTCTCACTTCTGACTCAACTCACATGCGGCAAAGGACAGATTGCTAATTATGGGGATCTCCTGACAGAATCAAGAAACCCAGAGTGAGGGGCGATCGCGATTAGCTCTGGAATTCACAACCTAGGCCAAATACCAGGTCAATTCAAAGTAGCAGGTTCAAAATGAAAGGTTCTACCGAAACCCCCAAAGCACCCAGTCAAAAGGGTGCCCTGATTATCGTTGGCGGTGCAGAAGATCGAGAAGGCAAGTGCTTAATCCTACGAGAATTTGTGCGCTTAGCAGGTGGTACAGATGCCAAAATCGCCGTGTTAACTGCAGCTACTAGCGCCCCCCGCGAAGTAGGTGATATGTATACCGATATTTTTAAGCGTCTAGGCGTCGAACACATTGAAGTGGTAGATACTCGTGCGCGCGAAGATGCAGAAGACCGAGAAATGATTCAGGCGATTCAGGGTGCCACTGGTATCTTCTTTAGTGGTGGCGATCAAGCCAAAATCGTAGAATCTATCAAGGGAACGCCCCTGGATGCCGCGATTCGTGAACGCCACGAACAAGGTGCCGTCGTTGGAGGAACCAGTGCCGGAGCTGCGATGATGCCCGACACCATGATCATCGAAGGCGACTCAACTACCAATCCTCGCCCAGAAGTAGTTGAACTCGGCCCCGGAATGGGCTTTTTACCAGGAGTCGTAATTGATCAACACTTTGCTCAACGGGGTCGGCTCGGCAGATTGCTGGCGGCCTTACTGCTCCAACCAACCATGCTTGGCTTTGGGATTGACGAAGACACAGCCATGGTGGTGCAGGGTCAAGAATTTCATGTCGTGGGCAATGGCACTATTACCGTCATCGATGAATCAGAGTCGAGTCACAACAACGTTGACCACGCCTTGAAGGATGAAGATTTAGCGGTGTTTGGCGTGAAGCTGCACATTTTGCCCAACGGCTATCGCTTTAATCTCAATAACCGTCAGCCGATCGCCCCAGGTGCTTAGGTGCATTCCTGTATTCTGAATGAATGGATCAAATTCATCTCACAGGAATTCGCTGCTACGGGTATACCGGCTACTTAGACGAAGAGCAGGTGCTAGGGCAATGGTTTGAAGTTGACTTGACCCTTTGGCTTGATTTGGCAAAGGCAGGTGCTAGCGATCGCATCGAAGATACGTATGATTATCGCGCTGCGATCGCGGCTGTGAAACAGCTGATTAGCACCTCTAAGTTTGCCTTAATTGAGCGACTTGCCGACGCGATCGCCCAAGCCATTCTCACCCCTAACCAAACAGGTGGAAAACGGGCTGAGCAGGTACGGGTGCGCTTAACGAAACTCGCTGCACCCATCCCTGACTTTGGTGGGCAAATCACCGTTGATATTACCCGCTCAAGTACAGATTAGAAGGCAGTCTTCACCTGACTCAGAAAGCTTTTTCATTAATTGAATCAGCTCTGTTCAACGCCCTGACAAACTTGCTTGTCTTGCTCCGTCACATTGGGATTGTTCTCAAAATAATCGCCGAGCCAGGTACAGCCCTGGTTGAGTAACTCATCTAGCCCTAAATTCCAATTCCAAAGAACCACCATTTCGCGATCGATTGAGGCCAACAGTTGATGATCAGGACTAAAAGAAACTTTAGGTGTCACAGAATACGATTGTCCTAACAGGGTATGGAGTAACTGACCGGGATTGTAAATTAAAGTGTGTCAAAGGTCAGAAATTGAGATCTAATGAACTACTAAACCTAAGACACTCATACTATGACTTTTCGACCTGAGCTCCTTGATGAATTGCTGAAAGGCTATGAGAATCCCGAAGACCTGTT
>DVDV01000181.1 GCA_015296075.1 Leptolyngbyaceae cyanobacterium M33_DOE_097 | reverse complement strand
GAAACATTTGTACTGAAGTCAGAGCCTCTAAAGGCTTGTGCGCTCAATTTTATGAACGGCAGAATGGGTATTCCAGCCATTGATAGCTGTTCAAAATGAATATTTTTGTGAGAATTATTCTCATACTGAGAATTGCTGGGGCACTCCAGGCTAAGATGACAAGAACACAGTGATGTGGTACAGATGAACGCGGCTCTAGGCAACACGAATGACAGCTTCCAAACTTTCTAAGCGGGTTTCTACTGCGCTGGTCAATGCGCTGGGTGCGGGGGTTGTGCCCCGTGTGGGAGTTGATCACATTGCGGTGGGGCGTGAGAAAGAAGTAGCCGTCTTATTGCAGGACTTAGAAAACGTTGCCGGAGGCGGTGCTGCGTTTCGGTTTGTGGTAGGTCGCTATGGTGCTGGTAAGAGTTTTACGCTGCAACTGATTCGCAATCACGCAATGGAGCAGGGCTTTGTGGTGGCAGATGCGGACATCACACCCGAACGCCGGATTGCTGGCTCTGGTGGAACGAGTCTTGCCACTTACCGCGAGTTAATGAAAAACCTGGCTACTAAGAGTCGTCCGGATGGGGGCGCGCTGGCGATTATTCTGGAACGTTGGATCGCTGGGATTCAAACTCAGGTGGCAAAAGATGCTGGATTAAAGCCAACGGATGCTGGGTTTGACGACAAGGTTGAAGAAAAAATTCGCGAGGTGGTGAAAGACGTTGCCGACTTAGTGAATGGCTTTGAGTTTGCCAACGTCATCATTGCTTATTGGAATGGCTACCGCAGTGATAATGATGCCAAGAAAGAAGCCGCATTACGGTGGTTGCGGGGTGAGTTTGCGACCAAAACGGAAGCGCGGCAGGCGATCGGGGTGCGTGTCATTATTGATGATGAAACCTGGTACGACTATGTGAAGTTGTTGGCTCGCTTTGTGGCCGATATTGGCTATAAGGGGTTGCTGGTGATTTTGGATGAAGCCGTTCACCTCTATAAGATCAATGTGCCTGTTGCCCGCCAAAATAACTACGATAAGTTGCTGGCGATGTTTAACGATGCGATGCAAGGGCGCGTCACTCACCTGGCAACTCTGATTGGTGGCACGCCCCAGTTTCTAGAAGATCCGCGTCGGGGTCTATATAGTGATCCGGCATGGCAACGCCGGACGGTGAAAAGCCGGATCGTCAAGGTCGGTGTGCAAGATGTATCGGGGCCTGCAATTCGGTTAGAGCCGTTGACGCAAGAGCAGATTGTGCAACTGCTAGAACGGTTAGCCGAGATTTACGCCACGCATCACAACCAAAAGAAACCACTTGCCAAAGAGGATTTACAGTCTTTTTTGCAGGCGATTATTAGCCGTCTGGGCGCGGAAGCCTTGCTGACTCCTGGCGAGATTGTGCGCGATTTTATGAGTGTGTTGCACATCTTGCGGCAAAACCCCGACCTGACGCTGAATCAAGTCATTCAAGGAGCGGCGTTTCAGCCTTCTACCTCCACAAAAACAGCGGAAGCGGAAGCTGCTGAGAGTGAGTACGCTGAGTTTTCGGTGTAACAGATTAAGGCAAAGCCCTGTGAAGCACTTGCGATCGCTCCCCTTGTCAGAAATCCTTAACCCTTCAAAAAGAGGGAAGGAATTGGCGCGATCGCCTGCTAATCTGATCAGGCATTCACTCATAGGTGGTTATGGAAGTCAAAGCAGCCGTTGCGCTTGAAGCAGGGCAACCCCTCAGCATTGAAACGGTACAGCTAGAGGGGCCAAAAGCTGGAGAAGTGTTAGTCGAAATCAAGGCAACCGGAGTGTGTCATACCGATGCCTTTACATTATCGGGTGCAGACCCCGAAGGCTTGTTTCCCACGATTTTGGGGCACGAAGGAGCCGGGGTTGTCGTCGAAGTTGGCCCCGATGTAAAAAGTGTGAAGCCGGGTGATCATGTGATTCCGCTTTACACGCCGGAGTGCCGCCAATGTAAGTTTTGCCTCAGTCAAAAGACCAATTTGTGTCAGGCGATTCGCGCGACCCAAGGCAAAGGCTTGATGCCCGATGGCACCAGCCGTTTCTCCCTGAATGGCAAACCGCTGTATCACTACATGGGTACGTCAACATTCTCAAATTACACGGTGTTGCCAGAGATTGCGGTTGCCAAAATTCGCCCAGATGCCCCTTTTGACAAAGTGTGTTACATCGGTTGTGGTGTCACAACGGGGATTGGCGCGGTTATTTTTACAGCCAAAGTTGAACCCGGTGCAAAGGTCGTGGTCTTTGGCTTAGGTGGCATTGGTTTAAACGTGATTCAAGGCTGTCGCATGGTCGGTGCCGATATGATTGTGGGGGTCGATTTGAACCCTGCCAAGCGGGCGATCGCAGAGCAATTTGGCATGACCCATTTCGTCAATCCCAAAGAGGTGGAGGGCGATCTCGTCGCGCACCTGGTTGAACTGACGGACGGGGGTGCGGATTACTCGTTTGAGTGCATTGGTAACGTGAATGTGATGCGGCAAGCGTTGGAGTGCTGTCACAAGGGCTGGGGTGTCTCGACCATTATTGGGGTGGCAGGTGCAGGGCAAGAAATTAGCACTCGTCCTTTTCAGCTTGTGACGGGGCGCGTCTGGAAAGGGAGCGCGTTTGGCGGTGCCAGAGGCCGCACTGATGTGCCTAAAATTGTGGATTGGTACATGGAAAACAAGATCAATAGGGATTGTAAATTAAAGTGTGTCAAAGGTCAGAAATTGAGATCTAATGAACTACTAAACCTAAGACACTCATACTATGACTTTTCGACCTGAGCTCCTTGATGAATTGCTGAAAGGCTATGAGAATCCCGAAGACCTGTT
>DVDV01000226.1 GCA_015296075.1 Leptolyngbyaceae cyanobacterium M33_DOE_097 | reverse complement strand
TTGTTCGTGATACCAACTAAAGGTAGGGTACGTCCACACAGAGGATGTCTCGGATCTGTAACAGTTACGGTTTGTGCTGTTGAAAATCGATGACTAATTGGGGTATTGAGTTGGTTGGGGTTTTCCGCTCCCAGGTGGGCCAACAAAAATCAGATTATGACCACCCGCAGCCGCAATTTCAAGGGCACGTCGGGCATGGGCTTGACCTTTCACGTCTTGCAGGTCGGGTGCATTCATCTGGTTCCGTTGCAGTTCCTCCAGGCCGTTGATCTGGGTGGGGAGGTGCTGGTCAGGATGCGATAAAAAATCAGCCACTTCGGACAAGTGTTTAAACCCAAAAACCTTTAAGCCTTCGACCACGGCTGCTTCACGCGCATTATCAGCAGGCACAATCATGCCTTTGATGCCCAATTGTTGAGCCGCCGCCGCGATCGCCAACACGCCAGCAACAGGACGCAAACTGCCGTCAAGCGACAACTCGCCTAAAAACAAAAAATCTGCTAACAAATCTGGGTTCACTTGTTCTGAAGCAGCCAAAATACCAACGCTAATCGGCAAATCAAAGCTGGGGCCTTCTTTGCGCAAATCAGCGGGGGTCAGGTTCACAACAATGCGCCGCATTGGAAAGGCATAGCCTGCGTTTTTAACCGCTGTTTTGACCCGCTCTTTTGACTCTTGCACCGCTGTATCGGGTAACCCAACAACCACAATGCCGGGTAAGCCACCTGCTACATCGATTTCAACCCCAACTTTAATCGCGTTAATGCCTAGAAGCGCAGCACTCCAAACTCTTGCCAGCATAGAAACCCTGATCGCAATACTCTTAGAATTCCCGCGATCGCAGAGGCTGCATCAAACCGCCACAGCACCTCTTCCGGATTGTGTCAGAGATCGATGTAACGATGATCACAGGCATCGCGAAAAATACTGGCGATAGTGAAATGAGATGTAGTCATCCAAAAAATCAGATGAAAGGCACACCAGTGGTTCTGCCAATTCTCATAGTTGGCATCGGGTTACAGGTTTCGTTACTTGTGGGAGCGACGCTTTACAATCAGTCAAACTCTTCAAAGTCGTCAAAGTCAGCGAAGGCTGCCAATGAGACAGGCTTTGTGAGAGCGGCTATGCCCCAGGGGGCGATCGCCAACGAAGTTTTGATTGTCGGACCAACCTGCAATCGCCCCGAAGGCGTGCGGACTCGCGCCCTTGTAAGTGAATTAGCCAGACTCAACATTCCATATCGCCAAACCAACTCTTTGACCTTCTCATCAGAAGAGGGGCTGGGAAATCTTTGGCAAATGAACCAAATTATGCAAAAGGAAGCACCCTTTGTCTTTGTGAATCGCAAAGCAAAGGCCAACCCTGCTTTAAACGAAGTCGTAACTGAATATCAACTTGCAACAAACATCAAAGTGAATTGAGAACACAGTCTAAAAGATTGAGAAGAGAAGCTTTCCCGCTAGCAAGGAAAGCTTTTTTGTTACATCACACTCAGAACGTTTAAACAGACGACCAAAATTCAACCAACCGGGTTGAAGCGACTCATGCCTTTAGCCGAGAAGAAGTGGGAACATCACTGGCAAAGTAAGCCCAGCTACCTAAGATTGATGCTAGGAGCCAGCCAGCAATCAGAACGGATGCTACCAGAATCATAAGAACCTCCTGTGTCAAAAACACATTTTTGGTTTTTTGCTTGGCGTACCCAGGTACTCGTTCACGCTAACAACGGGATCAAAAAGCAGCAACATTTCTTAATGGAGATGGGGAAATTGTTACGCTCTTTTACAAAGCTTTCACATATTCCTTTTTGATAGAACATGCCATACGGAGAGGTGAAAGCCAAAAAAATCGATGCAGGGATCATGCTAGCTTGGTATGAATAACATTCCTCTATCTGAAAAATGAGTCGAGCGCGATCGCAAGTCTGAGAAATTTTTGTCGCTCACTCCACCGCTCAGAAAATTACTTTTTGAGAAATAAAAATTCGCTTCAGAAAAACCGTAGTTTTTGCTACATCTCTGGGTATTTAAGGTTGTTAGGGTTACTACCAAATTCATTTGAGTATTTGATGCCTCTAGGGTTCCGATCTGATTTGAGGGATGTCTGGTCCAAGAGAGGCAAGCTACTTCTGAAGCGTTTGCAGTTAGGGGTGGTTGCACGGCGGGATAAAAGCCCGGGAGAAAGGCAGTACTAGGTTAGTGCTGTTCTCCTGGGCTTTTGATTTTTGGTGTTTTGGCTGAGAGTTTTATGAGTGAAAATCCTTTGTTTCAAAGTCCTGACGGCTCTTCTAGTGAGGCTCAACGAGCTTTAGAGCGCGAGTCTCGCTTACCGTTGACCGGGTGGCAGCAGGAAGTCTCCCACGGGTTAGAGTACGGGTTAGAAGCGGCTGCCAGCATTCGAGATCGCACCATTCCGACCTTCTCACGTGGCGAGTTGCCACACTACGCGGGTATCAACACATTCCTCAAAGCCCCTTACTTAGAGGATGTGCGGCGAGTGGGCGAATATGACGTGGCGATCGTGGGCATTCCGCATGACTCTGGCACCACTTACCGTCCCGGTACGCGCTTTGGCCCCCAAGGAATTCGGCGCATCTCAGCGCTCTACACGCCCTACAACTTTGAGTTAGGGGTCGATTTGCGCGAGCAAATTACGCTTTGCGATGTGGGTGATATCTTTACAATCCCCGCTAACAACGAGAAGTCGTTTGACCAAATCTCAAAAGGGGTGGCGCATGTCTTCGCATCTGGGGCTTTCCCAATTTTGCTGGGAGGTGACCACTCCATTGGTTTCCCAACGGTGCGCGGGATCTGTCGGCACTTAGGCGATAAGAAAGTGGGCATTATTCACTTCGATCGCCACGTTGACACGCAAGAAACGGATCTGGATGAGCGCATGCACACCTGCCCCTGGTTTCATGCCACGAACATGGCAAATGCTCCGGCGAAGAACCTGGTGCAACTCGGCATTGGCGGCTGGCAAGTCCCCCGGCAGGGTGTCAAAGTATGCCGCGAGCGATCGACCAATATTCTGACGGTCACAGATATTGTGGAACGGGGCATTGATGCCGCCGCTGACTTTGCCCTCGAACGCGCTCTAGACGGCACCGACTGCGTTTGGATTAGTTTTGACATCGATTGCATTGATGCAGGCTTTGTACCGGGGACTGGCTGGCCCGAACCGGGGGGTCTACTGCCCCGCGAAGCCTTAAGTCTGCTTGGCAAAATTGTGCAAAAAGCACCCGTTTGTGGCATCGAAGTTGTCGAAGTATCGCCCCCCTATGACGTCAGCGACATGACCGCCCTGATGGCAACTCGTGTCATTTGCGACACGATGGCGCACCTCGTGGTCTCAGGGCAACTGCCTCGCCGTGAAAAACCAGCCTACATCCACGCGGAAGCCAACATGGACGTTGACCAGGCCTGGACGTAAGGAACCTTGTCAATGTCTGAGAAGTAAGGGTCATGAGGAACTGCGATCGCCCAGCCGTTTTTCTGTTTGACTGACTGATCGTTGATTCGTTTAATCCCCTGATCCTTACTTCTGCTACTGCCTTTTTCTCTCTTTCCTTTCAGCAATTCTCATTTTGAAACATTTGTACTGAAGTCAGAGCCTCTAAAGGCTTGTGCGCTCAATTTTATGAACGGCAGAATGGGTATTCCAGCCATTGATAGCTGTTCAAAATGAATATTTTTGTGAGAATTATTCTCA
>DVDV01000419.1 GCA_015296075.1 Leptolyngbyaceae cyanobacterium M33_DOE_097 | reverse complement strand
TCCACAGCTGATTTAGAGCAGCAGATCTTGAGCTTCATTGACTACTTCAACCGCACCTTTGCCAAGCCTTTTGTCTGGAAGTTTAAAGGGTTTGATCAAGTCATCTAAGCTGGTCAGTCACTCCTGCTAGCCTGCACTAGAAGCCCGCAGCTCTCTCAAGAGGGAACGGGGTTAGGGCTTTCCATTAGTCAACAGTTTGTGCAATTGATGGGAGGCGAATTAACAGTTAATAGCGTCCTTGGAGTAGGTTCCACCTTCAGTTTTTCAATTCCAGTCAAAGTGACTGAGATAGAAAGTCTAACAACGCGATCGCAATCCCAGCATATCCTTCAGCTGGCTCCTGACCAGCCAGTTTATCGAATCCTGGTGGCGGAGGACAATGACACAAACCGTCAATTACTGGTTCAACTCCTACAAGCCGTTGGGTTTATCGTGCAGTCAGCTATCAATGGACAAGAGGCGATCGCCCAATGGGAAAGCTGGCAACCACACCTGATTTGGATGGATATGCGGATGCCTGTTATGAATGGCTACGAAGCAACTCAGCAGATTCGGGCGAAAGAGCAGGAGCGGAACTATCAGAGTCGGCACGCAGACCCATCTGCCGCTCGCGCTGCCGTTCCATCCGCTCAAGCACCCACCTTCATCATTGCACTGACAGCCAATGCGTTTGAAGAAGAACGTGCCAGAGTATTAGAGGCTGGCTGTAATGACTTTATCCGCAAGCCGTTCCAAGAAACAGAGCTGTTAGAAAAAATGGCAGCTTACCTGGGAGTAGAATATCTTTATGTATCTCCCCATCAAGCAGAGGCTACAGCGATCGCGCCCTCCGACGGCATGAATGAGATCGCTGCACTTCGATCACTACCGTCATCTTTGCTAGCTCAAATGCTTCAGGCAACAATGCAGATCGATTATCAGCGCCTTACAACCTTACTCGAAGAAGTTGCTTCAACCCAACCAGATGTGGCAGCCCTGCTGACCAAGAAATTGGATGATTTTGACTTTGAGGGAATCTTGCAATTGCTAGAAAAGGCAAACCCAACTTTGCCGTAACAAAAAATTCTGAACCCTCTAAACTATGCATCGTAGCTTCACACTTCTCTGTGCTTATTTTTTCAAGATCTTTTAATTTTTCTTATATATTCATAGAATATAAATGTGTAGCAATCAGCCACATTCCCTTATTGTTCAAAGTCGCGAACCCATGCAAGATAATTCTTCCACATACCACGGTGATCTTTTAATTGTGGATGATGTTGCCGATAACCTGCGGGTTTTATCTAACATACTTTCAAACCAGGGTTACCGCGTACGAGCTGTTAAGAATAGTGCAATGGCATTAATGGGGGCAAAATTAGTACCCCCTGATGTCATTCTGTTAGACATTCGAATGCCCGAAATCAATGGTTATGAGGTGTGTCAGCAACTCAAATCTGATCCACAACTTTGTGAAATTCCCATTATTTTTTTGAGTGCGTTGGATGAAGCCACAGACAAAGCAAAAGCATTTGAAGTGGGAGGAGCCGACTATATTACTAAACCCTTTCAAATGGAAGAAGTGCTGGCACGTGTCAAAAATCAGCTAACGCTGCAACGATTAAAAAAAGAAGTTGCCCAACAAAGGCAACAATTAGAGCAAGTTTCATCGGCTTCTGAGTCCTCTAATTTGAAACCCTTACAACCTGTTTATGCAGAAATGTTATTGGAAATCACGTCCATCTTGAAATGTTGCGATCGCCTCAGCCAAGACTCTCAGCTGATAGCAGAACAAGCCGCTGGACTAAGATCAATTCATCAGAGCAGCCAAAATTTGTTAAAGCTAGTCAATCAACAACTCAAAGATTTGACCAACTGAGTACTTGTTAAGCGATTTAGTCATAATCTGTTCCTCCTTTTACCGCTGGTATGGGCATTGCCACCAAAATTTCACATCAATTTGCGCCAGGCACTTTATTGGTGCTGCAAACAGCCATAACTGTGGTGAACCAAGCTCAAGGGCAGCTAGTTTTCTTGCTTTTGGGTCTGCTGATATTTGCATTTGGGACAACGGTAGGGCTGCTGATCATACAGCGTCTTAAGATCCAGCAGCTTAACAAAGCATTAAGCGAAGCCTTGGGCCAAGCAGAGTCCATTGACTCCGAATCGCAGACCACTGGGCAAGCTATTGAGACTTGGGAGCAAGCTGCAGCCGAAATATCTGCGACCTATACAGAGCTAGAAGCTTACAAAAATCAACTTGAAGCCTCAAACTCCGAATTACAGCAAACAGTAGAAGAACTGCACACCACACAAGAAGAGCTGAATACTCAAAATATTCAACTTCTTCTGAGCAATCAGTTAGCTCATGCCGAACAAACTCGGTATCAAGACTTGTTTGAGTTTGCTCCCGATGGTTATGCGGTAACCGATGAGAATGGGTGCATTCAAGAGGCAAATCGAGCTTTGTCAAACTTACTTCAGCGACCACAAGCCAGGTTGATTGGTAAACCACTGGCGGTTTATGTTGTTGAGCGCGATCGCCCACTTTTGAGAAATTTGCTCGACCAATTTCGGGGTGCATCCCACGCTGTTCCGCAAGAGTTAGAAATCACGTTCTGTTCTTGGGCGGTTGCCCCATTCCCGGCCAGCGTGACCGTTGCACCCATTTATCGCGATGATAATCAATTCATCGGTACTCGTTGGGCCATTCATAACATCACACGTCACAAGGCAACAGAAGCAAACTTAGTAGAGAGTGAAGAACGATTGCGGTTTGCCCTAGATGCAGCCCAAATGGGCATCTGGAGTTGGGAAATTGAAACGAATCAGATCATCTGGTCTGAAAGCATGGAACGACTAATGGGACTCGCACCCAAAGCATTTGATGGACGCTTTGAAACCGTCGCATCTATGATCTACCCTGGCGATCGCCGCAGGGTTTTAGAGGCAATTACTGGTAGCTTAGAGCAGGAAAAAGAGTACGACATCGAGTTTCGCTTTGTTAAGCCTGACGGCAATATCCGCTGGGCAGCCAGTAAAGGAAGTGTTCTACGGGATGAATTGGGTCGCGCTATCCGCATGGCAGGAGTCGATGTAGACATTACTGACCGCAAACACATCGAAATCGCCTTAGAGAAGGAACTTTTACGCAACCGGATGTTTTTGAATTCATCCTTTGATGGCATTGTTGTGCTAAATCAAACGGGAAAAGTGGTAGAAGCAAATCCCAGCTTTGCCAGAATGCTAGGCTACACACTGGAGGAAGTCAACCAACTGAGCGTGCAAGACTGGGATGTCCAAACACCCGAAGCCGGACTCAAGGAAGAACTTTGTGACAATCTCACTTTTGAAACCCGCCACCGCCGCAAAGATGGGTCAATTTATGAGGTTGAAATTTGTACCAACAGCGTGAACTGGAATGGTGAAACCCTTTACTTTTGCATCTGCCGAGACATCACTGAGCGCAAGCAAGCGGAAGCAGAACGGCAGCAAGCGGAAGCAGAGCTAAGGCATAGCCAAGCCGTCTTAGCAACAGCTCAACGGTTAACCCATTTAGGTGGCTGGGAATTTCATATCCAGACACAAAAAATTGTTTGGTCAGAAGAGTTGTTTCACATGTTTGGACTCGATCCCAGCCAGGCAGAACCCCTTTACGACCAATACTTGCAACACTGTATTCATCCTGCCGATCGCCTCAAATTGCAGCAGTGTGTTGAACAAGCGGTTGCCAATGGCTCAGGCTACACCATTGAGTACCGAGCAATCCAACCAGATGGTTCGACTCGTTATCACGAAGGCCGTGGAGAGGTTGAATACGACACTCAAGGTCAAGTGGTTCGCCTGTATGGTACTGCCCTTGATATTACTGATCGCAAGCAGGCATTGATTGAACTGCAACAAGCAAAAGAAGCGGCCGAAGCGGCTAATTTAGCCAAAAGTCTCTTTTTGGCAAACATGAGTCATGAACTACGCACTCCCCTCAATATCATTCTGGGGTACACGCAACTTCTAAGTTATGACACAACCCTCCTATCCGAATACCAGGAGTACTTACAATCCATTCACCGCAGCGGGAATCTTTTGCTTTCCTTAATTAACGATGTATTGGACTTGTCTAAGATCGAAGCTGGACGCAGCAATTCTCAGTATGGAAATTTAGCTGCTATTGGGCGGAATATCTAGCTCTAGACCCTCCAGCATGAAGGTGAGCAGGTGATCCCAACTGTCGAAATACATATAACGGGTTAACGCCCGCAAATCATCAAAG
>DVDV01000028.1 GCA_015296075.1 Leptolyngbyaceae cyanobacterium M33_DOE_097 | reverse complement strand
TTTATGCTGGGGGCGTTGCTCAGTGTGGTGGTCGCCGCTTGCTCATCCAATCCTGCCTCGACCGATGCCAATGTACCAGGCGCGGGCACGGCGACAGCCCAAAAACAAGATGTGGAATTAACCCTCGTTGCCTATGCAGTTCCCAAAGCGGCGCATGATGCGATCATTCCCAAGTTTGTTGAGAAATGGAAGGCCGAAAAAGGGCAAAATGTGACGTTTAGGCAAAGCTATGGTGGTTCAGGTTCTCAAACCCGCGCCATTATTGATGGCCTCGAAGCCGATGTGGTTCACCTGGCGATCGGCGCCGATGTCAACAAGCTGGTCAAAGCCGGATTTGTTAATGAAAATTGGACGCAACGCGTACCAAACAATGGCATTGTGGGAGAAACCGTTGCCGCGATTATTACCCGCGAAGGCAACCCCAAAAACATCACCTCTTTTGCCGACTTGACCAAGGAGGGGGTGAAGTGGGTGACGGCAGACCCCAAAACCTCGGGGGGCGCTCGCTGGAACTACTTTGCCCTGTGGAACTACGCTAAGAAAAACGGAGCCGATGATGCCAAAGCGCTCGACTTTGTGACCCAAGCTTACAAGAATGTGGCGGTACTCGCGAAAGATGCACGGGAATCAACTGACGCGTTTGCCAAGCAAGGCCAGGGCGATGCGTTGGTGAACTATGAGAATGAAGTGATCTTGGCGAAGCAGAAAGGCGAAAAGCTCGATTATGTGGTGCCGGAGATCAACCTCTCGATTGATACGCCCACGACGGTGGTTGATAAGAACGTGGACAAGCACGGTACACGCGAAGTCGCAGAAGCGTTTGTCGAGTATCTCTTTACGCCAGAAGCGCAACGAGAATTTGCAAAGGTTGGGTTTCGACCGTTGGGTGACCTGGGTAAAGAGAAGGAGTTTACAGAACAGTTTCCGGAGGTGAAGCAACTCGGACGAATTGACGAGTACGGCGGCTGGAAGACAGCACAGAAAATCTTTGAAGACGAAGGGACATTTGACAAGATTCGATCGCAACTTGGCAAATCCTAAAACTTGGTGACGCTGGGTGGGCAATGCTCACCCGGTTTTCTTACACGATGCAATTGGCGTAGCACTCTAATTTGGATTGTGAGAGAGCTTCTACAAAGGACTCTCATAACTGTCTCCCAATCCCACACCTGACTTGGGATTCTTGTAGTTGATGGATGAGATTAATGGCTGTTTCATCTCCCCGTATTTCTTCTGCTTCGGGTGATTCACCCCTAAAAGTTTTTTGGCATTCCCTGATTCACATGCCGTGGACCTGGCGGATTATGCTGGGCTACTTGATTTTTATGTTGTTTTTGCCGACTGCGGCGATGTTAGCAAAATCTAGCGCCTTGGGACCCGCCGAGTTTTGGCGCATTGCCACTAGCCCAATCGCCCTCTCGACCTATGATGTGACCTTTACCACTTCACTCATCGCAGCGCTGATTGATGGATTTTTTGGGGTGCTGGTGGCCTGGGTTCTGGTGCGATACGACTTTCCGCTGAAGCGATTAATTGATGCCTCAATTGATCTTCCATTTGCCCTACCAACAGCCGTTGCGGGTCTGACACTGGCGACCGTTTACAGCCAAAACGGCTGGATTGGATCGTTGTTTGCCCCGCTTGGCATTAAGATTGCTTTCACCCGCTTAGGTGTGGGGATTGCCATGATGTTTATCTCGCTTCCCTTTGTGGTGCGCACAGTGCAACCCGTGTTGCTGCAACTAGAGAAAGAAACAGAAGAAGCAGCCTGGTGTTTGGGTGCCTCTGCGTGGCAGACCTTTTGGCGAGTGGTGTTACCACCCTTGTTTCCTGCGATTTTGACAGGCGTTGCATTGGGCTTTTCGCGCGCCGTTGGGGAATATGGTTCAACGGTAATTATTTCATCGAATACACCCTTTCAGGATTTAATTGCCCCGATCTTAATTTTTCAACGGTTGGAACAGTACGACTATTCAGGTGCCACGGTGATTGGCATGGTGCTGTTGGTGCTTTCGTTGGTGATGTTATTGGTGATTAATTTTATTCAAGCGTGGGGTAAGCGGTATGACTGATGATTTAATTGGGCGATCGCCACACGTGCCTGCAACACAGCAGCTCAAGCCAACATCCACCAAGCAAAGCTGGGTTCCGGCGCTGTTAATTGGTATCTCTCTTCTGTTCTTGGGGTTAGTGCTCTACATCCCTGCGATCAATGTGTTTTACCAGGCGTTTCACAAAGGGTTTGGCCCGTTTTTTCACAACTTGACTGAGCCAAATTTTCAGTATGCCGTCAGAATGACGGTTGGCCTAGCAGCGATCGCCGTTCCACTAAACACCGTTTTTGGTTTATGTGCAGCATGGGCATTGGCCCGCAAACGCTTTCCTGGTCGCACACTTTTGCTCAGCATCATTGACTTGCCGTTTGCCATCTCTCCGGTCGTTGCGGGTTTGATGATTGTTTTGCTCTACGGCAGACAAGGGTGGTTTGGTGGTTGGTTGCAAGATCGGGGCATTCAAATTGTGTTTGCTTACCCAGCCATGATGTTGGCAACGGCTTTTGTGAGTTTGCCATTTGTAGCACGTGAGGTGATTCCCGTGTTAGAAGAAGAAGGCTCTGACCAAGAAGAAGCTGCCTACACGTTAGGTGCGACCCCCTGGCAGACGTTTTGGCGAGTGACCGTACCTAATATTCGTTGGGGCTTGCTGTACGGCGTGCTGTTGACAAATGCCAGAGCGATGGGTGAGTTTGGTGCAGTTTCGGTTGTTTCGGGAAATATTGCGGGCAAGACGCAAAGTTTACCGCTTTATGTTGAAGAAGCATACAAAAGCTATGACACAGAAGCAGCCTATTCAGCAGCCGTTTTATTGGCACTTTTAGCCGTTGTAACGTTGGTTTTGAAGGAGATTTTGGAGCGACGGACGGGAAACCATCTTAAGAAAATACACTAACACAGCAGGTAGCTTATGGTTAACGAGAATCGCCTGACACTAAAGCGAATTCGTGTACGCATTCCCAAGCAGTTTCACCAGGAGCCAATTATTTCGCAATTGGTTTCGCTCTACCAGGTAACAGTCAATATTACAGCCGCTATTTTGGGTGCTAATGCCAACGGCGATGGATGGTTTGATCTAGAGTTGAGTGGAAATGAAATCCAAATTCAAGATGCCTTGGTCTATCTCAATGACCTTGGCTTAGAGATTTGGCGCGAAACAGATGCCGATGGATGGTAAGAAGAGCGGAGTCGCGCGATCGCGGGTGGTTGGGCGATCGCACTCTACCCCTTCCATTTGACAAATTTGCACGCTCTGCTCTGTCTAATATTAAAACTCCTACGCTAGAAGAAACAATTTCCTTCCGCGTAGGTTTTCTGAATATTAACGCTTTCTGGTTGATGTCAAAAGCTATCTATTGAGCCTATATTTTGATTAGTCAGCGGCAGTTTCGCGAATAAATCAAGAGCTTGCTAAATTCGATCTAGATATAATACATATGATTTTCTTGTTTGCGTAAATCGCGATGCTGGCACAGATCATGAAGTGTGTACTGACTCAAAGCAACTTGAAAGTTGCTATTTGCTTTTTGCCAGATCTCATAGACCAATTCTTGTTCAACAGACGCGGCATTTCCGAGTTTTTTGCTCTTGCGATCGCCCTCCACTAAGGCAATCACATCCAATACAGTGACCTGCCACGGTTCTTTAGACAGGGTATAACCACCTTTGGCTCCCCGTTGGCTTTGCAACATTCCACCACGCCGTAACAGCGTAAAAATCTGCTCAAGATACCGCTCTGGAATGAGATGCCGAGTCGAAATCTCACTAATTGTGAGGGGACTTTTAGAGTCAGGATGGCTTGCAAGTTCCATCAGAGCCAAAAGGGCATATTCTAATTTGGCGGTGAGTTCTAGCAACGTATGGCTACAGTTATCACTAACATCTAGTGCCATTAGACAACGCTCTCAATAAATTTGCTGGATAGCCGAGTTCAAGGGCTAAATCAACTTTCAGAGTTCTTGCTTTCAATAATATACTGTAACCTCATCAATTTACCGTACTATTCCAAATAGATATCGGTAAGCTTATTTCAATGAGTTGCCGTGTTGAAAAAAAATGGGGATAGCAGGCTTACCTGATCCCCATTGAACTGTCTGGAGGTAAGTTTCACCGAGCGATCGCGGGTGCATCCGAAAAGACTTTCACGTGCTTTGGCTTCACATAAACCGATTGTTTCGGCTTCAGTTGCAGGGGTTCAAAGGCTTCTCGGCTCAGGTGAGCAGTGACTTGTTGCCCAGATTCCAGAGCAAGCTCCACCTGAATCTCCCACCCTAAATGAATCACACGCTCTACCTGCGCGGGCACTGCCCCCTCCTCAGGGTGAAATTGAACGAGCACATCTTGAGGCCGCCAAAAAACACGGACCGAATCATTAGCCGGGGAAAAGCGGTCAGACGAATGCTGGAGGGTGATATTCTTCTCTAGCAGCTTGCTGTTGCCAGGTATGATACCGGGCACCGGGGGCAGCACATTGACGGGGCCAATGAAGCTCATCACAAATGACGAAGCGGGGTTGTCGTAAATTTCAGCCGGGGTACCGACCTGTTCAACCCGTCCCTGGTTCATCACCACAATTTCATCAGATACTTCCATCGCCTCTTCCTGGTCATGGGTGACGAATACAGTAGTGACATTCACCTCATGGTGTAAGTTACGCAGCCAGATCCGCAATTCTTTGCGAACTTTGGCATCGAGCGCACCAAACGGTTCATCTAACAGCAGCACTCTGGGTTGTACAGCCAATGCGCGTGCTAATGCTACCCGTTGCCGTTGACCACCCGATAGCTGAGACGGATAGCGATCGCCCAACCCGGTGAGCTGAACCAGGTTGATCAACTCTTCAACGCGATCTCGAATCCGTTTTTTGGGCACCTTGCGAATTTCGAGGGCAAAGGCAACATTTTGGCGCACCGTCAAGTGCTTAAACAAAGCGTAGTGCTGAAACACAAAGCCAATTTGACGCTCTTGCACCTTGCGGTAGGTGGCCTCTTCACCCGTCAGGTAAATCTGCCCTGTGTCAGGGGTTTCAAGCCCAGCAATCATTCGCAGAAGGGTTGATTTGCCCGACCCAGAGGGGCCTAATAGTGCAACCAGGGAGCCTGTTTTGATGTCAAGGCTGACATTATCGATCGCCCGAAAGGAGCCAAATTGCTTAGAAACCGCTTGAACCGATATTCCCATAATTCCCTTTTAATTTTTAGCGATACAGTAGTATACTACGTTTACTCTATCGAGAATTAGTACTTTAATTATGTCTGTCGTTTTGTCCTCTCACAACCGAGGTGCTTTGCCTCTCCGACAGAAGTTCTCTATGCGATCGCCGCTACCTGTCAAACAGCAGTCACTCTGGAGAATTGAGGCAGGGGCTGTTCGCACGCTTACCTGGTTAGAAGACGGCACTCCGATCTCAATGGGGTTGTGGGGGCCAGGTGATATTGTCGGTCAGGCGCTTTCAACGGTTGATCCCTACCAAATAGAGTGCTTAACTGCGGTCGAAGCCTCTTTGCTGCCGCTCAATGGGGAGCCAGTTCCAAATGAGTGGATCTTGAACCATCTTCGCCAGGCTGAGTCATTGCTTATCATTCGCAGTTGTCGACGAGTTGATTTAATGTTGGTCAAGTTATTAGGGTTCTTAGCAAAACGGTTTGGTCGCGAAGTCGAGTCTGGAAATTTGATCGATCTGCGATTAACGCACCAAGACCTGGCAGAACTAATGGGGACAACACGAGTGACAGTCACGCGCATATTGGGGCAGTTTGAAGAACAGGGCTTGATTGAGCGCTTATCCTTGCATCGAATTGTGCTGAAGGAATACGAAACCTGGCACTACGAAATATAGCTTCTAATTGACTTTGTGTAAGATGCATTAGTGATCATGCAACGCATCAATTGAATGAACCATCTGTGTGACATTAAAGTTACGCAGATTCTGCTGATCCGGACTTCAATCTTTTACTTTCTCATCAAAATTTCACATCGCAATCTTTAGCAGTGCCAGCTATCATCGCAAGTACCTGGTTTGCCTATGACTTTCAACCCCAGAGATGTTAAGAAAGCCAAGCCTTGATGAATCTGGTGCGTGCTGCCGCGCAACTCTAAGTCAAAAGAGCCGTAACCATTGGTAGATTCACCCAACAAAGCACTCGTAATATTCACGACTAAGCCATAGCTTGCAACTAACTGCGAGATCACAGGTTCTTGCCGATAATGAGCTGGAATCTGAACTCTCACGCGTACTTGCGTCATATTTTCGACTTTTTGAGGTACGAGTGTCAGTGTGGGACGAGTTGGAAAACCGGGCGATCGCGAAGAAAACATAGCTGAAACTCTATCTCATTGCGTTGACTAATTAGACTGGGAATGCGAACGCACGCGCAGGCCAACCCAAGTGCCAGCCAGGGCGCAAACAATCCACACCCAACCGTGTACACTGGTTGAGGCGATGCCACCAAAAAAGGCACTGACGTTGCAGCCATAGGCCAAAAAGGCTCCATAACCCATGATCAGTCCGCCAACTAAGGTGTTGAGTACGACCGAGCCGGTTAATTTGCCTTTTGCAACTAACCGTCCTGCTAAGGCCGCAGCTAAGACGGCACCCAAAACAATCCCCAAATTCATAATCGAGCTGACATCGGCAAAAATGCCCCGACTCAATACTGTTTGGTTGGCATCACTACTCCAGAAGGGGTTGGCTGTCGAATTCCAACCGAGCCAAGACGCAAGCTGCGCAGCCCACATCGCAAAGCCCCAGGTAACGCGCCAGGGTTGCCCCGATAAGATGAGGGTGAGCCAGTTCAACACAGCCAAGGCGATCGCCCCTGTTAACAAAGACCAGGGGCCGCGCAGCAAAGATAAAATCGACCCATTGCCAGGAGTGAGCAACGGACGACCTGACTCTAGTGCAGGCTAGCAGGAGTGACTGACCAGCTTAGATGACTTGATCAAACCCTTTAAACTTCCAGACAAAAGGCTTGGCAAAGGTGCGGTTGAAGTAGTCAATGAAGCTCAAGATCTGCTGCTCTAAATCAGCTGTGGA
>DVDV01000201.1 GCA_015296075.1 Leptolyngbyaceae cyanobacterium M33_DOE_097 | reverse complement strand
TTGATGATTTGCGGGCGTTAACCCGTTATATGTATTTCGACAGTTGGGATCACCTGCTCACCTTCATGCTGGAGGGTCTAGAGCTAGATATTCCGCCCAATAGCAGCTAAATTTCCATACTGAGAATTGCTGCGGTGCAGCGGTTCTAACCTGAATAGAACAGCTTATTACAAACTTGCGAAACGGCGACGGGTCTAACAATTGATTGCGTTACTTGGGGAAATTGCTGGTACGGCTATGGTTGCTCAAATCTTAGATGGAAAAGCACTTGCACAAAAAATTCAGGGTCAACTGGCTCAGCAAGTCGCAGAGCTAGCTGCAAAACAAGGGCGATCGCCGGGGTTAGCTGTGTTGATGGTGGGGGATAACCCAGCTAGTGCTGCCTACGTTCGCAACAAAGAAAAGGCGTGTGCCAAACTCAACATTGCTTCGTTTGGGCGGCATTTTCCCACTGAGACGACGCAGGCCGAGTTAACCGACGTGATTCACAGCCTCAATCAAGACCCAAACGTAGATGGCATTTTGGTGCAGCTACCAGTGCCCGATCAGATTGATGCGGTCGCTTTACTCAACCAAATTGACCCCGAAAAAGACGTGGATGGTTTGCATCCTGTCAACCTGGGGCGCTTAGTGCGGGGTGAAGTTGGGTTGCGCAGTTGCACCCCCTTTGGTGTGATGCGTTTACTGCAAGCTTACGGTATCAGTCCGCGGGGTAAGCAGGCAGTCGTTGTCGGGCGCAGTATTTTGGTCGGCAAACCACAGGCGTTGATGTTGCTCGAAGCCGATGCAACCGTCGTGATGGCGCACTCAAAAACGCCTGATTTGGCAGCGGTAACGCGCACAGCCGATATTTTGGTGACAGCGATCGGGCGGCCAGAAATTATTACCGCAGAGATGGTCAAACCGGGTGCGGTGGTTGTAGACGTTGGCATTAACCGGGTTGTAGACGAAAATGGCAAAGCATACCTGACGGGGGATGTTGATTTTGCATCTGTGCAGGCAGTGGCTTCCTATCTGACTCCAGTTACGGGTGGGGTGGGGCCGATGACTGTCACGATGTTGATGGCAAACACGGTTGAAAGTTACTTGCGGCGAGAAGGGCTGCAAGAATAGTTCATCTTTTTGTGAGTTATCTTTCTCTTTGTTGAGACTGCGAGGTTAGATTTCACAAGTGATCATCTACCCCCGTAGAATGATGAAGATAACCGTTAGTAGCACTGGAAATCTAGTCGGGAGGAGATGAGTAATGGTATTGGCGGACGGTATGCAGGCGTCCTCAAAAGATTTGGCCTTTGACTTGCGAGCCTATCTGGCAGAGCGGCAGGCAAAGGTTGAAGAGGCACTCGATCGCTCTCTCCCGGTGGTGTATCCCGAAAAGATTTATGAAGCGATGCGCTACTCCTTGATGGCGGGAGGCAAGCGTCTGCGACCCATTTTAAGTCTGGCAACATGTGAACTGGCAGGCGGCACGATTGAGATGGCCATGCCAACGGCTTGTGCCCTGGAAATGATTCACACGATGTCATTGATTCATGATGATTTGCCTGCGATGGACAATGACGACTATCGCCGTGGCAAGTTAACGAACCACAAGGTTTTTGGCGAAGATGTAGCGATTTTGGCTGGGGATGGGTTGCTTGCCTATGCCTTTGAGCACATCGCGACTGAGACAAAGGGGGTCGATCCGCTGCGGTTGTTGCGGGTTGTCGCACTTGTCGGGCGGGCAGTTGGTGCGGCTGGCCTGGTAGGTGGGCAAGTCGTTGATCTCGACTGTGAAGGGAAAAAAGACATCACGATCGAGACGCTTAACTTTATTCACAACCATAAGACCGCTGCCCTGCTTGAAGCGTCTGTGATTTCAGGCGCAATCCTGGCGGGTGCTTCTGAAGCAGTGATTGAAGCGCTGCTGCGGTACGCCAAAAATATTGGTCTCGCCTTTCAAATTGTGGATGACATCCTCGATATCACCTCGACAGCTGAAGAATTAGGCAAGTCGGTCGGTAAGGACTTGAAAGCCGAAAAAGCTACATATCCCAGTTTTTGGGGAATTGACGAATCACGCACCCAGGCCCAACGATTAATTCAATCGGCTAAGGCAGAAGTGGCAGAGTTTGGTGAAAAAGCACGCCCACTGACGGCGATCGCGGATTTCATCATTAGTCGCACCCGCTAAAACCAGGTTGTTCACAGAGGTTTTGCCTCTAATTTTGGTCTGTTCACGATTTATTCGCTCCTCAGCCGCTTAACCCAATTACTCAGGTCAATCGACAATGCAGGATTTTGGCGCTATCCTCCACAACCACGTGCTGCTGGTTGCTCTGGCGGCGTGCTTTACCGCTCAGGGATTAAAACTGATTTTTGACTTCATGCGGCATCAAAAGTTTAACGTGCGGGTGTTGGTTGAGACGGGTGGCATGCCCAGTGCTCATTCCGCGCTAGTCGCAGCGTTAGCCACAGGTGTTGGACAAACCGCTGGTTGGGCTAGCACCGAGTTTGCCGTCGCGATCGTCTTTGCGTTTATCGTGATGTACGATGCGGCAGGCGTTCGACAAGCGGCTGGTAAACAGGCCCGTATCTTAAACCAAATTCTGGATGAGTTTTTTCATGAGCACGAGCTTCGCGAAGAACGCCTGAAAGAATTGCTGGGGCATACGCCCTTTCAAGTGATTGCTGGGTCACTTTTGGGAATTGGCATTTCCTGGCTGGCAGAGATGGCTTATTAGATCGGTTAGTGATTTTCTTGGTGCTGTATGTCAAGTGCCCCACTCCTCGATATTCAAGACCTGAGTGTTAGCTACGGCGGCATTCAGGCGTTGCAAGCCGTTAACCTGGCCATTTATCCAGGCGAAATGGTCACGCTGGTCGGGGCAAACGGGGCTGGCAAAACGACAACACTGAGAGCCATTTCGCGGGTCGTCCCGATTTGGCAGGGGGCGATTACTTACAATCAGCGCCCGTTAAATCAGTGTGCGGCTCATCAAGTTGTGCAGTTGGGCATTGCCCACAGCCCTGAAGGTCGTCGCATTCTCGCGCGCCAGACCGTGTTGGATAACTTGGAACTGGGGGCTTACACCTGCCGCGATCGAACCCAAATCAAAGCAGATCTAGAGCAACAGTTTGAGACGTTTCCGCGTTTGGCTGAGCGACGCAACCAGCAGGCTGGCACGCTGAGCGGTGGTGAGCAACAGATGCTCGCGATCGCCCGTGCTTTAATGAGCCGCCCCAAGTTGCTGTTACTAGACGAACCGAGTCTGGGCTTAGCTCCGGCGATCGTGCGCGAGATTTTTACCATCCTTCAACGCCTGCGTAAATCGGGGATCACGATTCTGCTGGTCGAACAAAATGCCAACCTGGCCCTCCAACATAGCGATCGCGGCTACGTTTTAGAAGCCGGAAGAATTACCCTCTCTGGCACTGCGAGTGAGCTGCTTAACGATGAGCGGGTTCAACAAGCTTATCTGGGCTAGAAGCCTTGCCTGAATGGATCTGTAGGGGGCGGTTCGCGAACTGCCCCTGCGAGGATCTGTAAATGGGATTTAGAGAATTGGTATTGTTTAATTTCTATTTCTAAACTTCGATTACTGCTCAGATGAGTCTATTGAGTCTGCCTCTAGACCAGGTGGCAACGGCTCCTGGCAGACAGTGTGTACTTCAGCAATGCGCTCAAATAACCAGGGATGGGCTTGGCGGTAAGTGGGTATGCGTGCGAGAGGGCTGAGCAGGGCGGCGGCGGCTAAATCGGCAAAGGTCAAGCGATCGCCCACCAGGTAAGGGGAGTTTTGCCAGCGATCTCCTAACACCTCCAGAGCTAGCTCTAAACGGACAGCGGCGCGCTCAACATTGGCGGCATCAATGCCATATTGCCAGCGCACAATTTGAATCACTGCCTGACTGCTCAAGGATGGGTCTAGTGCTTTCCCTGCGCCAGAGCGAAACTGGTAATAGACAAATCGAGTGGCAGTGCCAATACTTTCATCGAGCCAGTCTTCGAGTAGCCAGACCTGTTGTTGTAGGGTTTTATCTGCAAGGGTTAAAGCAGGTTCTGGTTGCATTGCTTCGAGAAATTTGAAAATCGCAGTGGAGTCGGCTACAACCGCCGGTGCGTTTTCTAGCTCTGGCAACAATACTGGCAGGGTCGTCGTTCCAGCGAGTGGCTTGAGTCGGAGCCGATGCAAGCCGGGACTAAGGTTTTCGACCTGGTATGAAATTTGCTTGTAGCCAAGGGCTAACCGTGCTTTACGGCAGTAATGCGACGTACTGAACTGAAGAAGTTTCACAACTGCAAAGGGGGGAGTAAGGCTATAGCTGTCGCCAGGTGACTTAGAACATTGAGCGTGGAGCTGGGGAAGTGTCGGAGTGGGGAGACTTGCGGCCTGATCGCTCAAGCTAAAGGGGGCTACCATTTGGCTAAGGGGCAGTCAAAGCCACTGTACCCCATTCTAACTAAGATGACTATAACTATAAAAATAGAGGCAGTTCAGCCGAATTGGCGCTTTATTGCTTCGGCGATTCTTTGGGATCAGGCAAGGTCGGGGGTTCACCATCACTGGGTGGGTTGGCAGCAGGGGCGCAGGCGTGCAACACCATCAACAACCCTAAACCAAAGAGATAAAAAAGCAGTTTCTTCATGGTGGATTAGTGCCCTAAAACGGACTTGAAAATGAAACAGGAGCAATCCCGGCAGTGAGATTTTACCTCTATGCCTTTCAATTGTTTGCAATAAATTTCTATCAAAATTATTTATAAAAAGCAGAATCGAGGCAAAAAATTTTCTCTGAAAAACGCTTCATCATTTCTGTTAGTTTTTTAAGCGACAGCAAATTTTCCAAAAGTAAGCTAACACAAAGGAATATTAATAAATACTAAGAAATACGGATCTGCTACGTGTTCAATTTACGTAAATATAACGGGGATTCGCTTGTTTCACGGTTTGAGTGTTGGATTGAATTCTTGCTGTTAAACGAGTGCCAGGTTTGTTGCCTGGGAGCCTTTTTCCCATTTGAAGCGAGGTTGATGATGAATCCCTAAATTGTGGCGAGCACTATTCAGTAAAAAGTGATACATCCTGTGTCCCCAATAATCGTTACGATTCACGCTTGCTGAGCTAGGGTGCGACACCTTGTTGATTTTCTAGATGTTGCAAAATATGCGCTCACTTTGAGTGAGTTTATTCTATTTCTTAAATGAATATGTTCCTGTTGATGCCTCGCTTAAATCATCTCAATTGTTCCTGGCTAAAACCGTCTGATCGACTTGCTCACCCCGCCCGCCAAAGTGCTTTACTGCGCCAAACTGTTGAGCGAATTCGTAACTCGCTAGATTCAAGAATTGTCTTACAAGCTGCAACCGAAGAAGTTGCCCATCTGCTGGATTTAGATCGTTGTTCATTCTTCTGGTACTTCGAAGATACGCGGCGCATTCAGGTTGTCTGTGAATATCACAAAACCCAAACCTCAGAAGCATCTTCTGCGCCGCGATCGCTCAACCCCATGAGCTATTACCCGCTAGAGATGTTTGGGGCGGTGGCTCCGGCGATCGCTCAGAGTCAGCTCATCGTGAGTGAAGAAAAGCAAGCGCGTCCCTTGGCATGGCGGTTGTTGCAGCGCTTTGCACCACGCCAGTCAATGCTCAAGCGCACCTACCCGCCAGTCATGGGGGCAAAGGCAAATATACTGCTGCCCATTCGTGTGCAAGATGGCACAACCGGATTTTTAGGCTGTTTTGTCGATTCTCCCCGACAGTGGACGGATGCTGAAATTGACTTTATGCAGTTGCTGGCTCAACAACTTGAAATTGCAATTAGTCAGGCACAACTCTACGAGCAAAAGCGAAAACAGGTGCAACGGGAACGACTGGTTAACCAGATCACAACTCAAACCCGCCAAAGTTTTGAGTTAAAGGTGATTTTGAAAGGGGCGATCGCCCAGCTTTTAGACGCCCTGCATGCCGATCGCTGTTTGGTGCATCTAGTTGAAACGCCCGATCCTCAAGCGGCTGAACGCTCAGATCAAAATCGATTTTATCCAACCAATGAGCATTTCAATCAGCATCTTTACGAAGTTTGCCGACCTCCATTTGCGCCATCTTTGCATGACTTTGATACAAACGGGCCAATCACTCAGTGGGTGATCTCAAATCGTCAACCTGTTTTGATCAGCGATGTCACGCAAGACAGTCGAATTGGGGCACACAACCCAGAGTACGAGCAGGCACAGATCAAGTCTTCTTTAGTCCTACCTGTGCAAACGAAAGATAATCTGTTTGCCATTCTCTACCTCAACCAATGCTCACATGCCCGCTACTGGTCCAAGAATGACCAGCGACTGGCCCAGGCAGTTGCCGATCAACTGGCGATCTCGATTCAGCAGGCGCATCTTTATGCCCAAATGCGGCAGCAAGCGATTACCAGCGCAGCCCAGGCTGAAAATCTCGCCTTAACGCTGAATGAACTGCGCTTGACGCAAACGCAACTGATCCAAAGTGAAAAGATTTCGAGCTTGGGACGTATGGTTGCCGGAGTTGCCCATGAGATTAACAATCCGATCAACTTTATCTACGGCAACATTCCCTACATTGATAACTACGTCAAAGACCTGATGCGCTTGCTCAATGCCTACCAGAGCCGAGTTACCCAGCCTGACGCTGAGCTACAGGCGCTATCAGAAGATGTCGATCTAGACTTTATGCTGCGCGACCTGCCGCAACTGTTGAAGTCGATGCACGCCGGGGCCGATCGCATCCGTCAGATTGTGTTGACCCTGCGTAACTTTTCGCGGTTGGATGAAGCGAACCTCAAAACCGTTGATATCCATGAAGGCATCGAAAGCACAATATCCGTGTTGAAGCCTCAACTAGACGGCATCGAGGTAATTCGTCAATTTGCTGACCTGCCCCTGGTCGAGTGCTACCCTGGGCAACTCAATCAAGTCTTCATGAATCTAATTATGAATGCGGTCGAAGCACTCTGTGCCGGAAAAAGCGAGACGCGAACGATCGCCATCTGCACTGAGCATGTTGCTGCGTCAAATCCCTTTGAAGAGATGGTGCGAGTGGTGATTGCCGATAACGGGTTTGGCATTCCCCACGAGATTCAAGGCAAAATTTTTGATCCCTTCTTTACAACCAAAGACGTGGGCGAAGGCACGGGCCTTGGCTTAACTCTAAGCTACCAAACGATTGTGAGTCAGCATAAGGGGCAGTTGAAATTTTACTCAGAGCCTGGTTTGGGGGCTGAATTTTTGATTGAGATTCCAGTGCGGCAGAAGACAGAGCAGGTGATGAATCCAGAGACGATTGTGTTGGGGTAAGTAGAAGTTGCTGGCAGTGGTTGGTAGGTGCTTTCCGGATAAGGGCGATCGCTCCTACAACTTCCGCCTCACCTCACCCGTACCTTCTGTCAGCGATCGGGAGTGGAAGACTTGCGACCTGCACCGTTTGGCTAGCTGCCCATCCAACACTCATCCGCACGACCTTGCGGGGGGTGTAGGGGAGTGAGTCCCCTACGAGCGGGGCGCCGGGGGAAGTCCCCCGATCTTGCGGCTCCGCCGCTCCCAAATCTCCGCTTTACTTCCATCAAAAAGGCTTTTTCTTAGAGCATTCATTTCGAGCCAGCAAGCCTTGGGGGCGTCGCCCCCAAACCCCCGCGAGGGGCCGAACCGCCTCCTCTCGCCTCCCCTGCGGAAGGTGGTGTTAGTTCCAGTGTTTGACAAAAGAGTTTAAGGGAGGGGTGGGAACCCTGCTGCGCAGGCTTAAGTCACATTTTGCCTTCTACGCAGAAAGCGATTTAGCAGCTCAACTAAGGAAATCGTTCAGATTATCTAATTTGTGTTCCTTAGTGAATTGAGCAGGCTTGTTGCAGCCATGCCACTTCGGCTTCAGTTAAGGTAGGGCTAAGTTTTTCAACGATCGCCTGGTTGTAGGCAATCAACCATTCCTGTTGTTGGGGGTTGAGCCGATTCAGGTCAATCAAGCGATTCTCAAAGGGAATATAGGTGAGCGTTTCTAGCCCATACCAGAGTGTTTTGGGTTTTTCGTCAGGTGATGTCGGAGTGGGTGTAATATCTTTCACAACATATAAGTTTTCGAGCCGAATGCCGCCCCAGCCAGGTTCATAAAATCCGGGTTCAACGCTATTGATCATGCCAGGTTCGAGAGGTTCGCTGACGCGCTTACTGATGCCGTTGGGGCCTTCGTGAACGTTGAGCATCGCGCCAACCCCGTGTCCGGTGCCGTGTCCATAGTCGAGGTTGGCGTGCCACAAGTTTGCGCGCGTAATGCCATCAAGTTGTGCCCCAGTTGTTCCCTTCGGAAACTTCTGCATCGCACAGTTAATGTGTGCTTTAAGAACTTCGGTGTAGCGTTCGATCTGGTCAGCAGTTGGTTCACCGACGACGATTGTGCGGGTGTCATCGGTGGTGCCAGAAGCATACTGCGCGCCCGAATCGAGCAAGAGCAGATCACCTGACTTGAGCCATACATCTGAGCTAGGCGTGCCATAGTGAACAATCGAGCTATTGCCGCCACTGCCAGCGATCGTGTTAAAACTCAAGCCGCGAAACCCTGGTTCCTCAGCATAAAACCCTTCGATCGCCGCTGCCACATCTGCTTCGGTGAGGCGATCGCCCGTGCCGAGACGGTCAGCAATCCATTTAAGGGTGCGGGTTTTGGCGCGGCTCGCGTGCAAGTTAGCCTGCTGCATCTGGGCAATTTCGGTGTCATTTTTGCGGGCTTTCATCCCCTCAGTTGGGTTCGAGCCTTCCATGATCTTGCAGTTGAGCGATCGCAACAGTTCGCGAGTGCCCATTGTAGTATGCCGGGGATCAAGCAATACTCGGCATTTGGACTGGTTCACGACCAGCGATCGCAACGTTTCGCTGTAAGCTTCGTAGGGCATAAGCCTAACCAGTGGTTGCAGCGACGTTTGAATCTCGGTGTCTACCCGACTGAGGTTGGTAAAGAGATAGACCTGATCAGGGCTAACAATGGCATAGGCGATAAAAACAGGATTGTAAGCCACATCCCAACCGCGCAGGTTGAGCAGCCACGCAATTTGATCAAGCTTGGTGATGGGCAGAAATGAAACATTTTGCTGGTTTAACTGAGTGCGGAGGCGCTCAATTTTGCTTGCCACACTTTCACCCGTTAAAGCGTCAGGCATCAGAAATAGAGGGGACTCACCGATCGCGGGTAAGGGGTCTTGCTCAACCCAGGGAGTTTGCGATCTCACCTGGTCAACCAGGTTTTGCGCGATCGGCACAAACTCAACTCCCGCCGCTTCAACCTTGTCATACAACGCGCGATACTGACTCATCGCTAGCGTGTGAGGGGCATACCCTAAGCGAAAAGGATTGTCGGCTTTGGTGGCTAAATCATGCAAAATTTCGTCGAGGGTTTTCTCACCTTCTAACCCCAGTTTGACAACTTGAATCAGTTTGGTATCAACTTGTTGTTCAGCCTGCTCATGATAGCGCGAGTCAACCAACAACCAGGCTTGCTCTAACCCGACTAACAAGTCTCCAGCGGAACCTGTGAAACCAGAGATCCAATCGCGACGCTGTTTTGCCTCTGGCAGGTATTCGTTTAAATGCTCGTCCGCAGAGGGAATCAAGTAAGCGTCAAGCTGATGCTGCCTGAGGTGCGATCGCAGAGCCGCAAATTTTGCAGCACTTGAGGTGAACCGAGTCGGAGATTGCAACACATCCATAAATTGTTGAAAGCCAAACTGCGTTTCATTTGGTTATAGCATCTTTGCCTACGACCCCAATTTGAAGGCCTCAACAAACAGACTATAGATGCCACCAATTTTGAAGGCATTAATGCTGTCGAGCGTAAAAGATCGTCGGGTTAACCGTCGATAGACAACCAGGCTAATCAACTCGGAAAGGGCAACTAAAACACCAGCAATACCAATATCTAAAACCGCTTTTTGCCCGGCGACGGTTGACATCGCTGAACCAAAGTAAAACCCAAGCAGCAAGCTAATCGTAATCACTGACCAGCGTCGCCACGGGTTGAGTAACCAGGTATTGAGGCGATCGCCCGTGTTGCGGATCAGGTTATTGAAACGTGTATCTTGCATGGGATCAAATTTAATCTTAAATATTGAAAGAAATTGTCCATTAACAACACTGTTAATGAACAAAAGACTGGTATGACTATAGTAGATGCGCAGGCAGCGAAGAAATGTCATGGCAGAAAAGTTTCTAACGTCGAAAAAGACAACGTGGATGATTGGTGGTGGATTAGCTTCCGTGGCGATTATGGCGGGTGCCAGTCTTGTGCTGCTGAGTCGATGGATGGTGCAAGAACCGCTTCCTGCAACTAACGTGGCTCAAATTTCCCAGACGGGTAAGGCAACTTCTTCGGCCGAGTTTGAGGTAGAAACCCCAGAGCTTGAAGCGGATGCTCCAGCGACGGTTGCAGCACCCGCTCAACCTGTGGTGAAAAAGCCTTCTGCCCAGGCGATCGCGGCAAAGCGGGGGCTATTTCGGATCAGTAACCCAACCGACTATCCGGTGCGAGTGGCACTGCTGATGCGGAAGCCAGGTAAGCAAAAAACGGCTGACAAGTTTGAGCTACCCGCCCATTGGGATTTTGCACCCCAAGAAGGAAGCCTCAAAGGGTTAATCGTTTCTCTGCCCAATAAAGCAGTGGAGGTCAAACCGGGTGATGTGATTACTGTCTTTTCGCAAGATGGCTCGCGGCGCTACTGGGGGCCGTACGTCGTGGGTGAAACCCCGATCCCAGAGTGGAACCCGCAGGTCGGTGAGTGGAAGTTGACACTGGAACCGTAAGCTGCTGTCGAAACCTTTAGTGCGTAGGGCGATCGCGGATGAAGCGTGAGCTGTGAAGGACTGACCGAGACTCAGGGATCCGCAAACAAGTAAGGAATAACATTTACCTGCAAATTCCTAACCATTTTCGTGCAGCGGATCTACATTACAACCCGGCGTACCATTCGTAGCCAAAGTCTTCCCAGTAGCCGCGCATCAACTGCTGATTTTGGGGTGCCCGGAGAAAGTCATTCGTTACGAGAATCCGCGTCACCCATTTACTCTGCTTGTAACCCAGCTTGAGCGGAGAGGCCAGCCGTAACGGTGCGCCATTCTCAAGCGGGATAGGTGCGCCATTTTTTTCGTAAGCGAGCAACGTCTGGGGATGAGTGGCAGAGGCCAGATCCCAACTACTAAAGTAACCATCGGCAGAGTCAAAGTAGACATAGCGTGCCCCCGACTTAGGTTGCGCCATTTGCAAAATGTCACTCAGCCGCACGCCGCCCCACTCGACGATCGCCGCCCAGCCCTCAACACACACATGCCGAATCACCATTGATTTGTACGGCAACTGACGCACGGCATCCAGGCTGAGGCTGAGGGGTTTTTCGACCTCGCCTGTGACCTCTAACCGAAAATTTGCCAGGTCAATCACCGGATTGCCCCGAAACGAGTTAACGATCAACTGGTCAGGTTCAATCGCACTTTTAGGAAACTCTGGGATCAGCTTTTGAGGTCGAAAGATCAGCTCTTCGACTTTTTGATTGACTGGTTCAAACAGCTTATTAAGGGGTGACTCTAATAGCGTCAGCCCCGTGGCTCCGGCAATCCAACCGAAGGCGGTGTAACCTGCAATTTGCAAAAAGCTGCGACGGGGTAGTCCTTCATCATCCGGGATGGGTGGCTGTGGCGTTGGTTCAGCAGTCATAGCGCAATCAAAAAAACGATAGAAAAAGTGGATGGGTTCTATTTGGGCTGCCAGAACAGCATGGAGCTAATCAGGCGATCGCCCCCGGCTTTGAGCGCCAGCACAGAATGGACAACCGCAAAAATCAACACGGCGGGAACGGTGAAGAAATGCACGACTCGTAGAGCGAACCAGTCACCAAAGAAGTCAACGATCCAGTGAAACTGAGCTGGCTTGTACATGCCAATACCCGTCAGCAACGCCAGCAACAGAATTGGAATGATCGCCGTGTAAGCAATCCGGTGCCAGGCGTAGATACGCCGCTTGGGATTATGGCTCAGCTGCAACGCTTTGATATCGTTTTGACCAACGTAGCGATGCCGCCAGCGACGAGTGACCAACACATAAATGCCGTACCAGAGGAGATTCAGCGAAAACAGCCACATGCCTGCAAAGTGCCAGTGCCGTCCCCCCGCCAACCAGCCACCGAGTAGCCCCACCATCGGAAAGTGTAAACCTGCACGACCGCCAAAAACGGGGTTTGCATTGTAAATCTGCAACCCACTCGCAATCATGATGAACAAGCTCAACACATTCACCCAGTGAAACACTTTCGCCGTAACCGTGATCGGCGATCGCTTCTGAACGGGTGCTTTCTCAGACATAGCGCTGCAACATTCCGTAACACATCTCCTGTCACTACTGTACCGTTAAGCTGTATGACCTGGCGAGTGAAGGAAGTTGGTTGGTTAATGCGTGGTTGCCAAATTGCGATGACAGATCGAATGGCTAGTGCAGGCTAGCAGGAGTGACTGACCAGCTTAGATGACTTGATCAAACCCTTTAAACTTCCAGACAAAAGGCTTGGCAAAGGTGCGGTTGAAGTAGTCAATGAAGCTCAAGATCTGCTGCTCTAAATCAGCTGTGGA
>DVDV01000061.1 GCA_015296075.1 Leptolyngbyaceae cyanobacterium M33_DOE_097 | reverse complement strand
TCCACAGCTGATTTAGAGCAGCAGATCTTGAGCTTCATTGACTACTTCAACCGCACCTTTGCCAAGCCTTTTGTCTGGAAGTTTAAAGGGTTTGATCAAGTCATCTAAGCTGGTCAGTCACTCCTGCTAGCCTGCACTAGTCAGTTAGCTCTGGCCTGGTTGCTGGCGCAAGGAGATGATATTGTGCCAATTCCTGGAACAAAACGCCGCACTTACTTAGAAGAAAACGTGGCAGCGGCAGAAATTCAGCTCACTCCAGATGACCTGCGCCGGATTGAAGAGGTTGCGCCGAAAGGGGCCGCCGCCGGAGAACGTTACCCAGCTCAAACGATGGATACTGTTGATCGCTAATTTAACTGGGGGGGTAAAACTCCCCCCTCACTTTACTTTGCCTATAAGCAACTGCACGGCAGGTGTTGCTTTTTCCAGTGTTTGGAAAAAAGGGGGTACGGGTAGAGTAGGAACCCTGCTACGCAGGCTTAACGACACTTTGCCTTCTACACAGAAAACAATTCGGCAGTTCAAACGGCTATTGGCAGAGAGAGCACACCTGTAACCTCCGCCTCACGTCCCCCGGCATCTCTGTCAGCGATCGCAGTGCTAAACTTGCGCCCAATACCACATAGCTAGCTAATCATTCAACACACACCAGCAAGGTCGTGCGGGGGGAAGTCCCCCGATCTTGCAGCTTCACCGCCCCCCAATTTTCGCTCAAACTCCAATCAAAAAAGCTTTTTTAGAGAAGTTTTTCTGAGTCAAGATCCTAAACGCTTTATCTATAGCAACCTCAATCCTGGCCATCAAAACCTTGATCGAAAATAATTTGCTCAGGGTTTGCCCCAACTACCTCTAAGCGAACCTTTCGCTTCTCAGGCAACCACTCACCCTGACGAGCAACAACCTCAACCTGAAGGTCTGTCTGTGTCACCCGCGATCGATAAGTAACCGCTTTCCAAGCTCCACTCTGATAGTCAAAACTATGACCATCATCCTCATAAACCGTCCACTCACCCTCACCCGGCGTCACCAGCAAGATCAACTCATTCATTGGTAACTCATCCACATGTTGCACCACCGATTGCATTGGAATGATTGCCCCTTCTTTGACATACAGTGGCATCCGCTCTAACGGAGCATGCGCCAAAATATGAGTTGGGCCTTGATACTGCTTGTGAGTCCACCAGTCATACCAGGTGCCCTCAGGTAAATAGACAGCCCGATACTCTAAGCCAGGCCGACAGATAGGAGCCGCCATCAAAAATGGGCCTAAAAATACCTGATCATAAAGTGCATAGGTGTACGGATCATTCGGGTAATGGTAGAACAACGGACGTAAAATTGGCGCACCTGTTGTAGAGGCTTCCCAAAACAACGTATAGAGATAAGGCAGCAGACGATAACGTAGCTCAATGTACTCACGGCAAACCGCCTCAACCCGATCTCCAAACGTCCACGGTTCATGGCGAGCCGTATGAAGCGCCGAGTGCCCCCGCATAAACGGATAGAGCATCCCCACCTGCATCCAACGGGCAAACAACTCAGCCGTTGCATTACCAGCAAAACCACCAATATCACAACCGACAAACGGCACACCCGATAACCCCATATTGCAGAGCATCGGTAGCGACGTCTCAAGATGCTCCCAGAGTGACTGGTTATCACCCATCCACACAGCCGACCAGCGCTGGATTCCAGCAAAACCCGATCGCGTCAACACAAACGGACGTTCTTGTGGGCGTTGTTGCCGTAATGCCTCATAGGAAGCTTGAGCCATGTTTAACCCATACAAGTTATGGACTTCAGCATGAGTCGTTTGTTCATCCAGTGAACCTTGCGGTGCATCTAGCGGAAACGAGACTTTATTGCCGTTATCACCAAATGGGCGATCGTCGAGGGCTGGTTCGTTCATATCATTCCAGATACCTGCAACCCCTGCATCGGTTAGCACTTTATGATTCGCACTCCACCAACCGCGCACTTCAGGCCGCAGAAAGTCTGGGAAAACTGCCTTTTCAGGCCATACATACCCATATAGAAGTGAACCATCTGAGTTACGCACAAAGTACTCTTTACTTAAACCCTCGTCATATACAGAATAATCTGACTCAGGCTCATACTTCACCCCCGGATCAACAATCGCGACCGTATGAAAGCCTAACTTACCCAAATCTTGAATGAGTGCTTTTGGCTGCTGAAACCGCTTCTTGTTCCAGGTAAACACTCGATACCCTTGCATATAGTCAATGTCAAGGTGAATCACATCACAAGGGATCGATCGCTGCCGAAACTCCTTGGCTAACGTTCGCACAACGTCTTCTGATTCATAGCTCCAGCGACACTGGTGATACCCCAACGCCCATTTAGGCGGCAGCGGCATACGCCCAGTCAACTCAGTGTAGGTCGTTAAAATTGAGGCAGGCTCAGGCCCATAAACGATGTAATAGTCTAACTCTGACTCCTGAGTTTGCATCTGCCACACACCAGGACTGCTAGCCCCCAGATCAAACTGGCTCCAGTATGTGGAGTTAAGAAAGATGCCATAACCGAGGTGAGGTCGCAACGCCATAAAAAATGGAATTGCCTGATACATCTCATCCGTCAGCGAGTCAAAATCCAGGGCATCTGTCGTCCAGTTGGTTTTCCGCTCAGCCAACTTATCGAGCAAGCCTGTACGTTCGCCAAAGCCGTAGAAGTGTTCATCAGCTTCAATAGCCTTCCAGGCTGTGGTGCCACTAGCCGACCATGCCATACCGAGATCCGCATCCTGGGCAAACGATCGCCCCTGTCGATCAAAGCAGGTAATAAGACAGGGATCTCGCACAATTTGGACAGTGATCTGATCTGTCTTGAGTAAAATTTCTGCTTCGTTCACTTCCAGCTCAAAAGCGCTAAAGTTCCACTCCGCATCGTCCTTAGTCACAGCCCAAGAACGGCGATTGCGGAAGGATCCATTGGGTGACATACGAACTCGCACCAGATTGGGTGCCAGAATTGAAACGCGCAGTCGAGCATCGCCACAGTCACAACACATGCCATTCGACTCACGCTGCACCGATTGAATCGGCTTTAACCCCGTCCAGGCTTGAGAAGTAGTTGGTAGTTTGCCAAAATATTGGGGCATCGTGATTACCCTTGCAACAGCGATTCTGCCCCATCAATCCAAATTTCAGTTCCCGAAATATGGTTCGACATCTCAGAAGCGAGAAACAACACCAGATCAGCTACCTGCTTAGAAGTACCAGGTTTACCATCCGTCAACGGAATCCGGCCTTCAGGAAACTCCACCGGCTCTTTTGCGTCTTCCAAGTTTCGTTGATTTGTATTCTCATCAATGTTTGTTTCAATCGCTCCAGGACAAATGACATTGACTCGAATGTGATATTTTGCCAGTTCTAACGCCATCATCCTCGCAAAAGCCACTTGAGCCGCTTTAGAGCAAGAATAGGCTGTTGCACCTGTGTTACTAAAAACACGAGTCCCATTTACCGACGAAGTGATGATGATCGAACCGCCCTGTTGTTTCAGATAAGGAACCGTATATTTGACAGTGAGGAACGTTCCTTTCAGATTAATATCTAGCGTTTTATCCCATTCATCTGGTGAGAGATCTTCAATCGGTGCCCAAACACCGTTGATACCAGCATTTGCAAAAACGATGTCAATCTGACCAAAGCTATCACCAATTTTCTGAATAGCTTGCTGAAGCTGGTCGGGTTGCGAAATATCCGCGATCGCTGGAATTATCTCACCACCACGATTTTGGATCTCTTTCACAATCTTGTCGCTATCATCGGTATTGCGATCAATCGCACCAATTTTTGCGCCTTTTTCGGCAAGCAACAAGGTTGAAGCATGCCCAATACCTGACCCAGCACCCGTGATTAAAGCTACTTTATTTGATAGTTCCATCATGTCTCACTTAATTCGGTGGGTTTCTTTTTCTTTAAGACCTTCCTGCGAATGCTCCAGGCGCAGTTCCCCTTGAGGTTGCTCGCGCTTCCAGAAAGGCGTCTGTTTGCCGACCGCCCCTTTTGCAGGCGTTACACCACCATCAGCCAACCACATCGCCCCTGTCACATAACTTGCTTCATCAGACGCCAGGAATGCATAGACATTGGCAATCTCTTCAGGGGTGCCCCGACGTGCCATGGGTGCCGCTTGAATTAGCATTGTTTCCATCTGCTTATCCATCGGCCCCGTTTCCTTATGCGTCCACGCCGTGTCGATCGCCCCAGGACAAACACAATTCGCCCGAATTCCATACTTGGCCTGTTCAACGGCAACCCCCATCATAAACGAGTGCATCCAGCCTTTTGTGCCACCGTAAGGCGCGTTTTGAGCTAAGCCATTAAAGCCCGCTTCAGAGCCAGCAAAGATGATATTGCCATTCGTCTTTTGCAATTGGGGAATTGCATACTTTGTCATTAAGAATGCAGAGCGAATATTCATCCGAATGGTCTGATCAAAATCCTCAATTGGATATTGATCAATCTCTGCATTTGTTAAAAATACGCCTGCATTATTGACTAAAATATCTAGCTTTCCATAAGTTGAAACAGCAACTTCAATACAAAACTCTGCATTGCGCTCTTCAGAAATGTCTCCAATAAAACTGGAAGCCTGTCCCCCGTATTGTCGAATTGCAGCAACAACATCATCAACAGGATCTTCAGGCAAGCCGTTGACTACGACTTTGGCACCTTCTTTAGCAAACTTATGAGCGATCGCCTCTCCTATCCCCGTAGCAGCGCCAGTCACGATTGCCACCTTATCCACTAACCGCCCTGTCATGCTAGCCATACTCGCTTCCTGATAAGTTCCACCTTAATCTTGAAATAAATTCAATAGCTTTCCTCACCCTTTAGCCAGATTCACGATTTCTGCCCTTAGAGAGGTTAGTGTGGAATAAATCAAGAATCAGAAATGCGCAAAAGAGTAGCCCCACCAAAGCAAAGCTACCCCAGCTATGACAACCTTCAATCAACTTTTGGTAGTAGCTCTACCAGCGTGAGCCTAAACATTACGCAGCTTGTCTAGTCACAAGGGTTACGATAGCCGCAATAATATGACCAAAGCTCATAGCACCAATAAAGGTAGCAACACTCATCTTATTAAAGATCCCTTCTAAAGGTCCCAGAGGCATTTTCGGGCCAACATGAGGACATTCGATTGCGCGGCTAGCAATAAAAAGTACAAGCAAACACGAAATAATGAAGATCAATGGGGTTCCAAATGAAAGTTGCGTATCTGCGATATCGTTCGCAACGGCTTGCAACAAAACAAAATCAAATTGCAGTGCCATAAAAACTCCTGGCTAAACTTGAATCTACCTGATCATTCCAATTTATTTTCAGTAGCACCTCAACCGCCCGATGGAAATAACAGACTTCCAAAGATGTGTTTAGAGAAACGCACCTTTAAAGTACGCCTGTCTAAACTGACTACCAGCGCTCAATTTTAGTGACTTTAATGAATCATCTACTAATTGTTGAGGATCAACCTCTCTGCCATCTATCCAAATTTGAGTCGGCATAAATCCATGAAACATGATTACAGTCTCTTCATAGGGAAATTCGTAAATCGATGGATAATCTCCCTGAGACTCCCAAAACAATTCAATTCCATCTTCAAATCGCACAATCCGAAACTGATCAATGCGCCACTCCCCACAACCATCACCTGCATCGTTATACAGCAAATATTCACTACTGCCTGCCACAGGCGGATAAATATGAAGTACCAAGTTTTTCTCTAAATCCATTGGCAAAATACTACCTGCTTTTACCAAGAGTGGAATCTGGTTCATGTGTGCAGCTAACTCAACCTGGCGATCGCCCTCCAGCACTCGATCATCCCAGAAAGAGTACCAGCGACCGGGCGGCAGAGTGACCATCCGTGACTGCGCTCCTGCTTGTAAAATCGGGCAAATCAGAAGTGCCTCACCCAGATAAAAAGCATCATCAATATCCCACAAATTCATCTGGTGGGGGTGATACCAAAAGAGCGGACGCACCAGGGGATAACCTTTTTGAGACGCTTCCCAAGCCAGGGTATAGAGGTAAGGCATTAAATGGTAACGGAGATTAAGAAAATCTCGAATAATGCTCAGGAAAGGCTCTCCATAAGTCCAGGGCGCACGATACTCCACATTATTTGAGCAATGGGAACGGTAGAACGGCAGAAAAGTTGCCATTTGGAACCAGCGCAAATATAGTTCAGGTTCATGGCAACTTTTGGTGATCCAGTAAATTGCTCCAAGGTAAGACCGTCAATTGAGTTCAACCTGCCAGCAAGAATCGGCGGCTTAGTAGCGCCAACCCCGCTCGACCGTACATTTGACGCTTAATCATCTTCAACC
>DVDV01000403.1 GCA_015296075.1 Leptolyngbyaceae cyanobacterium M33_DOE_097 | reverse complement strand
AGAATGATTCTCATAAAAACGTCCGGTTTTAACGTTTATGAATGGCTGAAACCCGCATTCTGCCGTTTATAACATTGAGTGCACAAGTCTTTAGACACTCTGGCTACAGTACAAATGTTTCAAAATGAGAATTGCTGTGAATGCGGTGATCTGTGATATTGAGATGCCCCGGCTTGACGGATACGGGTTTTTGGCAAAGGTCAAGGCCAACCCCGCGTTTGAGCATCTGCCGGTCATGATGTTGACTTCACGTACGAGTGCAAAGCATCGCCAGTTGGCACTGAGCCTGGGCGCGATCGCCTACTTCTCAAAACCCTATAACGAACAGACTTTGCTTTCTAATCTGGCACAACACGTCTATGGCAATTCCTCTATCCCCGCGAGCGTTACGCACTAAAGCAATTGAGCCAACTCAACAACTGCTGGTCTTTTCCCTGCGGCAGGAGCAGTTTGCATTACCGCTGGCGGTTGTGCAGCAGGTTGTCCCCGTCGATCGCCTGTATGGCAATCCATCGGGTGCGGCGATGGGTTTTACCCTGACGCAAGGGCGAGAGATTCCGGTGATTCCTATCTGTCAGCGTATCTTTGGTAATGTGTGGCAAGCCGAAGAATTGGGCGATCGCTCAGAACTCTCAACCCCAAGGGAAACTGCTAGCTACTTGGTTTTGGTGCAAAATCTTCACAGCGAGACGGTTGGTTTACCGCTCTCTTGCTTACCCACACTGCAACGAGTTCCCAAGTCTGCTTTCAAGCCGTTGTCAGCCACGTATTTAAGCGAGGGGGATATCCGCTGTGTCGTTGGACTGGTTGTTTTAACCTCAGAGGAGTCGCCAATCTTTTTGCTCAGCCTGACGCAGTTGTTAGAGCCAAAAGCAGCTCTATTGCCTGGTCAAGCCGGACTTTGAGGAGAAACTCTGCAACCAATCTGATACCAAGTTGAAAACAGAGCGGATATCTGTAAGGACAATGCAACGTCTTAATCAAAAGCAAGGACCCGTTCACCTAACCTCTTTTTGAGCCGTACTCCATTCGAACGTAGCACGAAAACCTCATCTGCAGTCATCGCCAGTTTCTCCTAAATCTGTTCGAAGAATGGGGCCGTCAGAGTAAGCATGGGCATGATAAAGTTCACCAAGTAATTCGTAGCCTTCAATTACAAGAGAATGCTGACTGCTTGGAGAAGGATAACGTTGATAACAGACAAGACCATCAAGAAGAAAGTGGCCAGGATCAGAAGAGCCGTGGTCAAAAGATTTTCCAAAAAGATAAACGGCAAGGCAAAAACCTAAGATAACCCGAATAGCGGTTACCCATTTTCGCCCTCTCCGCGCGATTAGTTCTATTCCCGGAATTCCTGGAACTGTTAAAATCAGCAAAATGATCGCGACGCTGCCAACGAAGAATGTTGCGAGCGAGCCTCCATATTGGCTGACTGGCACAGGCAATGCCTTATCGTATAGGTCTTCTACCTTCCAATCTTCAGCAACAGCAAATGAGCCAAGAAAGTTACTCTGCCAACTCAATCTAAAGCCATAAGCAAGCATTAGCCAAAAAAGCAGGTTGAAAACGATGATCAACCACCGTAGGAGAATTCGCCATTTCTGTAGCATCAGTTGACTCCAATCGAGAAAAATGTGAACTCAATCTGAATAGGGAAAATTAACAAATTACGGGCAGTTGTGTTTAAGTTTTAGATTATTGATCGTTCACATAATTTAGGCTAATTCTAGCAATAGTTCATACAGAATCAAGTAGCTACGATGACGTAGAAGCATAGATTTTTTGATACCCACTAGCACGATCGCTCACCCTCAAGCTGCCTCATAAAATAACCGGAGACAGATCTCTAGCTAGCGCGATCGCTGTTTAAGGTGTGTTTAGGAACAACTGATGATAGAACAGTGGCAAGATTTGTTGGCTCAGTTAGAAATCATCAATTCGGGGCGAGAGGTCTACACGAGTGATGAGCTTCTGAGATTTGAAGCTGAGGATCATATTACTTTACCCACAGGCTATAAAGAGTATGCTCGGGTGTTTGGAACTGGGTTGCTAGGGTATGGAATGCACGTTTATGCACCGTCACTTTTATTGGTTGAATACTCTCAAGCTACTCTCGAGGAATGCTTCCTAGAACAGTTAAAACGATTTCCTCTAGAGAGTGAAGAAAAGACGGCTTCGTTAAAAGAGCTTTTTAAAAATGCTTTTGTTTTTGCTGATGATTCAGGTGCTCATGTTGCACTGTGGGATTTGAGGACGTTTGGAGACGATGAGAACTACGATATTTATTGGGTAGATATTGATTTAATAGACGAAGAATACCGAATTGGGCGAGACTTCTTCGAGTTTATCTCTGGTTTCTGCTTGGGAAGATCATCATATGATTTTTTACCTGAAGAGAAGCGTCCATCCTCAGATACACCTCAACGATTTAACAGCTTTGCTCGACGAAGGTAAACTATTAATATTTGATTTACTTGCTTAGAGATGCTGGAGAATAAGATGCACACCTTAACTGACGAGGAATTTTCTTCTACGGCGTTAGGTGCATTAGAGCAAGTATTTGCTAGGGTCTGTTTTAAAACTACAACCACATCATGATAGAGGCGATAGTCAGCATGGCAAGGTAGTTTTCAGCTTTTTTCTCATAACGGGTGGCAATGCGACGGAATTGCTTCAGACGACTGAAACACCGTTCAACCCGGT
>DVDV01000017.1 GCA_015296075.1 Leptolyngbyaceae cyanobacterium M33_DOE_097 | reverse complement strand
TTGTTCCCTTCGATTATCTGGTTTCAGTTACTCAAACGCATCCAATCTCACGCTGATATTGCGGCTCATTTTGGGTTCGATATTGACCTCAAACCTCGCTTAGAATCGGCTTATTGAGAATGCTGCAAGATCTCAGTTGACGATTCTTTGGTAAATCAACTAAATCTGAAACTGATTTACCCATTAATGTAACTTTTGTATTTAACAACCCAAGTAGAATTTGCACTTGACTAGGAGCATCAGGCAAAGGGTGCCCCAACAACTTAAGTAACTCTAAACCTTGTCGTGCAGCATCTACTAATCGATCTTGAGTCAGCAAAGCCTGAATCTTCGTAATATATATTGGAACTTGATCCAATAGATTCTGACCATGATGTATAACCTGATCAATAAAACTATCCAACTGGTCAAAGTTTCCAGCTAGATATGCTGCTTCTGCGGCTGTCTGGTGCAAAGCGAGCATGAGTGGATAATGTTGCTCCCAACCAGCATGACGAATACAGTTAATCCCCTGCTGCAAGTAATCTACCGCCTGGTCGTAGGCTGTTGCTGTTTTCGCTTTGATGCCTGCATTAAGGTTTAGTTGGGCGATCGCGCAGAATAACTGATCATCTTGGATCAAACCCAATCCTTGGTTTAAATGATTGACTAAATCAAAAATTTGCTCTTCTTGTTGCTCTGGTGTTAAACCGTGATAAAGAAGCTGCCCAATTTTTAAGTGAACCTGATGTTTTTGATCAAGCGGAATCAGTGAGTAAGCAGCCTGTTGAACGCGATCGTGCCGAAACCGATAGGTCACATTTAGCTCACTCAAAGCAGTACACAATTCCGTATCTGCAACTTGAAGCAACTTATACTCTTTTCCTTGTGGCAAAATCAGCCCTACTTGTACGGCTTCCCACAGTTCCTTCGCTACCTCTAAGGTTGACTTCTCACAGACGATCGCCAACGTCTGCAACTCAAACTCGTTGCCAATACAGGCCGCTAGCTTTAACGCCTGTTGAGACGCCTCTGGCAACTTTTGAATGTTCTGCGTCATCAGCTCAACAACATTATCCGTCATCTGAGCCGCTTGAATCTGCTCTAAGTCCCACTGCCACTGCTGATGCTGCGGACTAAATCGCAACAACCCATTCGTATAGAGGGCTTTCAGAAACTCATTCATAAAAAAGGGATTTCCTCCCGTTTTTTCTAAAATGAGTTCTGCAAGAGGGCTGAGAGACTCGATATGCGGATTATGCAGCGTGTCTTTCAGCAATTCTTGAATATGGAAATGCTGTAAAGCTGTCAAGGTTAACGCCTGCGTCGGGATCCCCATGTCGATTAGAGCAGCGATCGCAGTTCTGAGAGGGTGGCTAGCATCCACTTCGTTATCTCGATAAGCCCCAATCAGCAGAAGATACTGGCTATCTGAACGCCCCATCAAGAGTTGAATCAGCTTTAACGCAGCGATATCAGCCCATTGCAGATCATCCAGAAACATTACTAACGGATGCTCTCGCTGTGTAAAGACAGTAATAAAGTTTTGAAAAACAAGGTTGAAGCGGTTTTGGCTCTCTTGGGGTGGTAGCTCCACAACAGGAGGCTGCACTCCGAGAACTAACCCCAGTTCAGGAATGACGTCGATCATCACCTGCGCATTCGAGCCAAGCGCCTGCAACAACTTGTCACGCCACAGAGCAATCTCAGATTCGCCTGCCGTTAAAAGCTGCCGAATGAGTGAACGAAAAGCCTGAATCAGAGCGCTGTAAGGAATATTGCGCTGAAACTGGTCAAATTTGCCGGAAATAAAGTAACCGCGTTGCCGCGTAATCGGCTTGTAAATCTCCTGCACCAGTGCTGACTTACCAATCCCAGAGTATCCCGAGACAAGCATCACTTCACTGCGAGCTAAGGCAGAATGTGTTTCTACTTCCTGATCTGCACGTGCGCTTGTGCTATCAACTCCAGCAACCCGATCAAAGGCTTCTAGTAACAGCCTGATGTCTTGTTCACGTCCGTAAAGTTTTCCGGGAATAACGAAGCGATCGCAAATATCATGTTCACCCAACAAAAACGTGCGAGTCGGGTTTGATTCCTGGAGAATGTGCAAACATCGCTCCAAGTCAAACTTCAACCCGATCGCGTTCTGGTAGCGATCTTCTGGCATCTTAGCCAGCAATTTCATCACCACATTTGAAAGACAAAGTGGAATCTCAGAGTTTACCGCTTGCAGTGAGACTGGTTGTTTGGCAATGTGAGAGTGAACCAGTTCCAACGGTTCCAGAATGGGAAATGGCAGTTGACCTGTTAACAACTCGTAGAAAGTGATGCCCAGGGAGTAAAAGTCGGTGCGATAGTCTACTTCCCGGTTCATCCGTCCGGTTTGCTCAGGCGAGATATAGGCCAGTGTCCCCTCCAAAACGGTGGGTGGGCAGAGGGTTAGTTTTTCTTGGGACAGCACACTTGACAAGCCGAAGTCGATGATCTTCACTTGCCGCGTCTGCGGATTCATAACAATATTTGATGGATTAATATCTTTATGAATGATGCGTTGCTGATGAATTTGGCCTAATGTTTCTGCTAGATGAATCGCGATCGCTAAAAATTCTGGTAAATCAAGTTGAAGGCTTGGTAGAAGTTGTTTGAGCGAGGTTGCACCAAAATCTTCCAAAACCATTAACAGCGTATTGTGATACTGCTCCAACCGATAGGCTTGAATCGCGCCTTTCAGTTTAAGACGGCGCGTAATGTCATACTCTAATCGATATCGTGCAATTTCCTCTGGAAGCGGATAAGTTTGATTTAAAACCTTGAGAATGAATGAACTAGAACTAGCTAGATCACTCACCCGATATACCTTTGAGTGAGTGCTTTCATAAAGAACATCGAGAACTTGATAGTCTAAAATTTGCATTCAAATGATTTCGTGCAGTGCTATATTTTGCAACTTGGCAAAACCCAATTCAATCGGGTTTTAGCTTTGATAAAAGCTATTTTTGAACAATACAGCTATTGTTTCAGTGTTTTACTTTTTGAGTGATATTTAATTTCTCTGATCTTAATTTATCAGCAGCCGCAAATCATTTGTAAAAGAGGAAAGTTACAAACAATTTTTCTGGCATAGAACCTTTATAATCCCAATCTAATTAAAATAGAAGGCTGAGTTTCTCAATAAAAACCAAACTTTTTAGTCAGATTTCAGCAAAAACTGTCGGATTATGCCAAATTCATTCAAATCTAATCATTTTTACTTTTTTCACGGTGTCAGCCAATTACAAGTTCTATCCAAATATCAACACACAGACGCAACAGTCCTTGCTCGAGAAATTGGTACACTCTCAGATAAAAACTTTAAAGGCATCCTGGTTTGTCTCTGAGCCGCTTGTAAAAATAGCTAAGATACTCATACGGTTAAATTATCTATTCACTAAAAAATTTAGGATTAAGTTTGGAGAAGACACTTGATATTACAATCTGTGCCTGATCGAGCCGGGAGCGATGCATTAGCCCAAAATGTAAAGTTATACATTTTACTTTACCGATGGATCCCTTAAATTTTGGAGGTTGGGGAAGGTTTTCATCTAAACCTCCGAGATACCCCGCGCTTCTATAAGCCGGGGAGGGATAGGAGCGGCAGTCAAAGA
>DVDV01000036.1 GCA_015296075.1 Leptolyngbyaceae cyanobacterium M33_DOE_097 | reverse complement strand
CTACAGTTGCAAATATTTGCAGTAGCATGTCTGATTGAGAACAGGTGACTGACTAGGTGCTTGGCTCAAGCTAGTCACAGTAAAGATTTTAGCCTTCGGCTTAAGCCGAACTCACGTTAGTTAACCAGATTTGAGATTACCCATTCACCGAAATCGAAGCAGGCGCATCTACCGGGACTTGCCACCAGCGATCGCCCTGCACAACGGTATGTACCTCCCATGCGGGATCTGTTTCTGGAAAGTCTTGACGATAGTGTCCACCCCGACTTTCGGTGCGATAGTTGGCACTCTTGAGAATCAGGTAAGCGACATCGAGCAAATTTTGTGTCTCGGCCCACTGACGCAGCAGTGTCACCTGTTCGGGATGACGAAGTTGAATGGGTGCGCCGACTTGCAAATTTTGAATGGCTCGACTCAAAGGCAATGCCGCAAATTGATCGCGCCATGCTTCGATTTGGGCGATCGCGGCTGTCATCGTAGCGGCATCCCGGCAAATGCCCGCACTGTGCCAGACTAGACGCGGTAACTCTTGCCGAATCTGCTCAACAACGGGTTCAGTGAAGGCCTCAAACTCGGACTGGGCAAGCTGATGGGGGGCAGTGACAGGTTTGTTTTCTGAAGCGTGCCCCACTCCGGGCGGTAGCAACTCTAAATGTTCGAGTTGTGCCCCAAATACGAGGCATTCAAGTAGGGAGTTACTGGCTAGACGGTTGGCCCCATGTACTCCAGTGCTGGCGGTTTCACCCACGGCATAAAGACCAGGAATCGATGTGCGGTTAAACAAGTCTGTGGCAATGCCACCCATCCAGTAGTGAGCCGCAGGCGCAACCGGAATCGGCTCTGAGAAAACATCAATGCCCCACTGCTGACAGATTTGGATGATGTTGGGGAAGCGGTGCCGGATGCGATCGCTGGGAATGGGACGCAAATCAAGCCAGACGTGGGCGCTTGCGGGATCTGCTTCTGTTTTTTGCAAGTAGCGGTAGATGGATCGGCTTACGACATCGCGGGGAGCCAACTCGCCAGCGGGATGGTAATCAAACGCAAACCGTCGCCCAGCAGCATCGACCAGGTGCGCGCCTTCACCCCGAACGGCCTCGCTGATCAGAAACCGAGGTGCGCCCGGTTTTGTTAGCGCTGTCGGGTGAAATTGGACAAACTCTAAATCGCGCAAAATCGCCCCTGCCCGGTAGGCGATCGCCACCCCATCCCCCGTACTCAAAGCAGGATTCGTCGTCTGAGCAAAGACCTGCCCACCGCCACCCGTTGCCAGCACCACCGCACCAGCCGCGAGCCATTCAATCTGTCCCTGGTAGAGTAAGCAAACCCCTTTGGTAACGCCTGCGTCATCCAACCACAGATTCAGCACAAACGCCTCTGCCAACACTTGAATGTTCTTGCGCTGCAAGACCTGAGCGGCCAGGGTTGTGACTACAGCTCGTCCGGTTGTGTCAGCCGCGTGCAGCACTCGTCTGCGCGAATGGGCTGCTTCTAAGGTAAGGGCGAGATCCCCATTTTGGCGATCAAACGCTACCCCCATCGTTAAAAGGTTTTGGATGCTGCGGGGGGCATTTTCGACTAGAAACTTAACCGCCTGATAGTCACACAGCCCAACCCCGGCTTTGAGTGTATCGGCAATGTGCAACTCTGGCGCATCATCGGGGGCGGTTACGGCTGCAATGCCACCTTGAGCCCAATCGCTTGCCGAAAGCGAGAGACTATCTTTGGTAATCAGCCCCACTTTCAAATGAGCGGGTAAACAAAGCGCGGTGTATAGCCCTGCGGCACCCGCACCCACAACCAAAACATCAAAGGATTGGGTTGAGACTGGTTGAGCGGTTGAGTGATTGTTCAAAGGTGGCTTCTTTTCCTTGAGGCGAAAACTCTGTTTTTAGATATTAAGCAATTTTGTGGGGAGAAGTGTGAAAGCAGGCGAAGCATAGACTGCTGGACTTTTGGCGATCGCTCGGTACCGTTACACTTGAGACAATTTGCTGGGGTGTTCCAGTGAGAGAATTCCGGTGCGGGTGACAAGACGACGCAAGCTTGCAAAAGATCACTTTGATCTGAGGGGTGATTAGTCAAAGTGATGTTTAGGGAAACGCTTTAACTCGCCACGTTTCACATGGTTGCGGCCATAAGGGGAAATATGACCAGAATCTTTAAGAGTGCGGACTTTTTTCAACCGATCGCGGAGGGAGAACCCATTCGCTCGGTGGTGACTGAGACAAAGGATGCGGTGATTGTGGCCTGGTATCTTCAACCGGGACAGGCGATCGCCCCTCACTTGCATCCCAACGGACAAGATACGTGGACGATTTTGACAGGCACAGGCGAGTACTACTTAGATTTAGCGGGCACGACGCAGCCGATCGCGGCAGGCGATGTTGTGATTGCCCCAATCGGATGTGTGCATGGTGTGGTGAATTGCGGCTCGGAGCCGTTGAGCTTTGTCTCGGTCGTTTCACCTGCGGATGCGGGGTATCAGCCTGTGGAGTTAGAAGCCGCGATCGCGCTTTCAACATAGAAGGCTTCTGTCAATTTTCATAGAAGAAAAATTAGTCAGAATGCTCTGGCGAGAGAAACTCAGGTAGATGCACCCGCTGGTGAGACGGATTCATCAGTCAACTCGGCTCTTACCCTAAACCCGTTTTAAGCGTTAGATCCGTTTCTCTTGTGTGAGCATAAAGTTAAGAACGGTAAACCTGACTTTAAAGTGAAAATTGCTCGCCGTTGGTCAGCGAGCAATCAGTGAATCAAATTGTGTATCGGTTATCGATAGATACCGTTATTGATGCGATCGTCGCCTTCGACTAACGCTTCTTCAACGTCGGTAACTGTGAATTGACTGAGGTTCTCTCTCAGCAATTCTTTCTGACGATCGGTTAAACCAGGAATTTCGAGAACGTCTTCTACACTTTCATAGGGGGCATTTTTGACGATTAACCCAGCCAATGTCGGGTATAACCCTGGAATTTGACGGAAATAACGAACGTTGGTGTTGTTCAGGTCGAGTTTCTTACCAAACTCAGTCCGCATTTTCTCTTCCATTGGGTTGCGAATCGCCTCGGCGGCCAAGACTTTAGGCGTAAAGGTGATTGCACTAGCTTGGGGGAATGTTAAAGATGCTGCCAGCGCGTTTTGGGGCAACCAGCCAAATAAGCCCATTAGCATCCCAATTACTGCCAACAGGCAAGCAAACCGTTTCATGAATTTATTACCTCCCGTCCTGTCGCACGGAATCTATACTGAGCGTTTATTAGAGACTATCATTCCGTTGGCACAATCTTCAGCGAGAGGGATAAAGAGACGCCATTCAGTACACGAATCTTTACAGATGACTCAGGTTTGGCTGTTTTTTGGGGGATTACTGATCCTCTGAGGAAGGCTGATCGGCGTGGGTTTCTGGGTTGGCTACAGACTCAGGCAACTCGGCTTCGGTAGATGCCGATTCTTGCTGTGAGAAGCCACTCAATAGGGGGGATGTCGTCCATCGATCCAGGATATCTTCAACGATCACATGGCGAAACCAGATTTGCGTCACGACCATCAGTGGAATGGCTAGAAGCAAGCCCCAAAAGCCAAAGAAGGTAGCGAAAAAGACTTGAGCAACAAGAGTCACCGCTGGCAACAGGGAAACTTGCTGAGCCATCACGTAAGGGGTGAGGAAGTTGCTCTCAAACTGTTGAATGATGATGTAAAGAATTAAAACTGAAATGGCTTTGACTGGGCTGTCGAGCAGAGCGATCGCGATCGGTGGAATGACGCTAATCGTTGGCCCCAAGTTTGGGATGAAGTTGAGTAAGCCTGCCAAAATTGCATTCGCAAGGGATGCACGCACCCCAATGATGGATAAGCCAATCAGGCTAAAGAGGGCAATCACGCTCATGCTGATCAGGGCACCGACGATCCAGTTACCCAGGGCATGTTTGCATTCGAGCAGGATTTTGTCGATGCGGCGACGGTAGAAGGATGGGAACAACCGAATGAAGCCCTGGCGGTAGGCAAGCGGATTGACCAGCATCATTAAGGCCAGCACCACAATGAATAAAACGTTGAGACCCGCCCCAAAGGAGGTTGAGAAGAGGGCAAAGGAGCCGCCCAGGACTCGATTAAAGAAGGGAATTAATTGTTCGCCCAGGTTGCTGAGATTGGGCAAATATTGCTTCAGGGTTGATGGGATCGATTCATACATTGAGTTGAACTGATTGTTGAGTTGATTGATGCCCTGTGGCACTAACACAATCAGCTCCTGAAACTGGGTGGCAAAGGCTGGCACAATCAGCAAAAAGAAGCCTGCGATCGCGACAAATAGGCAACTCACTGCGGTTAAAACAGCTAATGAACGCTTCATGCCAGAGCGCTCTAACCGATTAGCGAGTAAATTCAAGCTATTAGCTAAGACGATCGCCCCAAAGACGAGCAGTAGCAATTGCCGTGTTTCCCAAACGATGTAGGCTGCTGCGATGAGGAGCAATAAGCCGACCCACTGACCAAATCTCACCCGTTTACCTCTTTTGTGTGTTGAACCAGCGCCACCCTAGTGCGATCGCCATAACGATGCTTGGTAGGGTAATCGCTGTGAGAACGGTTGTTTGATTACCTTGAACGGGTAAATAGGGGCCTCCATATTTGATGGCGACTGATAGTAGAAGTGAAAGGACAAGCACTTTCAGCAAAAAAAGGTTCATTGCTGCCGCGATCCAGTGATGAAACGTATAGCTTTCCTACTTTACCCCTATCCGTTTGATAGAGCTAGTTAGAAGCGGTTAGGTCAGCAATTCTCAGTATGAGAATAATTCTCACAAAAATATTCATTTTGAACAGCTATCAATGGCTGGAATACCCATTCTGCCGTTCATAAAATTGAGCGCACAAGCCTTTAGAGGCTCTGACTTCAGTACAAATGTTT
>DVDV01000008.1 GCA_015296075.1 Leptolyngbyaceae cyanobacterium M33_DOE_097 | reverse complement strand
TATGAGAATAATTCTCACAAAAATATTCATTTTGAACACCTATCAATGGCTGGAATACCCATTCTGCCGTTCATAAAATTGAGCGCACAAGCCTTTAGAGGCTCTGACTTCAGTACAAATGTTTCAAAATGAGAATTGCTGCTAGCAGGTTGGCTTGGCAGGGCGACCGGGAACGAGGATGCTATTCGTGGTACATTAACGACCTTGAAGATGTACCACGAATAGTGTCTTACTGGTTAGACGAAACTAGTAGGCTGTCAACTTTGTTTTGATGGATAAAATCAGAGAGAATTGAGCGGTAGATACTTGATGCTAACCATGCCCCAAAAGAAATATATCGTAGCCCTTAGCAGTGAAGAACGGGAGGTTTTAGAGAAAGTTACAACGACTGGAAAAACCTCCGCTTACAAACTTAATCATGCTCGAATTTTACTCAAAGCTGACATCAACCAGGAAGGTGGTGGTTGGCGGGATCAAGACATCAGCGATGCGCTCGATATTAGCGTTTCAACCATTGAACGAGTGCGGCAACGCTAGGTGGAACAGGGTTTAGAGGCGACCTTATCGCGTCAAACACCAAGTCGCACTAAGCCCCGTTTGCTGGATGGGGAACAAGAAGCACATTTGATTGCTCTAGCTTGTGCGGAGACTCCGGAAGGACAAGGGAAGTGGAGCGTCCGCTTGTTAGCAGACCAACTGGTTGAGTTGGTCTATGTGGAGCGCATTTCGCATGAAACCGTGCGACAAACGCTGAAAAAAACAAACTCAAACCCTGGTTGCAGGAATGCTGGGTAATTCCGCCCAAAGCCAATGGTGAGTTTGTTTACTATATGGAAGATGTGTTGAGCGTTTATACCCGTCCTTATGACCCATGCTATCCGGTGGTCTGTTTCGATGAAACCAGCAAACAATTAGTGCTCGAAACGCAAGTGCCTCTGCCTCCCCAACCCGGTCAACCCAAGCGCTATGACTACGAATATGAACGCAATGGAGTCTGTAATCTCTTCATGTTTTCCGAACCCTTAGCCGGATGGCGACATGTAGAAGTCACCCAGCGGCGCACCAAACAATACTATGCCCAACAAATGAAATATCTGGTGGATGTGCGTTACCCCGATGCCCAATGGATTACCATCGTGCATGACCAACTCAATACCCATGATCCATCTGCCTTATATGAGACATTTGAGCCCCAAGAAGCCAAGCGGATTTTAGACAAGTTAGAGATTCATTACACGCCGAAACACGGCAGTTGGCTGAACATGGCAGAAATTGAACTGAGTGTTCTAGCCCGTCAGTGCTTAGATCGCCGCATTCCAGATCAAGATACGTTGAAACGAGAAATTGCTGCTTGGGAAGGACGTAGAAATAATCAATCTCGCACCATTGATTGGCAATTTACCACTGAAAATGCACGAATCAAACTCAAGCGACTTTATCCCTCAATTATTTCTTGACAGTCTACTAGGCGTCTAACAAATCTTCTAATCGATTCAACAATTCCTCAATTTCCTTGCATCGATCTGGATGATTTAATGCGTTGCTCTTCTTAAGCTGCTTGCCCAAATTAGTAAATCGGGTCGAAATTATTGAATGTTTTGACTGGTCAGAAGTTGCTTTGAGTTCCCGAACCTTTTCTCTAATTTCGCGGATTGATAAATTATGCTGAATTGCTTTCTTTAATAAAGACGCTCGCACCTCATCTTCTTTAATTGAAGCAATCGCTTTTGCTTTTGTATACTCAATCTTTCCCTTATGAAGTGCACTAAGGATGTCATGGGGCAGATTTAGAAGGGGTAAATAATTTGTTCTAAAACTTTCAGGGGTAATATTCCCAGGTAATTCTTGAAATACCTCTTCTAAAACTTGCCAGCGATCTGTAAGTGTTACGTTACTAAGACTTCGCTTTTTTTCATAAGCTGCTTTATCTAAGAGTTGTTTCACTTCTTCCGGGGTTATCCCGATTCTTACTGCTGCAAAGTTGAGAATACCTTCAGTTTTTTCAATCGGGTTTAGATCTTCTCTTAGCAAGTTTTCTGTTAAAGCTAGCTCTCTTGCTTCCTCATCCTTGATTGTGTCATCTACAAAGGCGAGTACATCCGTGTATTCAGCCTTTTCATGAGCGATTTTTCTCTGTTCTCCAAAAACTAATTCGTATTCATCCGTTCCAGAGATTGGACGAACTAAGATCACTGTCTTTGGGCGAACTCCTGATTCTCGGTACTGCCGAAATTTATCCGCCATCTTTTGAATCTTTTCTTGGTTGAAAAAGGTTCGTGGCTGGAATGGTGATCTCCTTATCTTTGATATGGGAATCAAAACTGGAGAACCTTCTACTGGGGAGGTGTAATCGATGGTTGGAGTTGCTTCTGAGATTGGAGCCGGTTCTGAATCAATATCCGCTTCTACTGCCAGTAACCGATTGAGTCCTGCTAACTTACTTCCCATAATCCATTACCTCCTTGATAACTGCTTGATAATCTGACCAAGCTAATTTCGCGTTCCTGTCCTTTTTAACTTCATAAACAGGTACACCCGCTAGAAAAGCTTTGTCATAAGCCTTGTAAAACCGAATTCTTCCTTTGAAGACTGGAATTTTTTGTGATTCTAACCAGGTTCTTGCATCCTGTTCATCGCTTGCCCCACTATGAGTTGGAACTTTTGTTAGTAGAACTCGATGTTTAGTACTGCTGAGTTCTGCAAGAGCTTTAGCCGTACTAACAGTAACTCTTAAATCATCTCCATTTGGTGGAGTTGGAAGAATGATTAAATTTACTGTGTCTAGCAAAATTTTCAAATCTTCTCTTTCAGGCCGAGCTTTTGTATCTGTAACAATATGCTTGAATTGCCCCTGATACTTCAATAGCTCAATTTCAGTGATTACTTTAAAGGGCGCATTGCTAGATTTACCTGCCCATGCAAGTGAAGATCGATTCGGGTCTGAATCCACAAGTACAGTCGCGCCATTTTTGGCTAAGCCGCAAGCAATATGAACGGCTGTCGTTGTTTTCGCAACACCACCTTTTAGATTCGCGATCGCGATTATCATATTTTTCTTCCTGAATCTGTGGCGCTTAAATTTTCTGGTTTCTACGTGTAACGTTACACGTAAGCAAGGATTAGGATGTCTGGGTTGATAATCCTGGCTAATTGGAATGAATTTATTTTGACATGAAATGTTTAAGTTGAAACATCGGATCGAAAACAAAAACTGTTTACGTGTAACGTTACACGTAAACAGTTTGGAATAGGAGTTGTTAAGGGTGAGACTGATACTCCTGTACTTTAGCGTTTTACCTGTTTGTCTAATTTGCTCTTGTCTGCCTTGATGGTCGTCTATTTGGTTGTCGTTTCACAGCCCTAGAGTTTGTGAGCTTTTTCTGACGTTGTGGAAATAACTGTTATCCAGACAACAGTTATAAACCCTTTGTTCATCTAGTTTGACCTTGAATCTGTTAATAGTTGCCGATCTTCCTTGTCGTTATTCCTTTAAGTCGGCAGTTGGAGGCAGAGTTTTTCATTCACCAGGAGCACTCATGAGAAAATTTTTTCTTCATGCAACAGCAGCAGTTGCTACTGCTTTACCGACTTTCGTTATTGCTGACATCACACTAAGTGCAACATTTAAACTCGAAGAGGCAACGATCGAGAGTATTAATGATGCTTTTGATTCAGGTGCTTTAACAGCAGAGAGTCTGGTTCAACTCTATCTGAACCGGGTAAATGAGTACGATGATACTCTCAACTCCTTAATTACAGTGAATCCAGGTGCATTATCGATTGCGAAAGCTCTAGATATTGAACGTCAAACATCCGGTCCGAGAAGTCCCTTACACGGTATTCCTATTATTCTTAAGGACAATTTTGATACGTTTGATATGCCGACTACTGGCGGTTCGGTGGCATTAGTAGGTTCTATCCCTCCTGACGACGCCTTTATTGTGCAGAAACTGCGAGACGCAGGTGCCATCATTTTTGCTAAAGCCAATATGGATGAGTGGGCACACGGAGGTTCTCCAGGAGGCGGGTATAGCTCAGCAGGAGGACAAACGCTTAATCCCTACAACTTTAATCGAGGTCCTGCAGGATCGAGTGGTGGACCTGCGGCTGCAATTTCAGCTAACTTTGGAGTCATTGCTCTTGGCACTGACACAGGTGGTTCCATTCGAGGTCCTTCGTCGGCTAATGGCTTGGCCGGGTTGAAGCCTACGCTTGGATTGACTAGCCGCGACGGTATTATTCCTTTCAGCCTCTCATTAGATACAGGTGGTCCTTTTGCTCGCACTGTAACTGATTTAGCAATTGCCCTTAGTTACATCACAGGGGTTGACCCCAATGATCCAGCAACTGCTGAAAGCGAAGGAAAGTTCCCTATTGACTACACTGCGTTTCTAACCAAAGATGCACTTTCAGGGGTCAGAATTGGTGTTGGTAGAGACTTTGTGGGCGGTAACCCTGAAATCACTGCGGCGTTTGAAGAATCTATCACGGTTCTAGAATCGCTCGGTGCTACTATCGTTGATTCCTTGGTTTTTCCTGAAGAGGTCTTTGCTTTAAGGGGCAGTACTTATAGCACAATCTCTGATACCGAATTTAAGTATCAACTAGCGGACTATTTAGAGACACTTGGGCAAGAATACCCAAAAACGTTGGCAGAGGTTATTGCTATCAGTGAGTCTCCTGAAGTTGTTGGTTCTGAGTTTCCGGTTAATACAAGAGTCTTTGAACGACTGCTGGAAGCAGAAGTGAGAGGCCCTATTGGTAACCCTGAGTACGCAGCAGCTAAAGATATTCAGGAGAATATCATCACTCCTGCGGTTGAGAACATTCTTGTAGCCAACAATATTGATGCTCTAATCTATCCGACTTCTCGCTGCCCAGCCTCTCCCCTACCAGGTGTTGTAGATCCTAGCTATGTGTGTGGATCTGGAGGTAGAAGTGCTACAGACTTAGCGAACCTGTCTGGATTTCCAGATATTCAGGTTCCAGCAGGCTTTACCTCTGACAAGTTACCTTTCACACTTTCATTTCTGGGGCTTCCCTACAGTGAGCCAGAACTGCTTGGCTTTGCTTACGCATTTGAGCAGGCTACGAAGGTACGTAAGCCGCCAGAATTTTTTGCGGCACTTCCCGGAGAAACGATTGTGTACGAACAAGTTCCCGAACCTTCCTCTGTTGCGGCATTAATTGGAGTAGGTACAGTCTTAGTTGGCAATAAGTTCTTTAAGCGCCGACAGTGCAATATTGCACAAAGTTCGGCGGATAACTCTCACTAAAATTTAGTCTCTTAGTAGTAGCTAGAAACGCAGACTTTCTCGTGATTGCTTTAAGGCGAATAAGCAGGGGATGACGCAAGGCACACCCGATGCTATCTAAGTGGCAGACGGATGTGCCTTATCAATTGACAGCTATCTTGGTGAGACGACAGCTACAAACCCAGCTACAGAATTAGCGATCCCACAGCTGCTAACGGTGATCGGTTGTGAGGCTAAACTTATAACTGTCATGCCCCATCAATGTCCATTAGCATTTTATAAAGGTTCCAAATTGTGCTTGAGTTAATCTTTTGAAGAAGATACGCTGCAAATCACCTCATGATCGTTTTGCTCCAATCAATAATCGGGAAGATTCTTGATGGGTGGGCGAATTGTTACTCGGAGGATCTGAGGAAGGCTGAAAGCGCTCTTTCAATTCCTCCTCCCCCGCAAGTTTCACTAATTCTTTGAGTAATACAGGTGTGACACCTACTCTGCGAGCAGATGCGATCGCATCTGCTCCATTGGATACAAGGTTGACCCAGGCTCTCACCTTCTTTACAACGGGGTCACCGCCTGCTGTGTACCTGCGCTGAAGTGCGATATCTAGACCTTTTTGCACTTTGAAGGGGGATATCGGTTGCCCATTCATCATAATGTCCCCAAATGTGCCCTGCTCAGATGTGATTTGAATCCCTAAGTTTGTTGGCTTTTTTGTGAGAACGATTGCAAAATTGTACCGATAGCGTTGTCCAGATGCTCCAATCGTTGTCACAACCATATTGGTGATCGCTGCTGAGGTCATACCGGGAAAAACTGTTTTCTCGCTTTCTCGCAGATAAATTGCAGTTGGTTTTTTGCTCCCTTCTTTTTGTGTTCTCGCATCGGTCGTATAGGTGATACGAGAGGGGTCAGCTAAAAGAATATCGAGAATCGTTTCTCCTGTTGCTAGGAAATCAATGACTGTAGCCTTTCCAGTGGGAAGCTCAACCGAAATTTGCTCGTTGAGAGCGCGTTTTTGGTCAATTTTTTGGTACTGCCTTGCGTCTGTAATTCGAGTGTCAGCGTAGCGAGCAGGGGTTGACTCCAGGTCTTGAACGGCTGGAGTCCCGATTAGGGCGAAGGGTAAAAGAAGATGAAACATTACTGTACCTGCATAAACGACTGGACAATAATCACAACGGGAGAACCCTGTTCAATCACAAAATAGGTTGGGTTTGCTTTGCTTTGCGTTGGGTGTCCCGATAGCTATCCCTTCGGTTAATTCGACCTTTGATTAAATCAGTGACGGGTTCTAACCCTCCCTCAAACAATGCTCCTAAGAGATTAGGGGCACGGCTTCGGCTGGTCGTGGTCTGACTAGAGCCGAAGTAATCGCCACTTGAGAAACTGCTAGTCACTTCTGGTTGGTTCAAGACTTCGCCTGCTTTTGCAGCTCCACCCGCGATCGCAAGGATGAAATCGTCAGAAGACATTAATCCAGGTGGGTGGCTGCCAGAAATTTTGGCGCGGATTGGGCCACCATCATTACCCAGCACCGCCATTGCCCGTGAATCAATGGGCAATTGTTTAACCTCTCCATCTTGCCGGAGGATTGCGCCAATCACGTTGACCTGTAATGCTGCATTCGGTGCGTTTGAATCTTCTCTCCCAATCGGCTTTGCATCAACAATCAAGATGGTTCCCTTGGGAAAGGCGGTCACTCCGTTTTTATCTTTTAAGGGTTCGGTTAACTCGACGGCTCCATGCCCCAACGACTCACCATTCATCCAGGTGATCGGAACCGTGATTTTTCCAGCTACCACTGAGCCGATCAAAATTTCGCGAGGCGTATCTAAATCTGGTGTTGTATCAGAACGGTTCAAAATGCCTAACTCGCCAGGAGACATGCCTAAATCAGTTTGTACATCCGAAGTCGGGGTATCACTCAAGTTGATCGCGACCACTGGGATCAGTTCAGGTGCGGTTGGAGTTTCTGAGGGAACTGATTTCGATGCTCCTCCAACGGGTAGCGTCCCGGTAGTTGCCACTAATGTTTCTTGAGGATCGCTGCTTGTGGCATCGGCAGTATTGGTTTGACCTTCTTGAAAGTGGGTTTGCCCCGTTTTGGCTAACCGTTCCCACCGAGTAAATGGGTCTTCGCTTTTAGCGTTGCTGCTTGGGGCTTTGCTCTCTGTGGATCGAGAAGCATTAGACCGAGGTTGCTGAGAAACCGTGCGATAACTGCTAGCGGTACGGTAACTGCTAGGACGTGATGCAGATGGGGAAGCGGCTCTTGCTGGTTGAGGGGTTGTGGCTGATGTCGCCCCAACGGTTTTTTTTACATTTTTCTTAGCCAGCTTTTCAGGGTTCTTGTCCGCCTTTTCTTCCTGTTGTGCCTGCTCCATTGCCTGTCTTTGACGGGCAAAAGCCAACTCTGCTTTTAACGAATCATCTTCAGATTTCGTGGGTGGAGCGGGAGTGGACGTTGGTTTAGCTTCAGCAGTCGGTTTGCGAGTCTGAGTTTTTTCGCCAAAGAAAAGAAACCAGCAGGCCGCACCGATTCCCATCACGCACCCAACTCCAACTAAAACTGAAATCAGACGGATTCCCCCGCGCTCAGATGGTGCGCGCGGGGAAGGTGTTTCTTCCGTCTGAGCGAGTTGATGTTCTTGGGTAATGAGCCGATCTTCAGCATCATCAAAGCCCCCGGCGATCGCGTTTTCTTCTTCCCGCGAGAGCGTTGTTTGAGTTTCTTGTGGCATCGTTCGTTTTAGGGATTAAGGGGCAATAAAATCTTTGATTTTCGTAATTTCAAGCCCTGCGGCTCGAAGCTGGTAAACTCGTTGCTCGACAAAAGAAGCTTTATCCCCCAGTGGTGAACGAGGAGGTTCAACAGCCCGAACCGTAAACGTGAGATTGACTTCAAACGTTTTGCGATCGCCTGTTTTTCGGTCAATCAATTGCCGTGCTGCATTAATATCAACTTCCCAAGTGTCCTGGGCAATTTGTCGAGGCTCTGAAACGTAAGTTGGGAAAATGATGGACTGGATTGTGCCACTGAACACGCCACTCGGAGTGAGAGCCGCGATTTGGTCTAACGATTGCTCTGCAAACCCTTTTTCCAACATCGTTGAGGCAAACCAGGTGTTCGTGGTGACTTTTCCTTGACTGGGTGTCGCGAGTCCTGCGTCAAGTTCATCCGTTCCCGGACAGCAATTCTCAGTATGAGAATAATTCTCACAAAAATATTCATTTTGAACAGCTATCAATGGCTGGAATACCCATTCTGCCGTTCATAAAATTGAGCGCACAAGCCTTTAGAGGCTCTGACTTCAGTACAAATGTTTC
>DVDV01000339.1 GCA_015296075.1 Leptolyngbyaceae cyanobacterium M33_DOE_097 | reverse complement strand
GGGGGAGTGAGGGAGGTGTTACTGAATTGATTGAACTGTATACAAATAGTCATGCCACTTAAGGGATGTTTAACTGTTTCTTAAAAGATGTTGTCGTTTTGAATCTGTTTGGCTGCCTCATTTCAAAATGAAAGTATTCCTTCTGTGTCGGAGCTATTCGGAAGGGATAATGGCTGACAAAACACTCTCTGCAAAGTGTTTTTACGTTTTTTCAGCCTGTCACACCATTAATTAACAGGTGAGGTACTTATGAGTGAAAACGTTCTCTCTGGCTCACGAAATGTGGCGATCGTGGGTCCCTATCTCAGTGGTAAGACAACTCTGCTTGAAAGCATTTTGTTTGTAACGGGAGCCGTGACCCGCAAGGGCAAAGTGCAGGACAACAACACGGTAGGGGATGCATCACAAGAAGCCCGCGATCGCCAAATGACTGTTGAAGTAAACGCCGCCAATACTGAGTATGGCGGCGTTCGTTTTACGTTCCTCGATTGCCCTGGATCGATTGAGTTCACCCAAGAAACAATGAATGCGTTGGTTGGGGTTGATGCGGTTGTGATTGTCTGTGAAGCTGCCGCCGATCGCGTTTTGAATTTATCTCCTCTATTTAAGTTTTTAGATGATTGGCACATCCCGCATCTGGTTTTCATCAATAAGATGGATCGTGCTGATATTGATTTCACAGATGTGCTGAGTGCCCTTAAGCGGGTTTCAAGTCGTCCGTTAGTGGCTCATCAGTACCCAATTGGCAAAGGTGAAAACCTGGTTGGGTTTATTGACCTTGTAACGGAGCAAGCCTATCACTATCACCCAGGCGCGCCTGCTGACCCGGTGCCGCTGCCCGATCACCTCAAGGAGCAGGAAAAGGCAACCCGGTATGAAATGCTAGAAACCCTGGCAGAATTTGATGACCATTTATTAGAGGAATTGCTGGAAGACGTTGACCCGTCTCAAGAAGAAATCTGGCAAGACTTGAAGATGGAGTTAGGCGCTGACCAAATCGTGCCTGTCTTCGTAGGTCAAGCTGACAAAGACTTTGGGGTACGCCCCTTATTGGAAGCACTGTTGCGAGAAGCGCCTGCCCCAGAGGTAACGACTCAAAATCGTGGCATTAAGACGGATGCTGCACTGCCGCTTGCCCAGGTAGTTAAGACCTATTACACACCTCAAGGTGGCAAGCTCAGTCTAGTCAGAGTTTGGAGTGGCACGATTACTGACGGTATGAGCCTTAATGGGGTGCGGATTGGCGGACTGTATCGACTGCAAGGGCTGAAACAGCAGAATCTCAATGCCGCCGAAGCGGGTGAGATTGTAGCATTGGGCCGCATGGAAGGGATTGTGACTGGCGAAACGCTGGCTACGGATGGGGCGAAGGTAAAGCCGTTACCAAAAGTAGAACGGTTAGCCCCTGTGTTTGCGAAGGCGATCGCCCCTGAAAAGCGCAGCGATGAGGTGAAGCTGACAGCAGCCCTCAATAAACTCCTGGAAGAAGACCCCGCCTTGGTGTGGGAACAGCATGGCGACACTCACGAAGTCATTTTGTGGGGACAGGGTGATATTCATCTGCAAGTCACGATTGATCGCTTGCGGCGGAAGTACAATCTGCCGATGACGACGCACTTGCCTAACATTCCTTACAAGGAAACGATTCGCAAGAATGCAACTCACATACGCGGACGCTATAAGCACCAAACGGGTGGACATGGTCAGTTTGGTGACGTTTACCTGGATATTCGGCCTTTGTCGCGAGGTGAGGGGTTTGACTTCAACGATCGCATTGTGGGTGGTGTTGTGCCGAAACAGTACATTCCCGCTGTGGAGACAGGTGTGCGTGAGTTTCTCAGTCATGGGCCGCTCGGCTTCCCGGTGGTGGATGTGGCTGTGACCCTCACTGACGGCTCGTATCACAACGTTGATAGTTCTGAGCAAGCCTTTAAGCAAGCTGCTCGGCTGGCGATGCAAGAGGCGATGGCGAAGTGTGAACCCACTTTGCTGGAGCCGATCTTGAACGTCACAATTTCAGTGCCAAATGACTTCACCTCGAAGGCATTGCGCTTAATTAGTGGCAGACGAGGCCAAATTCTTGGCTATGCCGCGAAAGATGGTTGGCTCAGTTGGGATGAGATTACCGCTTATATTCCCCAGGCAGAGATGCACGACCTGATTGTGGAATTGAGATCGCTCACCTTGGGCGTTGGTTTCTTCCACTGGGAGCATGACCACCTCCAAGAAGTGCCTGAAAAGCTTGCAGAACAAGTGATTTCCGCCTCTGGAAGTGGCAACAAGTAACGGTGCCTGATAGGGCTGTCGTCTGAAACACGGTGACAGCCAGAAATCTCCTAGAAATAAGCAAAGCATCGGGGTTCCAACGGAACCCCTTTTTTGTGAGGCGATCGCGCAGAAATTGCTCTAGAACCTAACCGCCTACACAACGGCTGCTTCAACCGCAACACCTGTTAAGCTAAACGCGCGTACTTCTGTCACCTTAATTGGCAGGGTTTTTCCTTTGAGTGTTTCGATCTGCCCAGGGAAGAAGGTTAACCGATTACTGCGGGTGCGCCCCATAACTTGGGTCGGGTCTTTTTCGTTGGCGGCTTCGACCAGCACTTCTTCAACTCGTCCCAAATACCGTTGAGAACGCTCAGCCGCAATTTGGGCGACTAAATGATTTAGCCGTTGCAGGCGATCGCTCTTGACTTCTTCGCTGAGTTGATTCTCCCATAGCGCAGCGGGGGTGCCAGGCCGAGGCGAGTAGGCTGCGGTGTTGAGTTGGTCAAAGCCAATATCTTGCACAAGCTTGAGCGTATTCTCAAACTGGGCTTCGGTTTCTCCGGGAAAACCCACGATCGCGTCAGCACTGATGGCGGCATCGGGGACGTAGTGGCGAATTTTGTCGATAATGCGGCGATATTTTTCGTGGGTATAACCACGCGACATCGCTTTTAGCAACTCATTGTCACCCGACTGAAACGGAATATGGAAGTGCTCGCAAACCTTAGGCAACTCGGCACAGGCACGAATCAACCGTTCCGTGAAATAGCGGGGATGGCTGGTCGCAAACCGGATGCGCTCAATGCCAGGGATGTCGTGCACGTAGTAGAGCAAGTCGGTGAAGGTGTGCAGGTGACTACCATCGGCTTTAGTTCCTGGCAAATCACGCCCATAGGCATCAATGTTTTGGCCCAGCAACGTAATTTCTTTGTAGCCTTGTCGCCCTAACTCCTCCATCTCGGCTCGAATCGCTTCTGGGCTGCGAGATTGCTCAATTCCTCGTACCGAAGGCACAACACAATAGGTACAGCGTTCATTACAGCCGTAAATCACATTTACCCACGCCGTTACCTGGCTATCTCGGCGCGGCTTGGTGATGTCTTCCATGATGTGAACAGGCTCAGTTGCCACCACCTGACTGCCATTCAGCACCTCTTCTAACAGGTCTTGCAGTCGGTTGGCGTGTTGCGGCCCCATCACCAGGTCAAGCTCTGGCACACGACGCAATAGCTTTTCGCCCTCTTGCTGGGCAACGCATCCCGCCACAATTAGGGTCAGGTCAGGCTGCTCTTGTTTGCGTTTTGCTTGCCGCCCCAAATAAGAGTAAACCTTCTGCTCAGCGTTATCGCGAATGGTGCAGGTGTTATAGAGAATCAAATCTGCATCATCGGGTGCTTCTGCCCACTCATAACCCATCGTTTCTAAGATGCCTGCCATGCGCTCAGAGTCGGCTTTGTTCATTTGGCAGCCGAAGGTTGTGATGTGATAACGACGCTGGGAGGAGGTAGTCATTGGGGTTTAACAAAGTCCATGCAAAAGATCACCAGTCTACTATTCTAGCGGCTCGTCTGAAAAGCCTGAAAACAGCTTTTGCTCTGGAACAGCGACACAACTGGCTCAAACCTGACCTGATAGATCGATTGGCTTAGAAATTGACTAAAACTCGTCGTTGTAACCGCCGCCACCCATCGGAGCTTCATTGTCACGTTTGGAGCCAAGCAACTCTAAACGCTCAACCCGAATGATGGGCTTAGAACGGTTAGCCCCTGTGCCGCGATCGCTCCAGTAGTCAAACTTAAGAGCACCCGTGACCCCAATCAAACTGCCTTTGCGCACATAGTTGGCAGCGACTTCGGCTTGTTTACCCCAAAGCTCCAGGCTAAACCAATCGGGTTGGTCATTGCTGCGACTGGCTCGGTTGACTGCCAGACTAAACTTACAGACCACACTGCCCGACTCAAAATATTTCACATCGGGATCCCCACCAACTCGACCCACCAGGGTTACTGTATTCAAACTCATTTGGGTTAACCTAACGTCTTGAGATCAAAATTTTAGGAAGTTTAATCGATTCTGACAGTTGTCACAATGGTTCTTAACGGTGCCCCTTACGGGAATTAGAAGCCGCTTCAAGACCAGAGGTAGATTGTAAGCGATTCTCGTGAGAAGATTTTGCACGATCGGATCAGGTTCACTATATGCCTCTCACCCTCACCGAAGTGTTTGTTGCGATCGCTGCTCAGAATTTTTCTAATCTAGTACAATTTTACCATAACTTGTTGGATCTGGCTCCTACCCAAACCATTCCCAACCGCTATGCGGAGTTTCATTTGCCGGGGTTGAAGTTGGGCATTTTCCATCCGAAGCAAGTACTCTCCAGGGACTTACCCGCTCAGCAAATGAGTCTTTGTCTGGAAGTTGCAGATTTGGATGCCGCGATCGCACATCTTACTCAACTGGGTTATCCCCCTCCTGGTGAAATAATTCTCGCTTCACATGGACGCGAAATTTATGCCTACGATCCCGACGGGAACTGGTTGATTTTGCACCAGGGAATTGCCTAGAAAATCCTTGATAGGAGTCTTTTGAGGATGGTAAGGGGTTGCTGGTTTTCTTGGTTGTACCCCTTCAGACTGCTATATGATGGGGCTGTTACAGGTAAAGCGTTGAATCTGCGATGAGCATGGCTAAACAGGTAAATTTTGGGGTGATTGTGTTTCCGGGGTCAAACTGCGATCGCGATGTTGCTTACGTCACGCGCGACCTGTTGCAGCAGCCAACGCGTATGGTTTGGCACGAAGAAAGTGACCTGACGGATATCGATGTGGTGATTGTGCCGGGTGGGTTTAGCTATGGCGATTACTTGCGCTGCGGAGCGATCGCCCGTTTTTCGCCAGCCATGCAAGCCTTACAACGCCATGCCGAGCAGGGAAAGCTGGTGCTGGGCATTTGTAATGGGTTTCAGGTATTGACGGAGGCGGGTTTACTACCGGGTGCGTTAGTCAGAAATCGGGATCTGCACTTCATCTGCGATCGTGCGCCACTGCGAGTTGAGCGCACCGATTTGCCGTGGACAATTGGCTACCAGGCGAATGAAGTGATCACTGTGCCGATTGCACATGGCGAAGGCAGTTATTATGCTGACCCTGAAACTCTGGCGGAGTTAGAAGCGAATCACCAAATTCTGTTTCGTTATGTCTCTGGTGATGGCGAGATGAGTGCCGAGAGTAACCCAAATGGTTCCCTCAACAATATTGCTGGAATTTGTAATCGGCAGGGGAACGTTGTCGGTATGATGCCTCACCCAGAACGGGCTTCTGACCCCATGCTCGGCGGCACTGATGGTTTGCGGTTATTTCAAGGTGTGATTAATTCCCTGGTGACAACTCCAGTCGAAAGCTCAGTCTAAAATCGTATTCTGACAAGGTGAATGGTTGATAAAGTTGGCGCTCAAACTTTCCGATTGGTTTGAGAAAGAAGCCTGCTGCGCGAGAAAGTAGGGCTGCCTGTCATAACAACTTTATTTTTCGCTCATGTCTTTGTTTAAAGCTTTAAAGAATTGTCAGTAATTCTCTATATCAATTTCGTGAAGTCAGATTGTGTCTCATCAGTATCGAAAATTCTGAATGGCTTATCAGGAAGGCGTTGTGACAGTCGCAAGATTGGCTGTTACTCAGTTCAGAAAATTTACTCAAAGAATTCTAGGGATTCAGACACCCTACCCGTAGATTCACAGATCCTGTACCATAATAGTCATCAAGGAATTTTCTGACTGGACTTTTCTGTTGATACTGAATCAGTTCAATTCAGGCAGATTTCCAGAGATGTTCTTTGTGATGATGATGAGACCCGCCGGGGCGTTAGCGCGCCCCGTTTTTGTCTGTGTTTATACTTAAGATGCATCAGATAAAACGTCTCATTCTTTAGGTATCTATGGCGATCGCAGCAGAAATTCTGGCTCAAGTACCGGGTAATCCCTGGGCTGGTTTACAACGCGTTGATGCCCTCTGGCAACAACTGCGGGAGTTTCAGACTTCGGTGCCTCCTGTTGTCTCAGAAAGTGCTGAGTCGATTGAGCCGAATTGGGATGTTGTCATTTGCGGTGGCACACTGGGGATTTTGATCGGCGCTGCTTTAGCCCAACAGGGTTGGCGAGTCGCCCTGATCGAACGCGGCATTTTGCGGGGTCGCCAGCAAGAATGGAATATTTCACGGCGGGAACTGCAAACGTTCGTTGATTTGCAGTTGCTCAGCGAAGCAGAGCTAGACCAGGCGATCGCGACCCAATACAATCCAGCCCGAATCCAGTTTTTTGGCGGATCTCCGGTGTGGGTGCGCGATGTGCTGAATATTGGTGTTGATCCGGTTTATTTGCTGGAGACGCTGAAGCAACGATTCTTGCAGGCAGGCGGTAAGTTGCTGGAGCAGACCGGGTTTCAGGGGGCGATCGTGCATCCGAACGGGGTCAGTGTGCAGATCAGTGAGCAAACCCTAACCACGCGCCTGCTGCTGGATGCAATGGGGCACTTTTCGCCGATTAGTCGGCAGGCTCGCCAGGGTAAAACGCCGGATGCCGTTTGTTTGGTGGTGGGCACCTGTGCCACAGGCTTTCCTGAAAATCAGACAGGGGATCTGATTGCCTCGTTTACGCCGATTCAGCATCAGTGCCAATACTTTTGGGAAGCCTTTCCAGCGCGAGATGGGCGCACCACCTACCTGTTTACCTATGTGGATGCCCACCCCAGTCGCTTTAGCTTAGAGTTTTTGTTTGACGAGTACTTTCGGCTTTTGCCCGAATATCAAGGAGTTTCGCTCGAACAGTTGCAATTTCAGCGGGCGCTATTTGGTTTTTTCCCTTCTTATCGGCAAAGTCCACTCAAGCCCCAGTGGAACCATATTTTGGCGATCGGGGATAGTAGCGGTAGCCAATCGCCGTTGAGTTTTGGTGGATTTGGAGCAATGGTGCGGCATCTGCATCGATTGAGCCACGGTATTCAGGCAGCTTTGCAGGCAAATACCCTCGATCGCACAGCTCTCCGCCTGTTGCAGCCCTATCAGCCCAATTTGGCAGTTACCTGGTTATTTCAGAAAACGATGAGTGTGGGGGTTGACCAATCGATTGCGCCCAACCAAATCAATGACCTGCTGAATCTGGTGTTTGGTGAAATGGCCGCTTTGGGTGAGCCAGTCCTGAAACCGTTTCTGCAAGATGTAGTGCAGTTTCCGGCGTTGTTTCAAACGTTGGCGAAAACAACCGTTGCCCACCCGCTCGATGTGGTCAGCCTTCTGCCGCAAATGGGAATTCCTGCTTTGGCTGACTGGTTGCGCCACTATGCAACATTGGCAGGCTATACGGCTTTGTTGCCCGTAACGCAGGCGCTTAAACCATTCAGCGATCGCCTCAGCGATCGCCCCCGGTTTTTTTATCAACAATGGCTAGAAGCCCTAAAGTACGGTTCTGGAGCTGACTACCATCCCTAACCAGAATCTCACACCTCAATAATGTTCGAGCTAGCCTCAAGTGGCAGATAGACGGTCATTACCTCGCCTTGTTGGGGGCGATCGCGCACAATCAGCTTGCCACCCAGAGATTGAAACAGATTTTTGGTGACGGCCATATTCAGACTCAAGCTACCCGTTTCGGGTTGAAACATCAGCATTTGACCCAGAGACTTGAGGGGCGATCGGCCAAAACCATGACCTACATGCTTATCATCCGCGTGAGATTGTGGCTGTGATTGCAATTGCAGCTTCAGTTGGTCGCCTGCCAACGCCGCATCGACTCGAATATGGCTACCTGCGGGTAAATTGCGTGTAAACCGTTCGATCAGGCTGGTCAAAGCCTTATCAAGCAACGTTGGATCACTGACAACGGCTGGCATCGCTGGCGGCAACACCACATCTAGGACTAGGCCGCGCTGATTGGCTTGCTTTTGCCACTGTGGAATTAACTGCTGCAAGACCTGCGCGACGGAGGTACGCGTCAGCGACATCGCCGTTTGTTGAGCTGCTGTCGTTTCCAACTCGACTGCCCGGAAAATCAGACCAAAGCGGTCAATCTGCTCGCTACACTCGTGGTCAATGCTTTGCAGCCGTTGAATCACGCTATCTGGCAAGTCTTTACGCCGTAAGAGCGATCGCGTCAAGGTCCGAATGGTAGTAAGCGGGGTGCGAACCTCATGGGCGATCGCCTGCAACAACTCCACATCCAACGCTTTAGCGGTTGCTAGCAACTCCTCTGGCGAAAGTTGGTCGGTGTGGTCAAGGTGGATTTCGCTCGATTCGGCTTGAGGCACTTCAATTCGTACCGCAGGACTTTCTTCGCGTTGCGCGGGCAGGTGCTCTAACAGCCGTCGGGTGAATTGCATCACCGTGTGATAGTCAGGGGCGATCGGTGCAAAGGTGTGAATCAACCGATCCAACGGTTCCAAATGATTGGCACTCAGCATCAAAATACGAGGCCGCAAAATCTCCCAGGTGCGCTCGACCACCTCTGGCAAAAACGAAAACAAAAACACGGGTTCATCGTTCCAGCCTGTGCCCAAGACAAACACCAGGCTAAAAGTTGGGGAGAGGACAAGACAAAACTGTTCACTTGCCAGTGGATCACCGGGAATCAGGGGTAAGGTTTGGCTAGTGGATTCTTCAACAACTTCGGCCTGTTTGGATGAGTGTCCTGGTAATGAGCGGAAGGGCAGAAAGGCAGATAGATTGAATGCATTAGCGTTAAACACCCAGGTCGATAACCGTGGAATCAACGCCGCATCACTCAAAATGGGAGTAGGACCAGAAATAATTAGCGCGTCGGGTGTGTCAGCCGCGTTTTGGGTAGCTAATTTTTGGTTTAACAGTTGGGTCAAAGCCGCGATCGCCCCTTGCCATTCACGCTGAGCCTTCTTTTGTTGGGCTGCACTCGTAGCTGAAGAGGTTTTATGATGTGCTTGGTTAGCAGCCTCAGACGTTGCCCATGCCGGGTCACTCAGCATTACGACTTCACTAATCGTCGGTAAAAACCACTTTGGCAAGAGCAATCACCCCCTGTAAGCACAAGCATCATCTTGATTAGACTGGCTCATTTGTTCACCCAGATAAGCTCTACAAGTTTATTCCTGACTGAAAACACTGTAGGCAATCGATTGTGAGTTTTAGAACCAACTTGACAATCAATCGTATCAATTTCTCTATTACGACCCTACCGGGAATCGCCCAAGAAAGACAGAGGCGCAACCGTACATCCGTAGTCGCAATTTCCGCAGGAGTAGATACTAGCACTCGTCATTGATCGAGATCACAGGCTAGCCGCGATCGCAATCAACAACAGGTATGTATAAGCTCACATTGAGCGTGCGATGTCTATCACTGGTAAAACAAAGAATTCGCTAGAAGATAAATACATCAGCCCCATGCCTTTGAGAAATTAGTATGCCCTCTGTCACCCGTGCGAATGCTCTGACTTATCACGCGTCTGTCTCTGAAGCCGGATCGGATCTCATCATCATCACAACCTCGAAGCTTGGGTTAGCTCCAAAAATGGGCAATCGATTAACCCAACCCTCTGTTTCCTTGTATCCAATCACTAACCTGTAGCGATCGCGCGGGGGATTTGTCCAGTTTTTAGGCTGAAAATGCCGATAAAAGCTGTCTTCTAGCGCTTTTACTTGATTTCTCAAAGGTTATTGGGTCGCCTTTTTTCCAATTACTCCTTAGCGAATGAAGCCTCGACCATGCGATCGAGGCTTTTTGTTTAGCGATAGTTGGTGAATTGCAATGCAACCGGAAAGTCTTCTTGCCGCAGCCGTTGAATCACAGTCTGTAACTCATCCTTTGATTTCGCACTGACACGCACGGCATCCCCTTGAATCGATGCCTGCACCTTCTTAAACTCATCGCGAATCAGCTTTGTTATTTGTTTGCCGACATCCTGGCTGATCCCTTTTTTGAGTGTAATTTCTTGCCGTACGCGGTTGCCACTAGCCGACTCAACTTTGCCAAATTCAAAGATTTTGAGGGACAGATTTCGTTTCGCAGCTTTGGTTTGCAGCAAGGTGTGGACTGACTCAAGGGTAAACTCACTGTCAGTGTTGACGGTGATAATTTCCTCCCCCAGCTCTAAAGAGGTTTTGGTGTCTTTTAAGTCATAGCGGCTCTGAATCTCACGGTTTGTTTGGTCGATCGCGTTGACCAATTCTTGCCGATCAAAGTCGCTCACAATGTCAAAGGAAAATGATGAAGCCATAAACGAAACGCACAAATAACAGTTTTTGAATTGGGTTGCTAAGATCCCTAGTTGATCCTGCCGAAATTTTAACCGCTTGCAGCATTTTGCCAGCAATTCTCGATATGAGAATGATTCTCATAAAAACGTCCGGTTTTAACGTTTATGAATGGCTGAAACCCGCATTCTGCCGTTTATAACATTGAGTGCACAAGTCTTTAGACACTCTGGCTACAGTACAAATGTT
>DVDV01000065.1 GCA_015296075.1 Leptolyngbyaceae cyanobacterium M33_DOE_097 | reverse complement strand
TCGAGGCTCCAATTTTCGAGGTGAAGCTGGTTTTGACCAGGTAAAAGATACTGAAGGAATTCCAAATGTTGATCAATCTCCTAGTGGTAGACATCTTGATCCTGCCATTAGATCACCAAAAGTTGCCATGAACCTGAAGCTCTCGGCATAGGGGCATGGATTAGATCCGATCAGCTATCTTCCCGTCTGATGGGGCGACTGGCCGTATCGCCTTCGGCAATAGCTTCGGCATACGCTGTTCTCGTATGCGCTTTAGGGCTTTAGGCTACGCTAGTGCCCGTCTGCGACGATTCGGCTAATCGGCTTTAGTTGAACCAGAGAAGATGTCGAGCTGCTCATTGGCATCCAACATGGCGGAATAAATCGCTTTTTTCTCTTGGGTGGATGGTTTATTGCCGCCACTTTTGCGTAACCCAACCGCGATTTTGCTGTGTTTCTCGATTTGGGTCATCACGAGTTTTGCCCGTTGAATCACAGATGCTGGTAAACCCGCTAAACGGGCTGCTTCAATCCCGTAGGAGCGATCAGCTCCGCCTGGTTGAACACGGTGCAAAAACACAATTTGGTCGGGCAACTCTTTGACCGTAACTTGAAAGTTTGCCACGTTCGGCAGAATAGACGCTAACTCATTTAACTCGTGATAATGCGTCGCGAAGATCGTTCGAGATTGCAGCTCGGTTGCTAAATACTCTGCTACGGCCCAAGCGATCGACAGCCCATCAAAGGTGGCGGTGCCACGCCCAATTTCATCTAGCAGAACGAGCGATCGCTCGGTGGCATGGTTCAAAATATTGGCGGTTTCGTTCATCTCAACCATGAAGGTTGATTGCCCCATTGCTAAATCATCAACCGCACCCACACGGGTGAAAATGCGATCGCAGATGCCGAGCCGAGCGGTTTGAGCAGGCACAAAGCTACCAATTTGTGCCATCAGTTGAATTAGGCCAATTTGGCGGAGGTAACAACTTTTGCCGCTGGCGTTGGGTCCGGTCAGAATGATCAAATCGGGTTCGTTGCTTGGTTCGTCGATACTTCCCCCTAAAGCAGCGGAGTTGGGGACAAAAAATCCGGCTGGCAAGGATTGCTCAACGACGGGGTGTCGTCCCTCCAAGATCATGATGTCGCGAGTTTGGGTAATAGTTGGGCGGCAATAGCCTTGCAGCGCAGCTAGTTCTGCGAGGCCACACAGCACATCGGCAGCGGCAACGGCGCGGGCAACCTGGCGAATCAGGTCGGTGTGGCGACCGACCTCAGATCTCAACTCAGAAAATATTTCATACTCCAGCCGATTGAGTTCGTCTTGAGCTTGAGAAATTCTGGATTCTCTGTCTTTTAACTCAAGCGTGATGTAGCGTTCTTCGTTGGTGAGAGTTTGTTTGCGTTCATAACCAGAGGGGATCCCATGCGATTTGGCTCGCGAGATGCTGATGTAATAGCCAAAGGTTTTGTTGTAGCCCACCTTTAACGTTGAGATGCCAGTGCGTTCACGTTCGGTCGCTTCTAAATTACGGATCCATTCGCGATCGCTCTCAACCTGTTGCCGAAATTCATCGAGTTGGGGGTTCACTCCAGGCCGAATCAAGTTGCCTTCGGTCAAATATAACGGTGGGTTGTCAACCAAATGCGCTCTCAGTCTTTGCCCCAATTCTTCTAACTCTTGCGGTACAACCTGAAGTTTTTGCAGGTATAGGGATTGGGTTGATCGCGCCAACATTGCCAGGTCAGGCAATCGCTCAAAGGATTCTGCCAGTGCCACAAGGTCGCGAGCATTTGCGGTACCTGAACCGGAGCGTCCGGCTAACCGCTCTAAGTCATAAATTTGACGCAGTAATTTTTGTAGTTCTTGCCGTAATTGGCTAGATTCCACCAGTTCTTGAATGGCCTCCTGACGGGCACAAATTTCTTCGCGATCAAGTAGCGGTTGTAGCAACCAACGTCGCAGGGCACGACTACCCATCGCTGTAACAGTGCGATCGAGCGCCCATAGTAAGGAGCCATGAAAGATGCCATCCCGCGAGGTCTGCGTGATTTCTAGGTTGCGGCGAGTTTGATGGTCAATAATCAGAAATTCGGTCAGCGCGTAGGTGCAAAGGGGCTGGAGTGGTACCTGTTGGAGTGAAGCCGCCGACAATTTGGGATTTTTTTTGGATTTTGAAGTTTCTTCTGTTTCATAGCGCCGCTCAGAGGTGCTTTCTAAATACTCCAGCAAACCTCCAGCAGCCCTGACCGCAAGCGGCAGATTTTCGCAGCCAAACCCTTCCAGCGATCGCACTTTAAAGCGTTGCAACAGACGATACCGCGCTTCGGCTAAAACGAAGGGGGTTTGAGATCGCAGGGTGTAACAAAATTGGGATGGAAAGCATTCGGGCAACTGCTCTGATTTTTCGCCCGGACGTAACAAACTAATTAAGTCCGGCGCGTTGGTTGGCACTAGGATCTCGGCCGGTTGAAGCCGCATCAATTCTTGAGTCAGAGTTTCTAGCTCTTGAGATTGGGTTGTTAAGAACTCTCCGGTGGAAACATCGGCATAGGCTAAGCCCCAATGGTTTCCGGCAATCACAACGGCTGCCAAAAAGTTGTTGCGGCGGGCATTGAGCATGCCTTCTTCCAACACAGTGCCTGGGGTAATGACCCGCGTAATTTCTCGTTGAACCAACCGTCCTTGTACTTCGGCGGCATCTTCAACTTGGTCACACACGGCAACTGCATACCCTTTTTCGACAAGCTGGGCACAGTAGCGATCGAGGGAATGGTGCGGAATGCCTGCGAGAGGCACCTGGCCCACTTCTTCCCCGGCATGTTTGGCGGTCAGCACCAGCTCTAACTCGCGGGCGATCGTAATAGCGTCTTGAAAAAAGGTCTCAAAAAAGTCCCCGATTCGGTACAGCAATAAGGCATGAGGATAGTCATCCTTCAATTCCACGTAATGCCGCATCATTGGGGTCAAGCTTTCGCGTTGAACCTGCCGATGATCGGCATAACGCACCTTATATTTCACCAACCGTTCGGGTAAGCCTTCGGTAATTGCGTCAGTTGCCGGATCTGTCATGAATCAGGGGAAATGCACAAGAAATATTCATTGAATGTATCGCAGCTCTTTGAATCTGGCTGGAATCCCTCAAATTAATTCGCGCGATCGCTCCAGTCTTCTCATTACATCCGCTCAACGACCTTGATCCCCAGTAACGAAAGCCCAAGCTGAAGGGTGCGTGCTGTTAGATCACACATGACTAAGCGAGAGGTGCGAAGGGGTTCTTCGGCTTGTAAGACAGGGCAGCGATCGTAGAACTGGTTAAACTTCTGGCTCAGCTCAAAAAGGTACTGACACAGGCGATTTGGCAGTAAATCGCGGCTAACTTCGTCGATGATTTCGTCAAGCTGCAACAAATGTTTTGCCAGAGCAAATTCTGTCTCATCCTTTAAGACCATATCCACGCTGCCGAGGTTGTCAAAATCAATTTGTCCTTTGCGGCTAATGCCTCGAACTCGAACGTAGGCATAAAGCATGTAAGGGGCTGTGTTCCCTTGCAACGCCAACATTCGGTCGAAGCTGAAGATATAGTTGCTGGTGCGATTTTGGCTTAGATCGGCGTATTTGACTGCATCAATCCCAACAATGGTTGCAACCTCATGAATGAATGCTTCTGACTCAGTGCGTTCTTCTTCTTGCAGGCGTTTCTCTAGGTCTGCCTGCGCACGCGAAACGGCTTCATCCAACAAGTCTTTTAACCGAACCGTTTCACCCGATCGCGTCTTAAACTTCTTGCCATCTTCGCCCTGTACAAACCCAAAGGGTACGTGTTCGAGCTGTACCGTCTCAGGTATCCAACCTGCTCGCCGTGCTACTTGCCAGACTTGGGTAAAGTGGTTGGCTTGTCCGGCATCGGTTACATAAATGATGCGATCAGCGTGATCTTGATTGATCCGATAACGAATAGCAGCTAGATCCGTTGTGGCATAGTTATACCCACCATCTGATTTCTGGACAATTAGGGGAAGCGGTTCCCCCTCTTTATTGGTGAACCCTTCTAAGAAGACGCATTGCGCTCCCTGGTCTTCTACAAGCAAACCGCTTTTATCTAAGTCTTTAACAACGTCAGCCAGCAGGGGATTGTAGAACGACTCGCCCCGCTCAACTAAGTGAATGTCAAGGTGATCGTAGATTTCGCTAAAGGCAATGCGCGATTGTTCGCATAACAGATGCCATGCTTTGAGCGTTTCTTTGTCACCAGATTGCAGTTGCACAACGGTTAAACGAGCTGTCTCTTGAAAGGCTGGGTCTTCGTCAAACCGCTGCTTGGCTTGTTTGTAGAAGTTGGTCAAATCACCTAAAGCCAAAGCGTTAGCTGTTGTCAAAGCTTCTGGGTAGGCTTCTTTTAGATAGGTGATGAGCATGCCAAACTGGGTGCCCCAATCCCCAATGTGGTTGAGCCGCAGCACATCATGCCCCTGAAACTCTAAAACACGAGCAATACAGTCGCCAATGATGGTCGATCGCAGATGCCCGACATGCATTTCCTTAGCCGTATTCGGGCCGGAGAAATCAACAATTACTTTTTGAACGGATTTAACGGTCTCAATCCCCAAGCGATCGCTCGCCTGAATCTGCTTTAATTGGGTTTCTAAATAAGCAGGCTTGAGGGTCAGATTAATGAATCCAGGGCCTGCAATCTCGGGTGGCTCACAAGTATCGCTGACTTGCAAATTTTGAACGAGTGCTTCGGCGATCGCCCGCGGTGACTGCTTGAGTTGTTTTGACAAAGCCATTGCGACATTGCATTGATAATCCCCAAATTTGGGATTGCTCGCTGGTACCAGTAACGAACCAGGTGTTGCATCAATGCTAAATGCAGCTTTCAAAGCTTCTTGCAGACAGTTCTCTAAGTGGGCGATCGTCGATTTCATACTTTTGCAATGGGTAGCAACATGGCTTGGCTCGAATCTCTACAAAGCCAACCCCCTTGAAAAACCTTCCAAGGCAATCCAGCTTAACATTTCTGTACCTTCATTCTGGCATGCTAATTCAGGCTCATTACAGGCAAATCTTAGAACCACCCTCATCTCAGTGCGCCTTTACCAACCAACGAATTTTGCTTGTTTAACTCTTATTACGCCGCGCTCGGATAGTCGGTTCAGCACTAATCCACCTCCTCTTAAAAGCCGTGTTTAAATATCTGTGCTTGGTAGCAACAGCCTGCTTAAACAAGCTTAAACAAATGGATGTAAGTCACTTCCCCCCACTACTGCAACCTCATACTCAGATCTAACCAAACTGATCGCGTAATCGGCGCACTGCTGGAGATGTAATCTACTCCTGTCTCTGCCACAGCGCGTATCGTCTCTAGCGTGATATTCCCGGATGCTTCAATCTTGACCGCCTGCTCACTTGTGCGGATCTGTCGCACCGCTTCCTTCATCTGTTCCAAAGACATATTGTCCAGCATAATAATGTCTGCTTTCTGGTGCAGCGCTTCTTCAACTTGCTCTAGTGTTTCTGTCTCAACCTCAATCGTCATTGGGTAAGGCATCGCTGCTCGAATCTGGGCGATCGCGGCTGTAATACTCCCCGCTGCTGCAATATGGTTGTCTTTGATCATGACTCCATCATCTAAACCCATCCGATGATTGGTTGCTCCACCAACATAGGTCGCATATTTCTCTAGTAGCCGTAGCCCAGGAGTTGTTTTTCGCGTATCAACTAATTGGGTTGGCAAATCGGCAATCTTCTCCACATACTTTCGAGTCAAAGTTGCAATGCCGCTCAAATGCATAGCGAGATTGAGAGCAACTCGCTCTCCCATTAACAAGGCGCTAAGACGACCACGTATTTCAGCGATCAGACGCCCTTTTTCCACAATCTCGCCTTCTATGCCAAGCACTTTAAATTCAAGCTGCTCATCTAATAACTGAAAAACACGCTGGGCGATCGGTAGACCTGCAATCACTCCTGATTCTTTTGCAACCCACAGAGCGGTTCTCTCGTTATCTATGTTCACGAGAGGCGTAGTCGTTCGGTCGCCCCGACCCAGATCTTCCTGCAACCACGCTTTTAATAAGTCATCCAATATCAGTTTTGGTGGCAGCACCGCATTTCTAGCCACAACACAGCCTCACTTCAATGCAAATTACTCCCCCAACCTAGCCCAAACCGGACCTGTTTCTGCATCAAAGTGCCTACCAGCGTTAACTCCTCAGATTTTTTCAGATTTTTTTGAAAAACCCCTTGCGCTATCCAAGTGCTGTCGCTATATTAGTAAAGCGCGGTGAACGGAGGCGGAGCAAAACGCTGAAGGGACTGCGTCCTGAACCTAGACAAGAGAATAGCTTGATAGCCAACCGAGTTCAAAAATACTCGTCAATTATTTGAAGTCATTATCCATCATTTGATTGAGAAATCAACGGGTGATAAGGATAATGAATAGAAAGAACCGGATGTAATAAGGCGTCTGGGAATAAGAGTCAACAAACTTAACTATATGGAGAGTTTGATCCTGGCTCAGGATGAACGCTGGCGGTATGCTTAACACATGCAAGTCGAACGGGGTCCTTCGGGACTTAGTGGCGGACGGGTGAGTAACGCGTGAGGATCT
>DVDV01000191.1 GCA_015296075.1 Leptolyngbyaceae cyanobacterium M33_DOE_097 | reverse complement strand
TTAGAGGCTGTTTCTAAACTATTGTTAAGTTTGTGTTTGTGCTTTTCCTAAACGACGCACCATTAGATGAATCATTGCTCCATAAATCATCGCTTCACTCATTTCTACTAACATCTCATAGTCTTTACTTAAGCGTCGGTAGTAGTTCCACCAAGCAAATGTTCGTTCTACGATCCAACGTTTGGGTAGAACTTCAAATCCATCGCTTTGACGACAAATGACTTCGACTTCCGCTGCAGTTAATTGCTGCACCACTCGCGCAAAATTCGCTCCGCTAAAGCCTTGATCCACCCAGATGACCTGTAGACCTTGAGTGGCTTCCTTAGCCGCTTCCAGTACAGCTGCTGCCCCTCCCACTCGTTCCGGACAACTCGCTTCCAAGACCACCACTGTAATTAACAATCCAAGGGTATCGACGAGGGCAAATCGCTTGCGTCCTTTCACCTTTTTCCCGGCATCGTAGCCGTAGACCTCCCCCTTTTTTCCGTCGTTTTGACGGACTGAGAATCGAGCATGGCGGCACTCGCTTCAACCTCTTTCCCCACCATCTGGCGCACCTGCTCGCGCAACTGGTCATGCATCTGTTGCCAAACCCCTAAGCGCTGCCAGTGTCGCAAGTAGTTGTAGACTGTTTGCCACGGCGGAAAATCACCTGGCAGTCCTCGCCAAGTACCGCCTTCCCGTTGCACATAGAAAATAGCGTTGATAATTTCTCGAAAGTCCACTTCTCTCGGATGACCAATGCCCGACTCAGCCGGGAGCAAGGGTTCTATCAGTTTCCACTCGGTATCGTTTAAATCACTTGGATAAGCTTTACGAGACATCGTTGGGGTATTGAACTCTCACTTCAGCTTGACTTAAAGTACTTATTCAACTGCGTCAACTTCATATTTCTTTAGAAACAGCCTCTTAAACCGGGTGTACAAGAAAGTGCCGAGCGGTGAGGGGAGGCGCGGCTCTTGCTGAAAGATGGGTGACTCGACTTCTAGACCAGCAGGAGAATATTGGGAAGAGCGAGTCCAATCAGTAAAGGGATTTAAGCCCAGCTGCTTGACTAAGGCAAAAATGTTACGGTATGGATACCAAAAACCATGAATGCCAGCTTCCACCGATCGCCCCTGGGCTGTTTTCCACCCAGCGACCAGGCCACCGGGATGTCCTCCCGCTTCGAGCAGTGTCACATCGTATCCCTGTTGAACAAGCTGATAAGTCGCGCCTAAGCCAGCCCAGCCAGCTCCAACGACGACAATTTTGGGGGATTGTTGAGTTTGGTTCATCAATTGAGATCTCAGTTTCACCTGCTCTACAGCATAAGACTTTCTGCCCGTAAAATTTTGATGGGGCGATCGTGCTGGTCTTGGGTAGAAATATCTAAAGCGTGTAAATTACGATCTTCCTATTAAAAATAGATGCTCGCAGTGCATAAGAAAACATGCACGAGAAGCCATTTTTTTATCTGCTTTGACTCTTTTCAGAGCAAATCGATTTGAGAAGGTGAACAGGTGATTTGAATCGCAATTGATGTTGAAGAAGCTGATATTTGTGACTGGTTATTTCTGCGTGGGACGTTGATCAAGCCGTTACGACAGGTACGGGTAAGAGGGCTAGTTCAAAGGTTTGCAGTCGGAGTGCCTCTGCTGTGTGTGCCCTTCCGTAAATTTTGGGGAGTTGTCTGGTCACTCGAAGAACCTGTTGAATCTCCTTGTTACTAATTTGAAATAAATTGCGTCCCGTACAGAGGGCAAGGCTGGCGGCAATTCCGACTCCCTGACCTACTCCAGCATTAAATTCCACGATCCTACCTGCGGCACAGGCATAGCCATCAAATCCTGATGCAGGGCTGACGACTGCCAAATTGGGAACACTCTGAACCAGTGCATGTTGAATTCCGATGTTGAATAGGGGTGCAACTGGAAAGTTGATGCTGCCAGCACCCAGTTCAACGGCTCTTGGCCCTAACCCTTCAATGCCGCCGCGCACATCGAGATGATAGCCAAAGGTGCCTAACGCCTGATCGGGGGGAACGGCTCCTGCTAGCATTTTTGCGCCACTCAAGGGAGCTTTCGCCTCCAAAACGTTTCCGGCATGGCGAACATACAACTCGATCGCAGGCTTGACAGTTTTGGCTCCTAAGCTCTTGAACCAGGTCTCAATGAAACCCATCTCTTGCAGCATAAATGGGGTTGGCTTGCAGGCTCCTTGAGCGAGCATCTCAGCTTCTGTGCCATTCACATGAAACAAGAGCGCATTCCAGAGCAGGCGACCTCCCGGCAGAACGGCAATATTGGCAGCATCCAGGATTGTGCCGCTATCGTGCAGCATGTGTTTAGTACCCCGGAAGGAGTGGTAGGCGATCGATAAGGCTCGGCTTCGGATGTCAATAAAATCTTGCCCGACATACATGGTTTTGAGCCGACCCAGGTTATCGGTCATGTCTTGCCGAAAGCGATCGCTCAATTTTGGATCCCAACCTGCTGCGATCGCCAAATAGTTCTGAGCTTCGGCATCGTAGGGATTGCTAAAGCGACGCAGGTAAGCTTCTTCAACTTGTCGAAGTGCTGTTATCGATAAGCCAGTTGTCTCGAAAACCAACGTCACTGGAAGTTCTGATTGGGGTAAGCCCAGAGTGCCAAAACCCCGCACTTTCAGGACACCTGCGCGCTGCGCTAATTCAGCGTTGACGGTGCAGTCGATAAATTGTTTGGCCAGGTATGTCTCGTTATTGCGTGTAATTTGAATGCCAACCAGAGTGTTGCCTTGCTTCAGCACCGATTGAATTTCAACTCGACTCACTATATCCGCCCCTGCCTCACTGAGCATTAATCGCAGCGCTGCATCTGCCCGTTTGGGGTCTAAGGCAATTTGAACCACACCTGAACGCTGCAAAAATTCTTTGTACAGGCTGGAAGGATCCCCAAATAGAGGTAGGTTGTATTCCTGCCGCACTTCTTGGGGCACATGGCTGCGGTCAAGATAGGCAAGTTGACCTCGGACAAGATGCCCGCCAACGCCTTGTTGAGAGTAACCTTTGAACATCAGCAGTGTCTTGGGGGTTTTACCCGTTTGGCGGCGATACTCGCGGCTGGCTGCAACTAAGGCTAGAATCCCAGGTAATTCGTCGCCAAAGCAAATGATGTCGTAGCTGCGGATGGTGGCATTAAGAGTCATAAAGGGCAGTATGAGAGCAAGACTAATAGTATGAGTGCTAAGAACTCACTTCGGGATCCGTAATTGTGGAGCCATCAGGGTTAAGCTCTATTCTTAAGAATCTGACTGCATCGCTACACGTGTAGCCAGATCAGCCTAGCGCAAAGATAGCTACCATTCAGTTTGCTTGATTCCGGATTGGGGGTAAATAAGCCAATTAAACCTCTGATAGTAGGATAAATGCCTGATGGGTTAGGCCGCGATTGAAGAAAAAACACTTTTTAGAATTTACAGGAAATTTTCCTGAGTCCAAAATACTGCTGTAGAAGTGAACACCTCAGTGCGATCGCTGCCTCTCAATGTATATTTTGATCACCGCTACTGTCAAAGCGTGCAGCACAGTTGGACGTTAGACTAAACGCGATTTTCCACTATATGTAAGGGCGAACAGCCGTATAGTCTTGCGGCAATAGCCTTTGGCATGGCTTCGCTAGGGCTGCGCTATCGCCCCTCCTAAATATGGTGTACTTTTTGAATTAGTCCAAACTCCAGGCACAGGTGATGAATGAATAACTACGAAGCTGAATCCCCAGCTTTATCAAGCAACACAACATACTTCTACCTGGTTCATTCGATAGTATTTTTAGTTGCCACCAATTAGACACTGCTGTGCTTAAAAAAGCTTCACCAAAAATGAAACTATTTCTAAAATCATCGTTACTAATCGGGTTGAATTGGGCAGTCTATCTAGACCGACTTTCGATTCAATGCTGCGGAGATCTCCCCTGATGATTAAGCTCGAAAAGCCTCAAAATGAGAAGCATGCACTTTCGCAACTATTGGCGGCGTTGCCTTATAGCCGATGCGGAATTTTGAGGCTGAGCGTTGAAAATAGTCGCATTTTAGAGCGCTTTTATGCCCTTGCTGCGGTGACTTTGCCGAAGATTGACTTAGAAAGTGTGAACAAACTTAAAGCAATTTACTTTTATATTGGCAAGGAAAAGAAAAGCATTCTCAATGTTCAGGAAGCATTGCGGCGCGATCGCGGTGGTTTTGTGATTCAAAGATGTCCGGTTAAGGCGTTGCTGCGTCGCATCTATCGTGAATCAGCGAAAACAGCAGAGGGTGAGATAGTTTGCTTTTTCGTCGAAGCAGAAGAAGAGTTAGAGCACTATAAGACGGCATTTTGTCGAATTGATCGGCCAACTCCAGAGATTCATGTTTACCTCCGAAAGGTTGATTCGATACAGTTGAGACTCAGTAGTCGTCAATACTTAGAACAGTTGACAGGACAGTAATAGCCGCTCTAAATAAATGGCCAACCTTGAATGGTTAATTTTCTTCTTTTACCTTAGCGATCGATCACTTAGATTTCTGAGTCGGGAAACAAGATTTTTGACAGCCAACTTGTCCTATGAAACGGGAAGAAAGTTACTCAACCTCTGTTTGTCCGTTTCAATTTTCGTTTTCTCCAAAACAAGTTCAAATGTCTCTCTTCACCTGTTGGAAAGATTATAAAATTGCGCTTGTCATTTCCTGTACGCAGAACATTTTCGTGTAAACCTCTACCTTAAATACCGTAGAAACCGCTTCTGTCCTTAATTCCATGGACTCTGTGGAATGTTTATCATGGGGAATAGAGGTAATTAGAAGCAGTATGAAAATTCAATCATCGGTATTGGTTCATTTGGGCTTTGGTAAGTACGTGCGATCGGATCAGGTGACATCCCTTCAACCAGTCGAAGAGGAACGCGGCCCCGGACGACGGACGTTTGTGTATCTAGAAGGGCACAAAGACCCAATTGTGGCTTCCCGTGCTGAAGATACGATTGTTCGCGACTTGGTGCAGGAGCCGCGAGAAGTGATTCAGTCTCGGCAGCAGCAGGAGATTTTGACCGATTTGTTGCAAGATTTAGGGAAAGTTAACTCCACTGTGCGTCGCATTAGTCGTGATGAAGGTGGCCTTGATCTGGATCAACTAGAACGTCGAATTCAGCGTGTTTTAGAAGCCTAGTTCCTGGGGGTTAAGGTTCTGAAAATTTGAGTGGGGTGACTCACGGAAAAGCGATAGAAACTGTTGAAGCTATTACCATAGGTAACAAGCACCGTGGTAAAGCAGTTCAACATCGGCACAAGGCGCATGTAGATTCGCATCTGTGGGTTGCTCAACTTGTTCAGAGCCGTGGATTTTGCGAGTGGATGCTTTGGGGGTTTGTTTCAGGAATGAAAGAGTCATGGGCTTGCTTTTGTAGGGGGGATGTTTGTTTGATGCCTTTATCATGCAGCCTTCTAAGTGCTAAGCCAGTGATAAAAACCTGCTTCCCAACGTGAATTTGGACACTACAATTCCAGATCGAGATCGCCCCTATCTCCTTCCCAGGTCAGCCTGGCATGTGGATCAACTCATATTCACTGATGATGTGGATCACATTTTTTCTAGATTTGTCGCGATCGCCGAAGGTAGACCTGTTAGCAATTTCAGCTTTTTATTGTAATGGTGATAAAATTTGCATACCTCAATTCTGGCTGAAATCAGCTAGGAATAGGGGTTTAAGCAGCGTATGTTGGTCGATGAAACTTGGCTGAGTCATTTACAGATGCTCTATTAGACGGTTGCTCTCTGATGACTTGCCTGTTGATAGCGATTGAATCAGAATTCAGGAGTAATGGCATGAGCTTATCAGATGGGTTTTCGTCGCAAGTAGAGCAGCCAAACACGGTGTCGTTTAGCCCAGCCGAAGGATTTGTGGCGATCGCTTTATTGGCTTGTGCAGTTGATGGGCAGGCTTCTGATCATGAACTTCGGACAGTCTACGCTGTGTTAGAGCGGATGCAGCTCTTTAAGGGGTATTCTTCTGATGCACTTAAAAGTACAATCGCTCGTCTCGCTGAGATGCTAAAGAGCGAAGGATTTACCATTTTTTTGGCGACAGCTGTTCGTGCGATTCCTTTAGAGCTACACGATACAGCCTTTGCTATTGCTGCTGATATTGTGCTAACAGATGGAGTTTTTACTGAAGAAGAGGAGTATCTTCTTGATAAGTTGCATAAAGCTTTAGAAGTTGACAAAGATACCGCAAAAATTATTGCCAGTGTAATACTAATTAAAAACCGGGGATGACGGTGATAAAGAAAGAATCATTGACAGTAATCAAAGATTTAAAATGACTTTGATGGTCAAGTTAAATAGCCTTTAGAGTCTTGGTCTTAGGCGTTAACCCAGACCTTCATATTTAGGAGTTGCATCGGGCCGAATTGGGTCGATAAAGCAACATCAGCTGCATCTCTTCCATAGGCCAACACAATGCGGTTTCCGCGTGGTTCTTTTTGGGTGGCATCAAAGGTATACCAGCGATCGCCCACGTAAGCTTCAAACCAGGCATGCAGATCCATCGGTTCCAGTTGGTAGAGATATCCCACGACCATCCGAGCAGGAATGTTCAAGCTGCGGCAGAGCGACATTCCCAGATGGGCAAAGTCACGGCAGACCCCAACTCGACTGCTAGCGGTGTCCATTGCAGTAGTTGAAGAGTCGCTGGTTCCATACTGATACTCAATATGCGATTGAATCCATGCTCGAATTGCTTCGACTTGCTGATAACCGGGGATAATTTCTCCGACAATATCTGTCGCAAGCCCGCCCAATTGGTCTGACTGGCAATATCGGCTGGGTAACAGAAATTGCAGAACTCCATCTGGCAAATTCTCTACTGAGACATATTCTGCTTCTGGCTCTACATCAATTTCGTCAGCAGTTTCTACCTGTGCTGTAAACTGAACCTCAAACGTACCTGGCGGTACCACTAAGCGTTGACACAAATTACCGTAAGTATCGGTAAACTCAACTACCGAAACACTTGGTTGCAACAAGTATTCCTCTCGCACTACCCATTGGCCATAACCACTACGGGGCCGCAGCATAAAAATTACTGGAGTAGAAGCACTGGCTTCATACTGAATTTGACACCCTGCCTCAAGCCGCATAATTCATTCCTGTGTAAATGAGTGAATGAGTTTGAACAATCTAGAGAGAAGGCTGAGGTTTGGTTTGAAAGATTTGCCTCTCCACTCTCGACCCCAGTCTACCAGTGCTTACTGGCTTGAGTTGTTCGCTTAAGCAACAAACACGTTGCGATCGCAACGTGTACCTGCTCTAAATGCTAACTGGTAAGAGGGCAAGCGTTTATCTCTCAAATCCTCGCGACTACTTCTCTTGGCGTAGGCTAACAACTAAAACTTCATTGAGAGGGAATCTTTAGCCAAGGTAGGATAACTGGTTGCAACCGCTAGATTTAACGTGCAATCAAACCAGAGACTCATCGGCAGAAAAACTGACCGGAGAAGCAATTGAGTAAAGCTCTGTTACTCAACCAAGTTTGGTAGACCCCTCTCACGTAGCCCTTTTCCCAACCTAATATTTTTTTAAGTATTTAGTTACGGTAATCAATTCTACACTCGGTATAATTTGTAGTAAGAGTATATCTTTTATGCTCTTTCTTCTATCCGTACCTGCCAACCTCATTTAAGCGCTTCTACCTGGGGTTTTGGCGTGTAGGGAACTTCCTTATATACAAACTCATCAATTGATTAAAAATTTTGGAAAACTTATTTTAACCTATGTTTTGAATGCAATTGGGAGGTTTATAAATACAAATGAAGATCTTCCTAAAACAGGTTTTTCGTTCTCATCCGAGTAGTCCTGTTTAAATTGTAAAAAGAGTTCTAAAGGAAACTTTTCGCAACACCTTCCTCATCTCACAAACTATTTAGGATTACTACACATTTAATCAACTCGTCATCCTTGTCTTCTCAGCTACGCCCCTCACGCTTTTGAGACAAGTGCTTTATCATTTTCCAGTCGTTGGGAAGGCTAAATCTCCTTCTAGTAAAGCTTTGAAGGCTCTAAGACTCCTAGCTTCAAACCTCAATTTGCTCTACGACTTCAAACTTTCCTCGCATTCATAGAATCGCGTTACTTGTTTTTGGCAGGGTTTGTGCGATCGCTCGGACTCGCTTTCCATCAAATTTGCTCTGCAAACACTAAAAAATTTTTAGAAAACTCAAGGGGAATCATTATGGCAATCCCAATCGTATCAGTGACAGCCAACCCTAATCCTGCCGAAAGCAGTAATAACACCGCTGATAGCAACCTGCCTGTACCTGCACCCGCGATCGGACTAGAGCCAAACACCGCACCCACGTTTAGAACCCCTGGCAGGCTCGACCCTACTTTTGGTACGAATGGTATCGTCACAACTGGCTTTGTTTTTGGGGGAGCTTATGGTTCTAGTGTTGTTCTACAACCAGATGGAAAGTTCGTCGTTGTTGGTCAGCGTTATAGCTACAACCCTCTGTATGACGACTTTGGGCTGGTTCGCTACAACTCTGATGGTAGCCTTGACACTAGCTTTAGAACAGATGGCAAAGTTACCACTGACTTTGGAAATTCTGATTTTGGTTATAGTGTTACTATGCAGCCCGATGGCAAGTTAGTTGTTGCTGGTTGGGTTTATAATGCCACCACCTCTAATCGAGATTTTGGCCTGAGTCGTCACAACCCAGACGGTAGCCTCGACGCGACATTTGGGGCGGGTGGTAGAGTGACCACCGACTTTGGGCAGGACGATGAAGCCTATAGTGTTGCTCTACAACCGGATGGCAAGCTAGTTGTTGTCGGTCGAACCTACAACCCCAGTACCTTCAATTGGGATTTTGGACTGAGTCGTTATAACGCTGATGGCAGCCTCGACACCACGTTTGGAATGGGTGGTAGAGTGACCACTGACTTTGGGCACAGCGATGAAGCTTTTAGCGTCGCTCTGCAACCGGATGGCAAGCTAGTTGTTGTCGGCCGAACCTACAACCCCAGTATTGACAATTGGGATTTTGAGCTAACTCGCTACAATTGGGATGGTAGCCTCGACACGACATTTGGAATGGGTGGTAGAGTGACCACCGACTTTGGGCAGGGCGCCGGCTTTTGGCAGGGTGATGAAGCTTTTAGCGTGGTTCTACAACCGGATGGCAAGCTGGTTGTAGCTGGTCGAATATACAACCTGAGTACTTCCAATTGGGATGTTGGGCTCACTCGCTATAACCCAGATGGTAGTCTTGACACCACCTTTGGAATGGGTGGTCGAGTGACCACCGACTTTGGGCAGGACGATGAAGCTTTTAGCGTGGTTCTACAGCCGGATGGCAAGCTAGTTGCTGTCGGACGAACCTACAACTTCAGTACCTACAGTTCGGATTTTGGGTTGAGCCGTTATAACCCAGATGGCAGTCTTGATATGACATTTGGAATTGGAGGTAAAGTCACCATTCACTTTGGAGAGGACGAAGGCCGTAGCGTCGCTGTGCAACCCGATGGTAAGTTAGTCGTTGCTGGCTCCATCTATAGTAATTTTGCTTTACTCCGCTATGTAGATAATCAGCTTCCACTGATTACCATTAACATCAATGAAGACCCTGGTGCTCCTTCTGGAGCAGTTGGCACGTTGGTTTCCTCGTTAGCCAGTTTGGGCGTTACGGTCAGTGATCCGGATGTCGGTGCCGTCGCAGGCATTGCCGTTACCGCAGCCGATACAACAAATGGCAAGTGGTTTTATAGTATCGATGATGGTAGTAGTTGGAACCCGTTGGGTGCTGTTTCGACTAGCAGTGCACGACTACTGGCGGCTGATGATAAGACACGGATCTACTTCCAGCCCAATGAGAATTTAAACGGAACCCTTGCCGACATTTCTACTTTTCGTGCTTGGGACCAAACAACTGGCAGCAATGGCGAGTTGGCAGACGTTACCAACAATGGTGGCACGACTGCTTTTAGCAACACGGTTAACACCTTTACTATTGCGGTTACTCCAGTTATTGATCCTCCAATCCTTAATCATGTCGAGTTGTCTGTGACTGAAGGTGGAAGTGTTGCTCTTTCTACAGACGACTTTGATATTACTGATCCTGACAATAACATTTCTACCTATTCTGTTCAAAACGTTAGAGGCGGCAATTTTCAAATTCTAAGTAATGTTAGCTGGGTTAGTACAGCTTTCTTCACTAAGGACGATATTGCAAATGGAAATGTTCGTTTTGTACATTCTGGTAACGAATTAGCTCCGAGCTTTCAAATTCAAGCAAACAGTAATATGCTCGGAATAATGAGTAACATCATTGACGGAACAGTCAATTTTACGTCTGTTAATGATGCCCCCATCTTCAATAGTGTCGGTAACCTTGACCCCAGCTTTGGGATAAATGGCATCGTCACAACTGATTTTGGCAGTGACGAAACTGCCTCCCGTACGGTTCTACAACCCGATGGCAAACTGGTTGTAGCTGGTACCATCAACGGAGACTTTGGCCTGAGTCGCTACAACTCAGATGGCAGTCTAGACCTTAACTTCGGAACAGGTGGTGTCGTTACCACTGATTTTGGTGGCTTTGATCGCGGCTCTAATATTGTTCTGCAACCTGATGGCAAGGTGATAGTGATCGGTAGGGTTGACAACCCTGATGGTTATAGCTGGGACTTTGGGTTAAGCCGCTACAATCTCGATGGTAGTCTCGACACTACTTTTGGAACAGGCGGTAAAGTCATCACAGACTTTAGGAGAAATGACACCGGTTCAAGTGCAGTTTTGCAATCTGATGGCAAATTAGTCCTAGCTGGCTGGAGTACAGAGCGATTCACGATGTGTTGCTACACAAGTTACTCTGTACTGAGCCGATACAACTCAGATGGTAGCCTCGACACTAGCTTTGGAGTCAATGGTCAAGTTCTCGCAGACGGTGCTAAGAACATCGTTACCGTACAACCAGATGGCAAACTAATAGTTGCTTACAACAGCGGTTCTGGTTTTGCTTATGAACCTCCTCCACCCAGCGACTTTTGGCTAAGACGTTACAATGCAGATGGCAGTATTGATACCAGCTTTGGTTTAGGTGGCATCGTTACCACTGACTTTAGCGGTGATGATTCTGCTTCGGATATTACTTTGCAACTAGACGGCAAGTTAGTTGTTGTTGGTTCTCTTTACAATTCCAATACTGGTAACTCTGACTTGTGGCTAAGACGTTACAACGCAGAAGGGAGTCTAGATACAACTTTTGGAGTCGGTGGGTTAGTCACCACTGACTTTGGGGAGGATGAGTCTGCTGCTGATGTTGTGGTGCAGCCTGATGGAAAGATAGTTGTGGCTGGTTCTGTTAACGATGAATCGAGACTAATTCGCTACAACGCAGATGGAAGTCTTGACACTACTTTTGGGCTCGGTGGAGCGATCGCTACAGTTGTTACTAGCGTTATTTTACAGCCCGATGGAAACCTCGTTGTTGTTGGCTCTAGTTACAACCCAGTTACAATCAATCATGACTTTGTTGTAGCCCGACATTTGGGTAATCCTCTTCAACCACTTACTGTCGTTATCCAAGAAGATGCGGGCGCACCGATCGCATCGGTTGGTATGGCGGTTTCTGCGCTGGTCAGTTTAAGCAGGAATGTGATTGACCCTGATGCAGGTGCTTTGACAGGCATGGCTATCACCGCTGCGGATACTACTAATGGCACCTGGTTCTACAGCACAGATAACGGTAGCAATTGGAATCTGCTGGGGAGTGTCTCAACTAGCAATGCTCGGCTGCTCGCAGCAGATGCAAACACGCGTCTCTACTTCCAGCCGAATGCAAACTTTAATGGCACACTTACGAATGCAATTACTTTCCATGCCTGGGATCAGACAACTGGAAACAGTGGCGAGTTAGCAGATGTTACCAGCAATGGAGGCACCACAGCCTTTAGCAACACAACGAATACGTTTAATCTCAATGTTACCTCTGGTGAAAATGAAGCAACTGGCAAGCTAAGTGTGACGGGCGCACCGGCAGAAGGTAGTATCCTCACGGCAGCGCTGATGGCTGTGGTGGACTTTGATGGTAGTACGACAACTGCGTATCAGTGGCAGGAAAACGTTAATGGCACATGGATAAATATTGCTGGAGCAGATACAGATACTCTGAATATTCCAGCAGACCAGAGTTACGTAGGTAAGAGCTTACGGGTGGTGGCAACGACTACGGATGCGATGGGTGGCACGACCGATTTTGTGAGTGCGGCTTACGCGATCGCCAATATTGACGATGAAGCGACAGGCAGTTTAAGCGTTACAGGTGCAGCAGCAGAAGGGGGAGTACTCACAGCCGCACTGACTAATGTGGTTGACCTGGATGGCAGTCCTACCACGGCATACCAATGGCAGCAAGATATCAACGGTACCTGGATGAATCTTGTTGGGGCAAATGCCGCTAGTCTAAGCATTCCGGCAGATCAGAGTTATGTGGGTAAGAGTGTACGAGTGGTGGCAACGACTACGGATGCGATGGGGGGCACAACTGATTTTGTGAGTGCGGCCTACGCGATCGCCAACATCAATGATGCACCCGTTGCGGGTGACGATGCATCCATCCTAGATCCTTATGTTCCACTTGTTCTGCCCATTTCTACCTTGCTCAGCAATGACATTGATGCAGAAGCAGATGCGCTGAGCGTTACAGCGATTAACGACGCTGTTGGTGGCACCGCGAGTTTAGCAAACGGCAACGTTATCTTTACCCTAGACCCAAATACGTTTGATGGCAATGCTGGCTTTAATTACACGGTTTCTGACGGGCAGGGAGGAACTGACATCGGTGCTGTAGCTCTTTCTCTGAATCGGGTATTGATGCTCGGCACAGTTGGCTCAGATACGCTCAAGGTTAGTAAAGTGGATGAAGTGGTGTTTGCTCGTGGAGGCGATGACACAATCAAAATTAAAGAAAATCGAAGTGTCAATGATTATCTATTTGCTGGTGATGGCATAGACACGATCAAAGTAATGGGAAACTGGGTTCGCTTTGCTAACTTTAATGCGCGTACGAGTAGTATTGAAATTATCGATGCTAGAGGTAAGGATATTCGTGGAACTAGCACAGATAATGTATTTGACTTTAGTACGGCACAATTGTTGAAGGTGCGCCAGGTCAAACTTAAAGAAGGCAACGATATAGTCACGACATCGACCGTTCATCAAAAAAGGGTGACGACCTATGATGGACAAGGTGGTGTCGATACAATTAATTTGGTATTCACGCCAGAGCAGTTAAGCCATTTTTCAGCCACAACGATCGCCGAGATCGCAAACTATTTGGCGTCACCAACTGGAAAGAGATTCAACTCAAGTAACGCGCTTGGGCTTGGGTTTAAAGCTAAAAACTTTGAGTCTGCGACTGCCAATGTTCTGCTAGATGGTCAACTATATGATATTTCAGACCATCTTGATAGCATCAAGCGCGTCATATCTATGACAACTGCTTACTACACTGAGTCTGTTGATGAGAATAGTCTAATTCTTGGCACTGCTACGGCTGATACGATTAACGGAAGTAAGCTTCAAAATATCCTCTTTGGCGGCGGCGGTGACGACAATATCACGGGTGGTGCTGGAAGTGACTGGGTGTTTGGTTGCAGTGGAAGTGACACTTTTATCTTTAACAATGTGTCTGACGGTGTTGACGCGATCGCTGATTTTGATATAACAGCGGATACGATTCAAATTTCTGGCACTGGTTTTACTGATGTTGGTACGACTGGGCTACTTGCTGAAGAACGGTTTGTTGTTGCAGGTTCCGCAGGTACAACAGCCCAACGGTTCATTTACAACAATCTGACAGGAGGTTTATTCTATGATTCCAACGGTAGTCTTGATGGTGGAATGACCCAAATTGCTCAAATGTCAGCAGGTCTTGCTCTGACTCATAATCACTTTAGAGTTGGGTTCTAAACGCGACCTGAAGAGTTTAAAGGTTGACTCAAGCATTTCAGTTTTCTTCCCATAGAATGTAGGGGTACTGTTGGGGTGAAAGGCTTTTGACTCAACCTGTAGATACTACAGCCCCCTCAACACTCGCAGCACTCTGGCGGGTGTTGAATAATTTAGGTGCTTACCGTTGGTTATCTTTAGGGGCTTTGCTCAGTCTGTTGCTGTTAACAGCGGCAAATGCGATTACGCCGCAGCTATTTCGTTGGGGGATTGATCAAGGCATAACCCAGAAAGATTTGCGGGTTGTATTGTATAGCGCAGGAGCTATGGTGATCGCCGCGATCGCCCGTGGGGTATTTAACTTTGGTCAAAGTTTTTTGGCGGAGGCGGCATCGCAGGGGGTTGCTTATGACCTCCGCAATCGAATTTTTAGTAAAATTCAGAATCTCAGTTTTAGCTATCACGATCAGGCGCAAACTTCTCAACTGCTAACGCGAGTGACAAGCGACATTGAGCAAATTCGCACGTTTCTGGGTACAAGTTTGATTCAGGTGATCAGTTCGATTGTGACGCTGGTGAGTATTGCGGTGATTCTGTTGCTGATGAATTGGCAGTTAGCCCTAATCACGCTGACGGTGGTGCCGATGGCAGGTTGGTTGTTAACGCGTTTTTTAGTGCAAAACAGTGAGTTGTTTCGGCAAGTGCAAGAACAATTGGGTGATCTCAATGCTATCTTGCAAGAAAATTTAGTGGGGGTACGGGTTGTCAAAGCATTTGTGCGAGAACCAGTTGAAACGCAACGTTACACCCGGATGAACACTGAGTTGGTACATGCCAACATGAAGACGATTCGGGCAATTCGTAATACCTTTCCAATTATCTTTTTACTCACCAATTTGGTCACTCTGGTTGTATTTGGCTATGGAGGTGCGCAAGTCATTGGCAATCGCTTTTCGATTGGTGAATTAGTTGCTTTCAATTCCTATTTGTTGTTTATTCTGCAACCGATTTTATTGATTGGTTTTGCTGCCCCGGCGATCGCCCAGGCTGGAGCTTCGGCTCAACGGGTCTATGAAGTGGTGAATGCAAAAATTGAAATTCGCGATCGCCCTGGGGCGGTGCCCTTTGAAACTTGTGGCGGTAGAATTACCTTCGAAAACGTGTCTTTTCGTTATCCAGGCTCAACCCGAGAAACGCTCAAAGCCGTTTCGTTTGAAACCAAACCCAAGGAGTTAATTGCGGTGTTGGGGATGACGGGTTCTGGTAAAAGCACCATCATGAACCTGATTCCTCGGTTTTATGATGTGACAGCGGGAGCGGTGCGAATTGATGGGCGCGATGTGCGAGATTTTACCTTAGCAAGTCTACGATCGCACATCGGGGTTGTATTTCAAGAAACAACTTTATTTTCTGGGACGCTGCGAGAAAATATTGCCTATGCCAAGCCAGACGCGACACTAGAGCAAGTCATGGAAGCAGCGACAATGGCACACATTCATGACTTTATTATGGGCTTGCCAGAGGGGTACAACACGCTGGTAGGAGAACGGGGTGTGGGCTTATCCGGTGGACAAAAACAACGCATTGCGATCGCTCGGACGTTGCTGACCGACTACAGCATTTTGATTTTGGATGACAGCACTTCGGCTGTGGATGCTCAAACAGCCGCGCAAATTCAAGCATCCCTCGATGACTTGATGCGACGGAGAGCCTGTGTCACCTTTGTGGTGGCTCAACGGATTAGCACCGTTCGTAATGCCGATCGCATTTTTTTGATGGATAAAGGGCGACTGGTGGCGCAGGGAACGCACGAAGAACTGATGCAAACGAGTCCTTTATATGGTGTGATTTTAGAATCTCAGGTGAAGCAAGGAGTCGCTGCATGAGGGGGATTGGACCTGTGGTTGCATCTGAGCAAAAGGCAACCCAACAACTTTCGACTATACAGCGTTTTTTGCAGTACTTTCACCCCTACCGCCGAGAAATTCCCATTGCGTTGACGTTGGTTTTGCTGGGTGCGACAAACCAGGCGATCGGGCCATTCTTCTTAGGTTGGTCGATTGACCAGTTAATTGCTCAGGGAAATCTGAAGGGCTTAGTGCAAATGCTCATACTGCTGGGGCTGGTCTATCTGACAGGCATGTGGGCAATTCGAGGACAGATTTTGCGGGTTGGGTCAATCATGCAACGGTTACTCGCCCAACTACGACAGGATATTTTTATCAAAATTCAAAGTCTACCGCTCAGCTTCTTTGATCAGAGTGAAGCAGGTGATTTGATGAGTCGCCTGCTAAATGATGTGAGTACTGTGAATCAAGCGTTTGGACAAACGGTCGCGCAAATGCTGGGCAACTTTTTTAGCTTGATTGGCATTGTCATTGCTATGTTGCTGATTAACTTACAATTGGGTCTGCTCAGTAACCTGGCTATACCTTTAATGATCTTTACCACAGGATTATTTGCACGTTGGGCGAGAGTTAGATTTCGTGTCACGCGCAAAACAATTGGGGAGCTATCGGCCCGTTTAGAAGAAGATATTGGCAGTGTCCGAGAAGCGCAGGCTTTCAACCGAATTCAACTCAATATTGAAGAGTTTAGTCAACTGAATGCAGCAAACCGGGATGCAAACGTGCAGGCTGTTGCAATTACGGCGGCGTTTCTACCCTCAATCGATTTTCTGAATACGCTGGCAACCGCAGGCGTGCTGGCTTACGGAGGCTATCTGGCTGTCACGGGTGCTGCAACGGTGGGTGTGGTCACTTCCTTTCTGCTCTATGTGCAGCAGTTCTTTCGTCCAATTCAGATTCTTAGTCAGTTCTACACGCAGGCGCAGTCTGCATTTGCGGGGTTAGAGCGGATTTTCTATTTGCTGGATGAGCCAGTGCGGCTTCAGGATGCGCCTGATGCAATTGAGATGCCTCCGATGAAAGGGGATGTAGTGTTTGAGCATGTTACGTTTGGCTACACGACGAATCAACAGGTGCTAAAAAACGTGAATTTGCGCGCTCAACCGGGGCAAATGGTCGCGTTAGTCGGGCCGACGGGTGCTGGTAAGAGTAGCATCATTAATCTGATCTTGCGCTTTTATGATGTGACAGGTGGAGCGGTCAAAATCGATGGTATTGATATACGCCACGTCACTCAGGCCAGTCTCCGCAAACAAATTGGGATTGTTTTACAAGACAATTTGCTGTTTACAGGCACTGTGGCAGAAAATATTGCGTTTGGTAGTTCTCATGCAACTCAGGTCGAGATCGAAGCTGCTGCTCAGGCTGCTAATGTGCATGAATTTATCACGTCGCTACCGCAAGGCTACAGCACCCAATTGGGAGAACGGGGTGCGCCGTTAAGCCAGGGACAACGCCAGCTGATTAGTATTGCCAGAGCGGTGCTGATTAATCCACGGATTTTGATCTTGGATGAAGCGACTAGCAGCATCGATACACGAACGGAAGCACTGGTGCAAGCCGCGATCGCCCGATTATTGGTTGGACGCACCAGTTTTGTGATTGCCCATCGGTTAAGCACTGTGACGCAAGCGGATCAAGTTCTTGTTGTTCAACAGGGGGCGATCGTTGAACAGGGCACCCATGCTGAACTGATGGCACAACAGGGAGTTTATGCAAACCTCTACTCGATTCAATTAGGTCAGGTTAGCGCTCAGACTGACCCAACACCGAAGCCCTGAACTAGGTCAACTATGAAGCCGTGGGGGTGTCAAGGGGTCAGTCTTCTTTTTCCAAGCAGCTTAGTTTTCTAGATACAGCAATGTATCTACTTTTCTGTAACTAAATCCAGTTCAAAGTTGATGCTCTGTCAGTGTCTATTCTGTTCTCTT
>DVDV01000425.1 GCA_015296075.1 Leptolyngbyaceae cyanobacterium M33_DOE_097 | reverse complement strand
TCCACTTAGGCGGTCGGGTTCGCTTCTTTTGAGGCAACAGGGGTTCGATGATTTCCCATTCTTTATCGGTTAGACTGCTGGAGTACGGCATTTTTGCCTCATTCTAACCCATCTTCCATGATCCCAAATGGGTTCTATAAGATTCGGTTGCAGTCTCACGGCTTCTCGGTAGGTTCTCAGAGCTTCTTCTAAATTGCCTTCAAGCTGCAAAATTCTGCCAATCTGTACATGAATCATACCGCTCGCTTCAGGCTCTAAAGAAGCAGCACGTTCAAATGCATCGATTGCCGCTGAAGCATTTCCTTGATTTAGCCAAGCAATTCCCAAACTGAGTTGAATGGCACTCTCTTGGGGATCTAATTCAGCCGCTTTTTGTAAAGCCGCGATCGCCTCTGCAAACTGCCCCTGTTGAATCAGAAGGATGCCAATTGACCGATGAGCAACGGCATTATTGGGTGCGAGGGTTGCTGCTCTCTGGAATGCGGTTAATGCACCAGTTGCGTCCTGTTGTCGTAGGGCGACTACCCCCAACCCTAAATGAGCGTTGACATTGTTGGCATCAAGTTCAATTGTGCGCCGATAAGCGGTGGCTGCTCCAGCATTATCGTTCAGGTTTGCCAGATTGTATGCCAGCGCATAGTGGAAGTTAGCGTTATTGGCATTGAGAGCGATCGCCTGTTGAAAGGCATTCACTGCTTCTTGAAAGTTGCTTTGAACTGCGTTTAGATAGCCAATTGCAGAAAAGATTTGAGGGTTCTCTCTGTCTAAGCTCATCGCGTGCTGATACCGCAATAACGCTTCAGAGAAGTTGCCTTCATCAATAAGCTGTCGTCCCTGATTAAATAAATTATTCAGTTCCCGATTGGTTGCATTGGAATCAAGCGACTGTCCTGATGAATGTGCTTGAGCAATCTGCGGCGCAGTTACTATAAAACTGCCCAGAATGAACATTTGAGCTAATACTGTACATTGCTTAAACACAATCACTCCTCACGTCGATACACACTTCTCAACTCTCTTCCAGGACATTCTGAAAATTGCGCGGTCCTGGATAACCAGATAGTTTTGACAGTTCTTCAAGGGTTTTCGTACCAGTCAATTTTTGACCGTTAAGATCCCAGGTTGGATAACTTTGGATCTGGTTCTCCTGACACACAGAGGTTTGACTCTGACCATCAGGGTTGGAGCACTCAACATAGGTCACATATTGAACGGCTTCCCTACCGAAGAGTTGCTTTTGGTCGTGACAGTGAGGACACCAGAATGCTCCGTAGAACACGGCTCCAGCTTGAGTTAGATGCTTTGCCAATGCAATTTCCGCTTCACCCGACGTGGTCGTAACCTCAAATCCACCAGGAGTCGTTTGCTCTGCTCCAGATTCAGCGATCGCTGGGTTATTAACGCCTGCATAAACCCCCAGTGTCCCGATCAGCACTACCAGCGCAACTAAAACTCCACTGAAGACAAGTTGTCCAATATCCTGCCACTCTCGCCCAGCTAAGGAGAGGACGAACAAAGTGATGGAGAAAATCGCTGATGCAACGCAATATACACAAACTACTTTGATTTCAAACGCCAACAGATACATGAGATAGAAACTGAACACCATCATGGCGGTGCTGCCCAGAAACAGCAGTAGCCCTGTCCATTTTTCTAAAGTGTCAGCAGATTGCTTTGGTTTGGAGGAGTTGCCTAGTGGAGAAAACTTTGAGGAATTGAAAATCAGAGGGGCGATCGCAAAGACAACCATGCTGGCATAGGCAAGAAACCCGAACAACGCAAGAGGTAGCCCAAATACCGTTGCATAAGGGCTAGAAAGCACAATGTCACAACCTTTTGTGGGGCAAGCGGCTTCATTACCCGTCAATTTGCTGTAGGTCAGATAAGCGGTGACAACGGCTCCGACAGTGGCAAGGCCTGCCATGATGAGACGTGACCAGCGATGAATCCAGGGGGTAGGGCGTTTGCGTGGCATAGTTTCGATTGAGATGAATAACTTTAGGAGGGGTATTGGTTAAAAACTTCCGTGTTTCCTTGCTGGTCAAACGAGAACACTGTGAATGGGTCCTGCGTCTCTCCAGCTTCCATACCGGGTGAACCAACGGGCATTCCGGGCACAGCCAAACCGATGGCATCTGATTGTTCGGACAGGAAGCGTTTGATATCAGCTGCGGGAACATGTCCCTCAATTACAGACCCGTTGATGATGGCGGTATGACATGATCTCAAGTCGACAGGTACGTTGTATTCCTGTTTCACAGCATTCATATTGGGCTGTTGAACGTCTGATACCTGAAAACCGTTTGCTTGCAAATGTTCCATCCATGCTTCACAGCACCCACAACTTGGATCACGGTATACCGTGGCTGCCATCATTTCTGGAGAAGGGGCTTGAGCTAAGGTCTGGATGTTTGTAACCATCTCAGAACGTTGCGGAATAGAGTTATTTGCACTTGCTATCGGTTCTCTCAGGAATGCGCTCGCTCCGACTGTTGAGATCGTAATTCCAAGGATGACAGAACCTATAAGGACAGTACGATACGACTGATGTTTTGACGCCATTTCTAACCTCATCACTAACGATTACGAATGTTTATTCTAAAGAAATTACTTTAGAACTCGTGTGGCATTGAGAATTGCCAATAGCGCCACCCCGACATCGGCAAAGACGGCTTCCCACATCGTTGCAATGCCAAAGATGCCAAGCACAATGAATATGGCCTTGATGGTCATGGCAAAAATGATATTTTGCCAAACGATGGAGTGAGTCTTGCGGGCGACTTGAATGGCTTCTGCCACTTTAGAGGGCGCATCGGTCATGATCACAATGTCAGCCGTTTCAATCGCTGCATCGGAACCTAACCCACCCATTGCCATGCCTACATCGGCTCTGGCAATAACTGGGGCATCGTTGATACCATCTCCTACAAACGCGACTTTTCCTTTCGGGCCCACCTGCTTGAGTAGCGTTTCAATTGCGGTTACTTTGTCTTCTGGCAATAACTCTGCTTGGTAAGAATCCACACCAAGGTCTTTAGCAACCCGTCGCGCCACGGCTTCAGAGTCTCCGGTTAGCATCATGACCGTTTCGACACCCAATGCCTTGAGCGATCGCACAGCCGCGACTGCATCTGGCTTGGGTTCATCAGCAATCACAATGTACCCGGCATAGCGCCGATCAACGGCTAAGTGAACGACGGTTCCTTCAACGTTACAGGTGTCGTGGTCGATGTTTTCTAAGTGCATCAGGCGATCGTTGCCTGCCAGCACGTCTCGATTCCCAATCTTGGTCTGAATCCCGTGGGCGGAAATCTCTTTATAGTCAGAGATCAGTGATTCATCAATGGGTTTACCGTAGGCGTCTCGAATCGATTTGGCGATCGGGTGATTGGAGTTTAATTCTGCCTCAGCCGCGATCTGCAATACCTCAGCTTCAGTAAAACCGCTGTAAGGCACAATCTCCGTGACTTTGAACACTCCTTTGGTCAGGGTGCCTGTCTTGTCAAAGGCGATCGCCTTAACCGCTGCTAGGGTATCTAAAAACGTAGAGCCTTTGACCAAAATGCCGCGCTTTGCCGCTCCACCAATGCCGCCAAAGTAGCCTAAAGGAATGCTAATTACCAGACCGCAGGGGCAGGAAATGACCAACAACACCAATGCTCGATACACCCATTCAGCATGGGTTGCCCCTGGCAGAAATAATGGCGGCAGTAGCGCAACTGCCAGAGATAAAAACACAACGATTGGCGTGTAGCGCTGGGCAAATCGGGTAATGAATTTTTGGGTTTCAGCTTTTTTGCTGCTGGCGTTTTCAACTAACTCCAGAATGCGGACGATCGACGATTCTCCAAACAGCTTTGTAACCTTAACCGTCAACAGCCCGGATTGGTTGATCATGCCTGCTAGCACTTGTTCTCCAGCCTTAATCGTGCGAGGCACGGATTCACCCGTGAGTGCAGCAGTATCAACCTGGGAGGAACCCTCGATCACGTCACCATCGAGGGGGACTTTTTCACCGGGTTTGATAACGATGGTATCGCCGACTTTGACTGCTTCTGGTGAAACAGATTGCAGACCGTTTGCGGTTTTGAGATTGGCAGAGTCAGGACGAATTTCGAGCAGCGACGCAATAGAGCGGCGGGAACGGCTGACGGCTGATTCCTGAAAGGTTTCACCCACTTTGAAAAACAGCATCACTCCGACTGCTTCTGGAAGCTGGTGAATGGCGATCGCCCCCAATGTCGCAACTGTCATCAAGAAGTTTTCATCAAACAACTGCCCTTTGAGGATATTGCGTCCGGCGCTGGTCAACACACCCCAACCGCTGAGTAGATAAGCCGAAATAAACACAGCATATTCTGCGATTGAAAACGGCGTATTATGCAGGGTCTCCTCAAAGACAGAACCCAAAACAAACAGCACAACAACGGTTGCAATCAGCAACCCTTCCCGTTTCAAATCAAACTCACCATTCCCGTGGCTGTGGTCGTGACCATCGTTATGGCTATGCGCTGTGGTGTAATCGGAGTCGTCATCGTCTGGGGTATAACTCTTTGGCTTGGGGGTGACAACGGTATAGCCCAGTGAGATGACCCGGTCGGCGATCGCCTGCTCATCAATCTGCTGTGGGTCGTAGGATATGGTCATCCGTTCCGTTGCCACATCTACAGCCACCTCATCCACACCTGCCAGCTTTTGCAGTGCGGTTTCAATCTTCCTCTCACAACTGGGACAATCCATGCCGCCAACCTGCATCTGTTGGGTTTTGAGTGAGGGTGCTTGAGTCATAGAGATTTTGCGTGCATCGGGATTTTTGAATTATAAAACAAACTCTCCAATCTATGAAAATATGTTCATATATAGAACGATAATCATTCTTGCTTTTATACTGGATATGAGACGAAACTCTAAACCTGTTGACACCTATGCCAAAGCGAGAAAGACCTGACTTGCCGCTCCAAGAGTCTGATGCACCGAGTTGTGATTCTCCTCTGGTGCATTTGGATACCGTGCGTCAAGTGCAGCCCGGTGTCTTACCTGTTCCTGAAGCGCAGTGCATGGCTGAGTTTTTTGGTGTATTGGCAGATCCAACTCGGTTGCGGTTGCTTTCAGCATTGGCAAATCGAGAATTGTGCGTGTGCGATTTGGCAGCAATCGTAAAGATGGGTGAGTCTGCGGTGTCCCACCAACTGCGTGTGTTGCGATCGCAACGTCTGGTGAAATACAGAAAAGCAGGGCGAAATGTCTACTATAGCCTAGCTGATCACCATATCATCAGCCTGTATCAAGAGGTTTCAGAGCATTTACAAGAGCAAAATCTGTGAAGCAGAGGAGAAACGTTAGATCTGATCGACTATTAGATGAAACCTGCCTTGGAGTAATCGCGCCATTCGATGCATTTCCTTGCTGATTACATTCAGGAATTTCATCTCAGTTTCACGGGTCAACTGACAGAATGAGAGGCTGACTTTTGTTCTGATCGCTAAATTGACTCGTATGATTGTTCTTTCCCCGCTCAGCAAAACAGCTAACGCTGCCACCATTCCTTCTGTCAAAAACCGTAACGTTGGTGGTCATCGACGAGCACTTTTGCTTCTGTTGGCAGTATTTATGGGCTTTTTCGGTTTGATTGGTAGTCGTTTGTTCTACTTGCAACTGATTGAGGGCGATCGCTATCGTCAGCTAGCAACTGATAACCGAATTCGCCTAATTTCTAGAGAGCCTACTCGTGGCAGGATTTTAGACCGTAATGGACAAGAACTAGCAGGCAGCCGCTTATCCTATGCTGTTTATGTGTGGATGATAGCGACTCGTGAGGAAAGTTGGACGAAGACCCGTAAACAACTGGCTCAACTGCTGGGTATTTCTGACACCGAAATTCAAAAACGTTTAGAACAGTCCGATCAGGAATCACCGTTTTTGCTTCGCATTGCTCAGGGTCTTAGCCCTGTTCAGGTGATAGCGATTAAAGAACTCGCGGCAGAACTGCCGGGTGTAGTCATAGACACTGAAACAGTCCGTTACTATCCAAACGGTGACTTAGCCGCGCATGTATTGGGCTACATCGGTGAGATCTCTGAAGACGAACTGGGAAACCGTGCTGATAGGGGATATCGTCCGGGAGATGTTGTAGGGGTATGGCGACGATCCTGGAAAAATGTTACCATCTCGACCTAAAAGCCTTATATAGAAGCACATCCAGGTATGCTACATTTTGTAGTCGTCACTTTCCTTCTCACCATAGGGATATTCTAGTTAGGCTGAGTGGTAC
>DVDV01000183.1 GCA_015296075.1 Leptolyngbyaceae cyanobacterium M33_DOE_097 | reverse complement strand
CAGCCCTTGAATCAGGGCATCCTTCTCCGCGTGGCTCAGTCCATTTAGAGGGGGCAGTTCTTTCATGCCAAAAGCTTACCATCCTCTCCTTGAGACTGCATCAAGTCAACCTAGTTGAGCAATTACGATAAATGTCATGTCACTGTAGGGGTTTGGCATGCCAAACCTTTGCCACAGAAGGCTCTAGCATCGGGATCTTAGTTGTTTGCGAATCTCTCAAGGCGTTTAAGTGGAACCTTCGCTCTTAATCTAGTCTTTTATGTCTCTCTTTTGTTGCAAGAATTTGAGAATCGTGCGCAAGTGGGTGATCAGAAATGCGCTGCGGCTAGATAATTAAGCAATACTGCTGCTTGTAAAATCCCAGAAACTAATTTTCATGAACTTGCCGATTGATGAAGCCTACTCGGTGGAGCTAGCCCAGCAAATCAAGAGTAAAGCCAAAAATCCGTTTGATAATGCCTATCAGGCTGCTCTCGTGATTCAAGGCGCGACTTACGTGCAGGGGTTTGTGGTGCTGGCTGGTCAAATGCCCCAACTAATTGAGCACGCCTGGTTAGAGGTGGGCGATCGCCTGGTTGACCCGACGTTTCCGCACTTCAATCGGTTGGCTGACCAACTTTTCTATTTTGAGGCGCAACGACTCAGCGTTAAGAAGTTGAAAGCAGCGGTGGAAGAAGCCCAGGAGGACTATCCAGATGATCCGCCGCTGCCTATCTATGGGTCACAACCGTATGAGTACTACGGTGATCTGATGTTGGGTGGAAAAGAGTATCAGGCGGCGTTTGAGGCGGCTGAGGTGAAGCAGCAAGAGTTGGGGCAGGCAAGTCAGTCTGAGTTGAATTGAGTGGGAAGAAGCTCAGGTATGTTTCTGTTGGAAGGGGCAAACATCCGTGTAGCCTCCGGCATGGCTACGCTTTTCTTGTATGCCCTTCAGGCTGCGCTAATGCCCGTACTAGAAAGGGTTATTGAGTTCTTATTTTTTAGGATTCAGGTGGGAGTTGGTTTTGCGATCGCTGGCGTTCTTTGAGTCGCAGCAGGGTCTCGGCGTGAATCTCACGGGTGATGGGGTAGTAGTAGGCCAGCACAAGACCTAGTAATAGCGCCAGGGTTGGTAGGGGGCCGATCGCCAGCCGAATTGCTTCAAGGGCTTCAGGTCCTTGTTCTGGAGGGGGTTGGCAGGGAACTTGTTCTTTAAAGCCAGCCAGGGCTAAACCGTGGCCTAAGATAAACAGACCCAGGGCTAAGCCCATTTTTTGCAGCAGCACCATGAAGGAGTAGAAGATGCCTTCGCGGCGTTGTCCTGTTTGTAACTCGTCTAGCTCGACCACATCGGGCACCATTGACCAGGGAATCAGGTAAGCGGTGGAAACGCCAAAACCAGCCATGACAGCCAGTACATACATCAAGCCGATTTGGTCGGGTTGGAGGAAGTACAACCCTGCTTGGGCGATGATCCATAGACCCATGCCAAGGAAGTAGACAGCTTTTTTGCCCAGTTGTTTGCTCACTTCTGTCCAGACAAACAGCATGACGAGAGCGGTGCCCTGTACGGCGAGCAGCACCGGGATAAATTGGTCTTCGCGGCCCATGACGTTGACCACGAAGTAAGGAATGATGGAGGCGGTCACTTGGACGGCGAGCCAGGAGCAAAAATAAATTCCGATGACGTAGAGAAAGGGGCGGTTGCTGAAAGCGATTTGAATTTGCTGCTTGAGGGGAATTTCTGTCTCAGTGGTGGTTTCTAAGCGGTGCTGTTCACTGGCTAGCACGCGATCGCGAATGCCCCAAACGCACCAGTAAATGGATGCGATCGCCAGCACCCCACAGACAACGGCCAGCACAACGTATTGCTGCACGCCTGCATTACAATTGCCGCCTGCTGATTGAACATTGGTGGGCTTGAGCAGAGCAAAAATTACTTGCGCCAAAATCAGGGAAAGGATGCTACCCCCAATCGAGAACAAAAAGCGAAAGCTATTGAGGCTGGTGCGCTCGTTATAGTCTTGGGTGAGTTCGGGAGTGAGGGCGGTGTAGGGCAGGTTAACGGCGGTGTAGGCTGTGTTGAATAGAATGGAAATTAGGATGTAATAGCCAAACAGCCACCATTGATTAACGGCTGGATTGTCGCTAAATCGCGGCACAATCCACTGCAAGACATAGAACAACGCAAAGGGAACCGCGCCCCACATCATCCAGGGTAGGCGGCGACCCATGCGGCTCTGGGTGCGATCGCTCAGTACGCCGACGAGGGGGTCATTGACAGCATCCCAAATTTTGCCAACCATCAGGATACTGCCCGCGATACGGGGGTTTAGCCCTGCTACGTTGGTAAAGAAGAACAGGAGGAAGAACGCTAGAATGTTCGCTGTAATAGCGGGACCCAAATCGCCAGCTCCATAAGCTAACTTGGTGGTAAAGCTGAGAGGCTTTGGTTTTGGAGTGGTAGAAAAATCAGGCAAATTGTTCATGTTTTGAATCTCAGTTATACCTTTGGGTTGTATTATGCTCTGCAACTTGTGAGATATAAGGGGCGATCGCGTGTCAGATCTCTACGTTTCTTGGGCCGATTATCACGACAAAATTGAGCAGTTGGCCGTTAAGGTTTATAACTCAGGCTGGCAATTTAACCAAATTGTTTGTCTCGCGAAGGGTGGTTTGCGGATTGGCGACATCTTTTCGCGCTTGTTTGATGTGCCCTTAGCGATTCTCTCTACCTCGTCTTATGGGGGGCTAAATAACCAGGTGCGGGGGTCGATTACTTTCTCTCATGACTTGACGAAAACAACTGCCAATTTGGGAAGCCATGTGCTGATTGCTGATGATCTGGTGGACTCTGGCATTACCCTGCAAAAATCGAAGATCTGGCTTGATCGCCGCTATGGTTTCTACATTGAGGAAATGCGTACAGCGGTGCTTTGGTATAAAGATTGCTCGGTGGTGAAGCCAGATTATTACGTTGATTATTTGGCAGATAATCCCTGGATTCATCAACCGTTTGAACACTATGAGAAACTAACGGTTGATCAACTGGCGGCAACTCGGACTCAATCGGTGTAGTTGGGTTTAGTTAGTCAAGAGAAAAGGGGCGATCAGTCGCCCTAACAAGGACTAGCGAAGCTCATGCTTTAGACAGACGCTACATTAGTAGTAGGGAAATCTATCAACTTGGATCAAGGAACAATTAAAAAGCTGACATGGGCATCACGGCGATTTAACTACCGACGGAGAAAATTGTTGAGTTTTGTCACAAGTGGCAAGTGACAGAATTTGCTCTATTTGGTTCTGTTCTACGCGACGATTTTCGTCCTAACAGTGATATTGATGTGATGGTGCAATTTCACCCAGATGCTTATCCCACTTTCCGCACCCTAGACCAAATGGAATCGGAGCTACAGAGCATTTTCAATCGAGAAGTTGACTTGATTACCCGGCAGGGAATTGAAGCGAGCCGCAACTGCCTACGCCGTCATGAAATCCTTTCCTAAGCCCAGGTAATTTATGCAACGGGATCTTCAGTTCCTGCTTGATACGCTGCAATCTGCGGAGTTAATCCTGGCCTACACGGCTCAATGTTCACAGCATGAGTTTGTTGAGAATGTGCAGCTTCAAGATTCAGTCATTCGGCGACTGTTGGTTATTGCTGAAGCTGCAAGGCGAGTTTCAGAGGCAACTTGACAGGCATTGCCCAATATCTCCTGGCAGGAAATCAACGGAATGCGAAATCGGTTAGTGCATGAATATGATGATGTCAACCTTAGCATTGTTTGGAATGTCATTCAATTTGAGGTGCCGCCTTTAGTTGAGGAATTGAAATCGCAGATTTCTTCGGAACTCTGGTAAGACGTCTCATTGTCTATTTCAAGTGGGTGGAGCGAGACACTCTATGCGCATTGTAAATAAAACCAATGGAATGAACTCGTTAAAGTCTTTACCCTAGAGGTAGGGTAAGCCGCTCATTTTTTACGGTTTTTTCAGCCTTCAGTCGGTTTAGTTTGTTCAGTATTTACTGAACAGATGTGTTATCTTCGAGGCATGAACATTTCTGCTAACCAAGCATCAGAATTAAGTGCTCAGCAAGAGTACCCCAGCTTTGAGCAGCGACACTATGTTGAAGATGTCAGTGTCTTATTTGAAATGGTGGGCTTGCCTCGCATGGCAGGGCGGATTTTTGGTTGGTTGCTGATTTCTGAGCCACCCTACCAATCGCATTCTGAGCTGGCAGAGGTGCTGCAAGCGAGCAAAGGCTCAATCAGCACAATGACTCGGCTTTTGATGCAAATTGGTTTGATCGAGCGGTTTAGCTTGCCGGGGCAACGGCGCGATTATTTTCGGATTAAGCCTGATTCCTGGTCGGAGATGATGCGCCAACGAATCGTACAAAATACTGCGTTTCGTGAAATTGCTGAACGCGGTTTGAAGTTGTTGCAAGACACTCCTGCCCATCTTCACCAGCGACTCGAAGAAATGCGTGACATTCATGCTTTTTGTGAGCGCGAACTCCCGGTTTTGCTGGAACGCTGGGAACAAGAACGGCGGCAACCGCAAACAAACTCTCAAGTCTCTCTCTAAGTAATAATTTCGAAGATGGCGATGCAGCTTCCTATTGTTGGTAAAGTTTCTAAGCAATCCGCTCCCTGGCTGATTGGGTTGGCCGCTGCGGGGATGCTCGGCAGCACGATTTTTGGTGTACAAGCCATTCGGAATGCGCCTCAGACAGATAATCTGGCAAATTTGACGGTTACGGCTGAGCCAAAGGACTTAACCGTTCGGATTTCGGCAAACGGCTCGATTGTGCCAGTTCGTACGGTGAATCTCAGCCCTAAATCGGCGGGTCGGCTCGAAGCGCTGTTGGTGGAACAGGGCGATCGCGTGAAGCAAGGGCAGGTGGTAGCGCGGATGGAAAGTGCCGACTTGCAAGCAGAGCGAAATCGGGTTTTGGCAGAACTGGCTCAGGCCGAAGCGAATCTTTCGTTGGTGAAGGAGGGGAGTCGCCCGGAGGTGATTTCGCAAACGCAGGCGAGTGTGCGTCAGGCTGAGGCTGAGGTGCAAGCCGCACAAGAACGGCTGAATTTGGCGACGATTCGAGTGCAGCGGAACCGATCCCTTTACACGGACGGGGCTGTGAGCCGCGATCGCCTGGATGAGGTGCAAAATGAGGAGCAAAGTGCGCGGGCAGGGGTTGAGCAAGCGCAGGCTCGGCTGCGAAATGTGCAAATGCAACTGACGCAACAACGAAATGGGTCGCGGGTGCAAGAGGTGGATCAGGCGGCGGCTCAGGTAGCGGCGGCGAAAGCTCGCTTGCAAGCGGTGGATACGCAAATTCGAGATACGCTGATCCGGGCACCGTTTGGTGGCATTATCACGCAGAAGTATGCGACGGAAGGGGCGTTTGTGACTCCAACGACTTCGGCATCGGCGACAACTTCGGCCACATCAACGTCGATTGTTGCGTTGGCAAGTGATTTAGAGATCTTGGCTGAGGTGCCTGAAGTGGATATTGGGCAAATTCGGCTGGGACAAGAGGTAGAGGTGCGGGCAGACTCTTTTCCGGATCAGGTGTTTAAGGGTAAGGTGCGGTTGATTGCACCAGAGGCGGTGGTTGAGCAGAATGTAACGTCGTTTCAGGTGCGAATTCAGTTGTTGACCGGGTTGGATACGTTGCGTTCGGGGATGAATGCTGACCTGACCTTTTTGGGACGCAGGCTGGAGGCGGCGCTGGTTGTGCCAACGGTGGCGATCGTCACACATAAGGGACAAACTGGGGTTCTGGTGCCGAGGCCAAATCAAAAGCCGCGCTTTCAATCGGTGACGATCGGTTCAAGTATTGGTGATCAGACTCAGATTTTAGAAGGTCTTAAACCTGGCGAACCTGTTTATGTGGAACTTCCGCCTGGGTTGAAGTTAGATGACATTGTGAAAGGCATGGAGCAGAAGTAAGTCACCTGTTTGGTGCTTAAACCAGCAGCAGAAAAAGACTGGAGCAGTTAGCGTTTCTCTGTTCTGCTTGCTTGTGTCGCGATCGCTGATTTTGTTTCCTCATTCTTTCTGGTTCCTATGGATATTTTTGAAAGCAGTCGCATGGCGGTTAAGACGCTAACCGCAAATAAGCTTCGCAGTACGTTGACCATGTTGGGCATCATCATTGGCAATGCTTCGGTGATTGGCATGATTGGTGTGGGTCAAGGCGCACAACGGCTGGCGGCTGAGCAGTTTGAGTCGCTGGGGCCAAATGTGTTGTTTGTCTCACCGGGAAGCCGAGAAACGCGGAACCGTACGTTTGATATTCCTAAAACGCTGGTGTTGGAGGATGCAAAGGCGATCGCGACGCAAGTGCCGTCGATCGCGAGTGTGGCTCCACAACGGCAATCGCAATTGCCAATTGTGTATAAAAACCAGAACACTAGCTCGCTTGTTGTTGGTACGACACCCGCCTTTTTGAGTGTCCGAAGTTTTGATGTTGCAAAGGGACGCTTCATTTCAGATCAGGATATTGAGCGAAATACGCAGGTGGTTGCGTTAGGCTCTGATTTGGCAAACCGCTTTTTTGGCGATCGCGACCCCATTGGTGAGCAGATTCGCATTAAGGGGGTGACGTTTCAAATTGTGGGGGTGATGCGAGAAAAGGGTTCCTTTTTGGGGAGCAACCAGGATGATGCGGCTTACATTCCCATTACGACTCATGCTAACCGCTTGACTGGGCGCACTTCACCTTACGGATTAGATTTGACCTTTATTTCGATCGCCGCGAAGGATGAGGAGAGTATTCCAAAAGCGGAGTTTCAGATCGCGAACTTGTTGCGGTTGCGGCACAAAATCACGGATGCAGATGACTTTACGGTTCAAACCCAAAAGGACATTTTGCAGATTGTTGGCACGATTACGGGCGGTTTAACGGCGATGTTGGCGGCGATCGCGGCGATTTCGTTGCTGGTTGGTGGCATCGGCATTATGAATATCATGCTGGTTTCAGTGACGGAACGTACGTCTGAGATTGGCTTGCGCAAAGCGATTGGTGCTTCTCAACAGGATATTTTGGCGCAGTTTGTGATTGAAGCGATTATTCTGGCATCTGTCGGTGGGATCCTTGGTACGGCTGTGGGTGTCGGTGGGGTGCTGGCGGTTTCGGCGGTAACGCCCCTCAAGGCGAGTGTTTCGCCAGTTGCGATCGGGCTAGCAGTGGGGGTTTCGGGTGGTATCGGCCTCTTCTTTGGGGTGTTTCCGGCGCGTCAGGCTGCTAAACTTGACCCCATCGTGGCACTCCGCAGTGCTTAATTTGGCCGAGAGGGTGACTGTTGGAACTAAGCGATCGTCGCTATCCTCAGTTCCCGCCTGCTTTCTACCTCTTGATCAAATCGGTTTGAATCCTAATTTTTTGTAGGGGTGGGTTTAGCAGACAAAACCCAGCTAAGGTCGAGGTACAAACGCAAAACCTACCCCTACGCAGCGTGAATTGATCATTGATTAGTGGGAAATATTACTTACGAAATTTCTCATCGACTCGAATTAACTGGATCCGTTGATCGCGATAGATTGCTTCGCCACAACTGAGCGGGATATCGTTTTTTGCTGGAGTCAGTAAGTAAGCAACGTGGTACTCGGAAACAAGCGACGCCGGACAGCCTGTTTGAAAGACCTGGTCACGGCGCTGCACTAGCTCATACCAGCGAATGAGGGGAGCAGAGCCAGTGGGGACGAATTTATGCATGATCAAGGTTGGGCGATCGAGCGATCGCTCAAAGGCAATCCACTTTTCTTCTAGGGCAAAGTCAACTAAGAAGATATCTGATGGGTTGGTCTGCGCTACGAGTTGTCGTACGGCGGGTGGGTAATCTGGTGCGAGGGGACGCAGGGCTTTTAACTTTTTGGGTATGAGGGGTAAGGAAGCAAGCCCAACGCAGGCTAATAAGGTAATAAAAATGAGATGTGATTTAGCAACTCGTGATTTAAAGAGTGCAACGAAAAAACAGAGGGCTAAAAAATAGGTAATGCTAGAGGGTCGAAATAAATAAAATCTGCCCCAAAAGCCTGTTTTGTCAAAGAAGCTAATGGCTAATGCAGCGAATAAATAAAGGTTTAAACTAAAGATTAAACGTGCGGATTGTTGTTGGTTACGTTGTTTGCAAAAGAGACTAAAGCAGCCAAAAATAATTGTTAAAACGGTCAAAAAGATAATGCCAACATACCAGGCATCGGTTAGTTGAGGCAGAGCGAAAGGGGCGACGTGGTGGGCGTTGCGGTAGAAGGTATAGATCCAATCGGGAGAGGGATTTGTTTGGGATGCTGAGCTACGAATTTGATCGAAGGCAATCAGGCTAATTAGGGGCAAACAGATCAAAAGATACTGTAGAAATTGTTTAAGAGTTCGTTGGGTGGCTCGATTGCGATAGAGATCGCAGGCCAGTACAACTAATAGCCAAAACCCGCCGACTAGGAAGTGAAAGTAAGTGGCGATCGCTAACCAAAGATAGGTCAATTGGAAGCAATTTTTGAGGAAGCTGGCAAAGCTTAAAAAGATAAAAGGATAGGCTAATGTCTTTGGTTCATAGCCGCGAAATAGCCATTCGCCACCTAAAATGTCTTCGCCTGTGTGAACAAATAAAAGCAGAATAAAACTGGCTTCAACAATTGAGAATTTAAGTGCCCTGAAGAAAGCTGTTAGAGCAACAGCGTAGAGGGTAATGACTAACAATCGACCGAGGTAGTGAGTCCAGTCTAAGCCAACTGAAATGATGCCTAAATTGTTTAAGAAGGTGAACAGAAAACGGTGTAAGGAATCGTCGGTTAATGCACTAACAGCTGCGATCGCGGGCGGGCTGACTTGTCTCCAGGCACTGCCTAACTTGGTTTCTTCGTTGTCGTGCCAGTCTCCAGGTGGCATCAACAGCAATAACAAAACGAAGAAAATACCAAAGAATGTTAGAAACTTCTGATGGGTTCGGATCGTTTTTTGGATCTGTACTAATAGACTTTCAAAAGAGAGAATCAGTACCTTCATGTGGCCTTACCAGTTAGGGCAAACAATGAGCAAGTCTGGATGCTCGCAGGTCGTTAAACTATCCTTCACTTTAGCGGAAGACGCGATCGCGCCTACCAAATCCTTTAAAGCAGGGCTGATGTGCTGAAGTGGCGGTGGCCGCTTATCAACTTTGTTGACGTAGTTGTGCGTTTAGGCTTGTCTTTCTAGCAATGAGTTAAATGAAATCTTCGCGATCGATACTGTGAAAAAGGGGTGGTGAAAGGCAGTGAAGGTAAACAAAGGCTTAAGGTTGGCGTTGTCACTGGCAAATTGTGAGGCAGAATGGCTGATCAAACGCTGAAATTGGCAATCAAGCTTCCTGCATAGGATCACTTAAGATTTTGCTAACTCGTAGATCTGCTCGGCGTTTGGGATATCGCTTGGATCACGAATGAGCTAGTTGATTCCGTACCATTACTGACACTTTAAAGGCAGCATAGTCATTCCTTAAAGTTCCTGTGAGATTGTGATGAGTGGTTATTGGAGACGTTTGTATCTTTGACTTATCTCAATTCTGAATGTGCTTTGCAGCGATCGCTCTGGTTATTGGGATGCTACGCATTCATTGCTAGATAAAGCGGATAGCTGCTTACTTTTGCTGCATTTGCCCAATTAATCTTTGCTGATACTCATCTGGGTAAAACTCTTTACCTCTAGCCTTTTCAAGTAGCTAGTGCAGTATAAAAATTGGTTTGAAAGTTGCGTTAAAAGACTATTTGCTGGTCGATTAACGCTAGTTTTACGTGTTCAAGTGGTTCTTTGGGGATGTCGCTGTTAAATGCGATCGATGATGCTTAGTAGTGATGTTTACTTGTTTATTTGCTTGATTGAAAGGTTATTAACTCATTATTTATGTAAATACCTTTAAATGAAGAGCATTTTAGTTTTCTGTGAACAAAATCGATTGCTTTTGCTCACACTTTCAATACTTACGAATCAATTAATTTTGCTCGGCGTAATGTCACTTTGTGAATGAAGAAGTAGAGCAAACAGTGCTTTGGCGATCGCGTATCTCTCAAATGAATTCAACTCTTAATCTATAGCAGGACAAATTGAACTATGAACGCTCCGATGATTCGTTTTGCCCAATTTAATGCGTCGTTGAATCGCAATGCTGATGGGCAGCTTGTGAATGATCTGTCTAATCCGGTGGTTCAGGATGGGCGTGGTTTTGGTGCGAATGCTAACCAGGAATTGCGGGTGCAGCAGGCCAAAAATGTGGCTGAAATTATTCAGCGGAGTAACCCGGATGTTCTGCTAATTAATGAGTTTGACTATTTCGATGCGGATCCGACTCAGGCTATTAAGCTGTTTCAGCAAAACTTTTTATCGGTTAGCCAAAATGGAGCGACTCCGGTTGAGTATCCTTACTTCTACATTGCGCCCTCAAACACAGGTGTCCCCACCGGATTTGACCTCAATAACAATGGTGCGGCTGTTACAGAGGTGGTAAATGGAATTGGTGCGCCTGGCTATGGGGATGATGCTTTTGGGTTTGGCAGCTTTCCGGGGCAATTTGGCATGGTCTTGCTTTCCAAATACCCGATTGATACGGCAAATGTTCGTACTTTCCAAAAGTTTCTCTGGAAGGATATGCCGGGGAATTTGCTGACAAATGATCCGACAGTGGATGACCCCGCAACAGCGGTGAGTGAGAACTTGAGCGGGTTTTATTCGCCTGAAGAACAGTCGATTTTACGCCTCTCTTCTAAAAGCCACTGGGATGTGCCAATTCAATTGCCGAATGGGGAAGTGGTGCACGCGCTGGTCAGCCACCCAACGCCGCCTGTGTTTGATGGCCCGGAAGACCGCAATGGCAAACGCAACTATGATGAAATTCGCTTCTGGTCGGACTATGTGAGTCCTGGTCAGGGTGGTTATATCTATGATGACAAGGGCGGTACGGGTGGTTTGACACCGGGTTCGAGCTTTGTGATTATGGGCGACCAAAATGCAGACCCTAATGATGGCGACAGCTATCAGGCGGCGATTTTGCAACTGCTACAAAATCCGAATATCAACACAAATACAATTCCTTCCAGTTCTGGTGGTCCGCAACAAACAGCACTTCAGGGTGGGGCTAACCTGAACCATACGAGCAATCCAGCCTTTGATACAGCAGACTTTGCTGATACAACTCCTGGCAACCTCCGTGCAGATTATGTGTTGCCGTCTGCCAATTTAGATATTGCGGGTTCTGGAATTTTTTGGCCGGTTAATACGGATCCAACTTTTGCCCCTGTGGGTGTGTTTAACCCAACGCTACCGGGTGGTTATCCCAGTTCTGATCACCGCTCTGTTTATGTCGATATTCAGGTGGGTGCGACGCAAGCGGGAGTCACAATTCCAGCAGTGGGGAACTTTTTGGGGCAAACGGTTATTCCTACTGGGTTTGTTCCAACCGGAGCAGCAGGTCGCATCAATGGGGTAGAAGTGCCTGTTGGTGGTCTGTCGGGTGTGGCGTACGATGCTACTAAACAAGTCTATTATGCGATTTCAGACGATCGCTCCTCCAATGCGCGATTCTATACGTTCACGGCGGATGTCACAAAACTGGGGACTCAGGGCGTTACTTTTACGAATGTGACGCAGCTTAAGGATGCGAGTGGTAATCCGTTTGCTGAAAATAGTTTGGATCCAGAGGATATTGCGCTGACCTCTAAGGGGACAGTATTTATTTCGTCTGAAGGGGAAGCACGACCTGATCTGGGTGCGACTCGGGTGACTAATCCTTTTATTAAGGAATTTAATTTGGCGACCGGAAAGGAGATGCGCTCGCTGACAATCCCTACAAAGTTTAATCCTGTTGTTGAAGACACAAACGGTAATGGAATTGTTGACGCAGATGATACTCAAACATCGGGGATTCGGAATAATCTGGCACTCGAAAGTTTGACGATTACGCCAAATCAAAAGGTCTTGTTTACGGCGGCTGAAAATGCTCTGTTACAGGATGGTGCGGTTGCAGGCGTGGGTGTTGGTAGCCCGACCCGAATTGTTCAGTACAACCTGGTGAATGGTCAGCCCGAAAAAGAATATCTCTACCAGGTAGACCCGGTTGCGTTTCCGCCAAACCCTGCTGGTGCGTTTAATACGAATGGGTTGGTCGATCTGTTGGCGATCGACGATCGCGGTACGCTGTTGGCGGTTGAGCGTTCTTTTTCGGTGGGGGCTGTCGGTACTCCCGGTAATACTGGCAATACTATCAAGATCTATGAAATCAGCACGCAGGGGGCGACGGATATCAGTGCCTATGAAGGGCTGAATGACCTGACACTGGAGCAACGAGCGGCGATTCAACCGGTGCAAAAGCGGTTGCTGCTCAATTTAGATGACCTGAATTTGCCAACGGGTAGCGACAACATTGAAGGCATTGAGTTTGGGCCAAAATTACCGGATGGGCGGCAGTCGATTGTGCTGGTGAGTGATAACAACTTTAGCCCGACTCAGTTTACGCAAATTTTGGCATTGGATGCTGAGCGCATTCCGACGGCGATTCCTAGCTTAGAAACGCGTCCTGATCTGTTGGATGATGACATTCAGGATGCCGATGCGGATGACCCTGCGATTTACGTTCACCCGACCGATTCGGCTAAGAGTGTTGTGATTACGGCTGTGAAGAATGGTGGTTTGCGGATTTATGACTTGGGTGGCTCGTTGGTGCAAGAGATTAATCCGGGTGATATTCGCTACAACAATGTGGATTTGATTTATGGGTATGAGCTAGGTAAGAAGAAAGTTGATTTGGCGATCGCAACGGATCGTGAAAATGACACGCTGGCGATCTTCCAAATTGACCCTAATGCGAAGAATGGCAACTATCTCAAGGACATCACGGCGAACAACATTGGCACAATCTTTCAGGACTTGCCATTTGAGTCACCTTATGACAGTGATGAGCGCAGCGCTTACGGAATTGCGACTTATAAGAGTCCGGTGAGTGATGACTTTTTTGTGTTTGTGAATCGGCGCGAGACAGGGGATGTGGCGCAACTGGAACTGGTTAACCGGGGTGGAAAGGTCAGTTTTGAGTTGGTGCGAAGCTTTACGGTGCCTTTGCCTGCGGGTGCGCCAGCGGATACAGATCCTCAACTGGAAGGGATGGTGGTGGATCAGGAAACAGGTTTTCTCTACATTGGTCAAGAAAATGTTGGGATCTGGAAGTATCAAGCGGAGCCGACTGGAAGTAACACGGGTAAGCTGGTTGACCTGGTGAAAGACTTGGGTGGTCAAAACCTGACGGATGATGTGGAGGGTTTAACCATTTACTACGGCAAGGATGGCAAAGGCTATCTGCTTGCGTCTAGCCAGGGTGACAATACGTTTGCGGTTTACTCGCGTGAGGGCAATAACGACTTTTTGGGTCGCTTTGCGGTAGGGCCAAATGGCAGCATCGATAGCGTGCAGGAGTCGGATGGGGCAGAGGTGATCAATGTTCCACTCGGTCCCAACTATCCCTTTGGTTTGTTTGTGACACAAGATGGTGATAATGATCCAAAGGTATTGGTGGATGATGAGGGTGAGCTAGAAAATATCAACAGTAACTTTAAGTTTGTGCCCTGGGAAAATATTGCGAATGCTTTCCCAAATCCGTTAAATATTGATACGACGAGTTACAACCCCCGCAATCCACAACCGCAATCTCTGACCGCGATCGCGAGCGGTGATGTGACGCAAAACTCAGCGGTGCTGCTGGCTCAAAGCAATTTTGTGGGTGAGGTTGAGATTCAATATTCGACGGATCCGAATTTTGAAGCCGATGAAAATGAGGTATCGGCAACGGTAACAGTAGCGGGTGTTCCGGTAAAGGTGGCCATTAGCGGTCTGAAGTCGAATACGGAATACTTCTACCGGGTGACGGATGCAGCGGGGGATGTTGAGGTGGGTCGGTTTAGCACAGCCGCTCGAGTTGGAACTTATACGGGTTTGCGGTTTGGTGTGACGGGTGACTGGCAACAAGCACCGCCTTACCCTTCGCTTGCCAATGTGGATACGGCTGGCCTGGAATTTTTTCTTAAGTTGGGTGACACTATCTACGCTGATACTGAAACACCAGCGTTGCCGGGGGTGACACAGGCTCGCACGCTAGATGATTTTCGCACTAAACATGCCGAAGTGATTGCGTCTCGCTTTGGTTTGAACACAGTGAATGATTTCTATCGTACGACACCGCTTCTGGCGACGATTGATGACCATGAGGTGGTTGATAACTTTGCAGGTGGGGCAAAGCCTGGAGAGTCGCCTGATGCGCCGGATATTGGGTCTTCTCCTGACCCGTTGTTTACGGATGCGGTTGATTTTGTGAATGATACACGGGCTTACGAAGATGCTTTACAAGCATTTCAAGAGTTTCATGCTATTCGGAATGAGTTTTATGGTGAAACGGGTGATGCTCGTACAGCTGGGGAGCGCAAGCTTTATCGCGCCAATAGCTACGGAAGTGATGCAGCGGTCTTTGTGTTAGACACGCGCTCTTTCCGTGATGCTCAACTTGACCCAGCGAATCTTGCGAATCCTGCGCCTTTCTTGGTTGAGGCGTTTGACCCGACGCGAACCTTGTTGGGTAAGCAGCAACTGAGTGATTTGAAGCAAGACTTGTTGAAAGCTCAAGCGAATGGTATTACGTGGAAATTTATTGCTGTACCTGAGCCAATTCAGAACTTTGGTGTAATTAATGCGGAAGATCGATTTGAAGGTTATGCCGCAGAACGAGCTGAGTTACTTCAGTTTATTGATGAAAATAACATTGAGAATGTGGTTTTCTTCTCTGGTGATTTTCATGGAACGTTGGTCAATAATTTGACGTATCAAGTTGCTCCCGGACAAGCACAGATCCAGTCTGGCGCGTTTGAAATTGTCACGGGTCCGGCTGCTTTCTTTGATGGGTTGTTTGGTCCAACGGTAGCGCAGCTTTCGCTAGCGGCTGGCTTTATTACACCGGAGCAGTTTGCGTTCTATCAGTCGTTACCCGTTGCCCCTGATGCTGATGATTTGCTGAATGATAAGGATGACTTTATCAAGCAGATTTTGAAAGCGCAGACAGATGCGTTTGGCTATGACCCGTTGGGGTTACAAGGTTCGCCGATCGCTGCAACGCTGGTGCAAGGTGATTATCTCTCAACTCACACGTATGGCTGGACTCAAGTTGATATTGACCAGGTGACTCAAAAGTTGACGGTGACGACCTATGGCATTCCTGCTTACAGTGAGGCAGACTTGCTGGCAAATCCAACCGCGATCACTGGTTTAACTCCAAGTGTTGTCAGTCAGTTTGAAGTCAATGCTCAGCTTTCAGGTATCCGAGGTACTTCTAGAAGTGAGGTGTTGTACGGCACAGAAGCCGATGAAACGTTCTACGGTCTAGGTGGAAATGACACGATCTACGCTGCTGAAGGAAATAACACGGTGTGGACATTGGATGGTCGCGATCGCATCTATACTGGGGCGGGTAATGACTTTATCAGCGCCGGAAATGGTAACAACCGAATCTATGCGGGTGAAGGAATCAATCGCATTCTGGCGGGTGCTGGCAATGACTTAGTCTATGCTGGCGCTGGAAGTGACTTTATCCAGGTGGGAGGTGGCACCAACACGATCTACGCAGGGGAAGGCAACAATACCATCGTTTCGGTTGGTCAGGATGTTATCTATACGGGTAGTGGGGCTGACACCTTTGTACTTGGAAAGGGAGCTGGTGAAGCAACAATTAACGGGTTTGGTGCAAATGACAAGATCAGCTTGTCAGGTGGATTGAAGTACAGCGATCTCACGATCAATCCGTTTAAGGGTGACACTCGCATTAGTGCTGGCTCCGATGTAATTGCGACTCTGAAATGGGTTGCTCCGGCTCAGGTGACTTCTAACTTGTTTGCTTAAGTGGTTTGAAATCGTGACTGCGTGAGGAAAAAAAGAGGTGCGATCGCACCTCTTTTTCTTTAAGGGTCGGATACATTTAACTTTCTTTTATATGTAAGGAATAAATGATTTTTGGAAAACTTGAAATTATGTCTGAAATATAGAAAACATATATCTGAATAGTTTTAATTTATTGCTTCTTAAGGCTATCTAAATCAACTCTTCGATAATTAATAGACTCTTCTTAATCAACAGATGAGAATCTGAAGACGCTATTTATAAACTTCTTATCGAAGATTTCTGAAAGTATGCCAGAAACAACACTTAAGGGATTTGCCTCTCTACCTGCTGATACCTTTGCTGAAGGCCCTCCGGCTGGAAATGGGATTTCTGGAAATGGTCGGACTGGCCCTTTTGCGGGGCAGCCAGTACAGGGTTTTAGCGCTGTACAATTTGCTGATGGTGATAGCTTTTGGTTTATGCCAGATAATGGCTTTGGTGCTAAAGAAAATAGTGCTGATTATTTACTGCGAATTTACAAGGTTAATCCTAGTTTGCAAGGTGCAGAGCCAGCAGGAAATGGTAGCGTTGCGATCGAAAGCTTCATTCAATTGCGTGACCCTGACAACAAGATTCCGTTTGAGATTGTGAATCAAGGCACGAGCGATCGCGCTCTGACGGGGGCTGATTTTGATATTGAATCTTTTGTGTTTGCAGAGGATGGCACCATCTGGATTGGTGATGAGTTTGGCCCCTTCTTATTGCATTTTGATGCAACGGGTAAGCTTTTAGAGGCTCCGGTTGCGACGCCAAATCCGGTTAACTTAAACACATTAGATGGTAAGCCCCCCATTGTGATTGGACACCGGGGTGCCAGTGGAGAATTGCCAGAGCATACTTTAGAATCTTACAAATTGGCGATCGAGCGTGGAGCTGATTTTATTGAGCCTGATTTAGTCTCGACTAAAGATGGTGTGTTGATTGCCCGCCACGAGCCGATTTTGGGCGGCACAACAGATGTGGCAAGTCGGCCTGAGTTTGCAGATCGCCGTCGTAATGGGGTGATCGATGGGGTTTTGTATGAGAATGAGTTTTTTGCTTCTGACTTTACCCTGGCTGAAATTAAGACGCTACGGGCAATCATGCCGCAGGGCTACCGGACTCAAGCTTTTAACGGGGTGTTTCAGATTCCGACCCTGGAAGAAGTAATTGAGTTGGTAAAGCAGGTTGAGAAGGACACAGGTAAAAAGATTGGAATTTATCCTGAAACGAAGCACCCCACTTATCACGATGATTTGGGGCTTTCGCTGGAAGAGCCGCTGTTAGCCACGCTTGAGAAGACAGGGTTTACGGATCCCAGTCGTGTCTTTATTCAATCTTTTGAGGTGAGTAACCTGAAGGAGTTGAACACGAAGACGGATATTCCCCTGGTGCAATTGCTAGATGCCTTTGATGTAGATTACAACACTGGTGATCTGCTTTATCAAGATGTGAATGCTCGTCCTTACGACTTTGCAGTGAATGGTGATACTCGTACCTATGCTGATTTGCAAACACCTGAAGGGTTAGCAGAGATTGCTGAATACGCAGATGGAATTGGCCCCTGGAAACGAATGATCGTTTCTGTCAAGAATGTGGATGCGAATAGTGATGGTGTTGCAGATGATTTGAATGGGGATGGTGTGATCAATGATGCCGATCGCGTCACTCTGCCACCTACATCGCTGGTGCAAGATGCTCATGCTGAAGGCTTGCTGGTACACCCTTATACGTTCCGCAATGAGTCGCGTTTCTTGGCCTCTAACTACAACAACAACCCTGCCAAGGAATTTGAACAGTTTATTAATCTTGGTGTAGACGGTTACTTTACTGACTTTCCCGGAACGGGTGATCTTGTTCGGGATCAAATCATTAGTCCATTCGTGCGATCGCCGCAAAATCCTGATGTGTTGGCCCAGACTGAGTTCAATACGTTGGATGGCAAGCAACCGATTGTAATTGGGCACCGGGGTGCAAGTGGGTTGCGTCCAGAGCATACGTTGGCAGCCTATAAGAAGGCGATCGCGGATGGGGCTGATTTTATCGAACCGGATCTGGTGGTCACAAAGGATGGTGTGCTGCTGGCCCGTCATGAGCCGTTGTTGGCGGTTGTGCAGCTCAACCCTGATGGCACGATCCAACGGGATGCAAGTGGTAATCCGGTGATTAATACGAGCGATACCAGCACTGATGTTTATCTGCGGCCTGAGTTTGCTGATCGGCTAACGGTGAAGAATTTGGATGGTCGTCTGGTGGGCGGTTGGTATGCGGAAGACTTCACGTTAGAGGAAGTGAAGCAACTGAATGCGATCGAGCGAATTCCGGCAATTCGAGGCACCGCGTTTAATAATGATGGGCTGAAGGTACCGACGCTGGCAGAGGTGATTGATCTAGTGCAGCAGGTTGAAGCTGAAACAGGACGCAAGATTGGGATCTATCCTGAGACGAAGCATCCAACCTTTTTCTTAGAGCAAGGCTATAACACGAGCCAATTGCTGATCGATACTCTGGTCGCTCAAAACTTCACTGACCCTATCCGCATTTTCATTCAATCCTTTGAGGTGAGCAACCTGAAGGAATTGAAAGATACTATTATGCCGACTGCGGGGGTCGATATTCCTCTGGTGCAGTTGTTTGGTGGTTCGGGTAGACCGTACGATTTTGTGGTCAATAATGACCCGCGCACCTATACGGATTTATCTACCCCAGCAGGTTTAGCAGAGATTGCTCAGTATGCAGCGGGGATTGGCCCAAACAAGCAGCGGATTGTACCACTCTCGACGGTTGATGCAAATGGTGATGGTCGTCCGGATGATCTGAATGGTGATGGTGTGATTAGTGATGGCGATCGCATTACGGGTACTCCAACAAGTCTGATTGATGATGCTCACACTGCTGGTTTGTTAGTGCATCCCTATACGTTTCGCGATGAGAGCTTCTTTTTGCCTGCTAGCTACAACGGTGATCCGCTGGCTGAGTTGAAGCAGTTTATTGAGTTGGGTGCAGACGGTTACTTTACTGACTTCCCAGGGACGGGTGAAGACGCTCGCAGTAGTTTCATCATTCCGCCTGCGGTGTCTAATCTCAATCGCTCGCAAGGGTTTGAGGGGATGGCGACGAATCCTGGTCGCACAACGCTGTATCCTTTGTTAGAAGGGACGGTTGTGGGTGACCCAGTTGGTGCTTTGCGAATTTATGAGTTTGACCCGCTTGCGAGCAAATTTAATGGCATTGTAGGCTACTATCAGCTTGAGTCACCCACGCATGCGATCGGTGATTTTACCGTGATCAATAACAATGAGTATCTGGTGATTGAGCGTGACAACAATCAGGGATCGGCGGCTGCGTTTAAGCGGATCTACAAAGTTGATTTCACGAAGCAAAATGCGAATGGATTTGTTGAGAAGCAAGAGGTTGCAAACCTGCTTGAGATTCAAGATCCGAATGATCTGAATCAAGATGGCAGTGGCACTTACACAATGCCGTTCCAAACAATTGAGGATGTGTTGGTTGTTGATGCGAATACAATTCTTGTTGCGAATGACAACAACTATCCTTTCTCGGTGGGTCGTCCTCCGGCGATCGATAATAATGAGATTGTTCTACTGGAATTGGAAACGCCGCTCAATTTAGATCCGCGTGTTGGTCTGGCTGGGCTAAATGTCAAATCGTTTGATGGTGCTGGCGGTGCTCAAACCTTTACGGTCAATGCGGGTGAAACGGCTGTAATTGACAATTTTGGTGGCATTGGTGTGACTGGAACTCAAACCGCAGCAGTGTTAGCGGAGCTTGATACGATCAAGTTTTTAGGTGATGGTTTGACTGCAGAGCAGATGCTGCTTAACCAAAACGGCGCTAACCTGGAGATTACGTTTGAAGGATCGACGGATACGAAAGTCGTGCTAACAAGTTTCAATCTGCAAGACCTTGATAACTTCAAACTGCTGCCATACCTCAGCTCAGAACAATTAGGCAACATCTTGTTTGATGGTGATGACACTATCCAAGATAGCTATGATGTATTCAATGCAGATTGGCAATTTGACCGAATTCTGCCAACTTTAGGAACTAGCCGTGTTACTTTCCTGAACCAATTGGATAATAATACCCGTGGGTTTGAGAATTCAAATGATGTCATTAACGGTTTAGAGGGTGATGATTTCCTCTTTGGTCTGAGCGGTGATGACATCCTCCGGGGTGGAATTGGGCTAGACAATCTAAATGGTGGCAGTGGCAATGACTTTCTGGATGGTGGTGCTGATAATGACTTCCTGCATGGAGGACTCGGCGACGACATCCTTCGGGGTGGCAGTGGCAATGACATCTTTACCTTGTCGGTTAACAGCGGCACTGACACAATTCTAGATTTTGAAGATGGTGCTGATTTACTGGCTCTACCTGCAGGTTTAGGCTTTAACAAGCTCTCCATTCTGCAAGGTTCTGGTAGTTTGGTCAATGATACTTTGATTCAGCATCAGAATCAGACACTGGCGATTCTCAGTGGAGTACAAGCGACTAGCATTAACGCCAGCAACTTTATCAACCTGTAGTAGGTTTCCAGGATTGGTGAAATGAGACAGGTGTTGTAATAGCGCGATCGCGTTTCTCTTTCTCAATCAGGCTAGAGGGGGTTCGATTGAATCCCCTATTTTTATTGAATCTGATTGGCTTATTTGAAGATGCCGTTGCCAACCAGAATGGGGCTTTGATTTTGAGCTTCAGGATAAGCGGCTATGCCATACCCATACTCAGCGCCCAGGCTAGCTGGTTTGGCTTTGAGTGCGATCGTAAAGTTTGTTCCAGCGGAAAGGGTCGGGTTCAAACTCACCCAAAGAATGCCTGTTTCGTCGATCCACACTTGCTCGATCGCGATTTCTTGCCCACCTAAACCAGGGGCACCCAGAAAGCCTTTTGTCGCGGTCAGGTCGAACTGGACAGCAGCTAACCCATTACTTTTTGTTTCGTCAGTAAAGGAAAAAGACAATTTCGCAAATCGCTGCGCAGATTGTTTGGGTAATGTAATTGTGAAATAATAAATACCATCCTGTACAGTCAATTGACTGCTAGGTGCATTGGCTGAGGCTTGACGGGCGATCGCTTTGGGTGGTGCAGTAGATAACCTAGCAGGAATAATTTGTGACTTTACCACCAGACTGAATGGTAGTAAGGCAGCAATAGCAACTAAAAAGTATTTGAGATAGCGCATCATTCTATTCCATCCAGGTTCGGTAAGTTGTAGAAGAAAGGGACGCTAAAAATAACGTCCCTCTGACGAGTACGTAGATAGAGCAAAACATTAGAAAAGCCAGTTTTGATTAGGCTTTTGCAGTTGAGTTATGTGAAACTCACCACGTTGCGGTTGAGGTTAATCCGGTTTTCACCTGTGGGGTAACCTGCAATACCATCTCCATCTCCATCAAGGTTTGTGTGAATGTTGATGTAGAAGTTTCCGGCAAGCAGGGCAGCTTGTTCAGCGGGTGTTAGTTCAAACTCTCCTTTGAGAGTGCCGGATTTTGCGTCTGTTGGTGTGTTTTCTAAAAATCGCACTACGGTTGCATCTGCGAAATTGCCTCGGCTGTCACCCGCAGGGCTGAAGTGTACGTGAGTTCCAGAGATAGGATTCCCTTCAACATCTTTGGGAACTCTTAAGAACCCTTCAACGAGTGCTTGTGGGTTTGAGCCATTCAAAATCGTGGCATTGGGGTCGATGGTCTTCTCACCCTGACTAAACAGGGGAAATCCATCAAAGTTCTTGTAGGTTCCATCCAGTTGAAGTACGCCGCCTTTGAGCTGAACCTTCATCTCAGAACTGCCAGGACTGGTGGTTGGAAAAGGAAACTCTGTTCCACCGCCACCTGTAGCTGTGTTGAACTTAAAACCGCCATCACCCACGTACAGGAAGTCGTTACCATCGCCACCAATCAGGCGATCGCGACCGTTTGTTCCAGTCAGTTGTCCATTCCCTCGTTGTGTTTTTAACCCAAGTTCCTTCCCTTGGATGCTGCGATTGGCTTCAGGGGTCAGGCGTGCAAAGTTTTTTTCGGTGATGTCAGACGCTTTTACAAAGGTCAGCGCTGCCAGAATATGACCTGTTTTTTTGTCGATGACTAATGTATTGCTGGTCGCATCCAGGGGCTGGTCTAACCCACCCTTACCAGGGTTTTTACCTTGAGCAATGACGATGTTTTTGGGATTTAGACCACCTCCTAGTAAGAGACGATCATTTGTGGGGTCAAAGTCAAAAATGCGGTTGGTGGTTTCTCGGCCTAAAATAACGGTGTCTCTGCCCGTGCCAGTGGTGATGGTGTTAAATCCACCTCCAGCAGCTCGGATAATGTCGCTGTCTCCTGAACCGATAATAACGTTGTCACCGCCGCGCCCGTTGAGAATGTCACCTTTGCGACCTAAATTGTCTTTGAGTGAGGTGTCGCGGCCTATCTTTTTAGGATCAAGGGTTTTAGCACCATCGACTTGATCGAGTGAAATATGCAATTCGGGTCGGTTGTTTACTGGGGGGGCATGGTCATGCTCATCGGGGGCAAGGGACTGGATTAGGGCTTTTTCGAGCGCGGCTTCTTCAGGGTCAGAACCAATTGAATGGTTATGGGTTGTACCAGCGTGGTTAGTGGAAAGTAGTGGATCGGCAATACTGGTCGCAGTTTGCCCAGATGAATTCTTAGGATCAATTCCTTCCATGAGAGTCTCCTTGGTAAGAAAAATGCAAAGGGTAACTTCTTGCTGAGATTTGAATGCGAATCGAATTCAACGCTTTCAAGAAGTTATTTAAGTGGGTGAAAATCAAACGCTGAAACGATGAGGTTACTCAAACGGATGGATCAGAACGATAAAAACTTGAAACAAATACCTGCGATCGCGCAGACTAATCAGCGGAAATAAGGGAACCATCACTCAATTAATCTGCTGGTATTTAGAACCTTTTGGAGTAACTTCAACGCTAAAATTTGAAGTGTCAATGTTACCTATATAGACTATAACAAAATTTCAAAATATGGCAAGCTTTTATATCTTTTTCTTAAATTAAACTCATTCAATTAGTATTAAAATTATCTTTTTGTTTGGATTGAACCGTCTTGCAGATTATATTTCGTAAAAGTGTAAATACTAACTGCAATAGATCTTATATCTGTATTCTGACATAAGAAAATTGATGCATTTACGAATGCATTCTGGATGTTGGAATAGGTGATGATTAACGAACAGATTGAATGCCGTCGAAGGCTTTTGTGATTTCTTCGGTTACGTAGGTGATTGGGGCACGCTGTCGAACTTTAATGATGGTGCTGATTCGCATTCCTGGTGTGAGGGTAAATCGCTCCGTTTTTCGCTCTAAGAACTGGCGATCGAGATGAACTTCAACAGGGAAAAACGTGGTGCTGTTATTCTGCTCGGTTGTTTGAATTGCTTCACCGCCAACTTTTGAAACGGTGCCTTTAATAGAACCAAATTCAGTAAATGGATAGGCATCTACGCGAATGTCAACGGGCATTCCTGGACGAATATTGGCGATGTCGGCGTTTGCTACCTGGACACGCGCAATTAAGGAGTCGTTGGGCACGATCTGAAGCAGGGTTTGCCCTGGTTGGGCGACAATACCGGGTAACTTTGGTTTTAGCTCAAACACCACTCCGTCCACAGGGGCACGTAAATCCTGGCTCTTAAGGTCAAACTGAACCTGATTCAATTGAGAATTGACCTCGATCAACTGCCTTTGACTCTCTTTAATGGTATTGTCAAACTTGGCGTCTAGCTCTGCGAGTTGCCGTTGTAAGTCCTGCTGATTATCGTTTTGCAGCTTGGCCTCTTCTACCTGAGTTTGAATTTGACCTAACTTAAGGCGTTGCTTTTGGAGATGGTTTTGAGTTAATTGTTTTTCTAACTCGCTGACACTGACTTGGCGCTGCAAAAGATTGATCCGAGGAATTGCGCCTTGTTTGACAAGCGGTTGTAATTTTGCCAGAAGTTCTCGCTCTGTTTGAAGCTGAAAGGTCGTTTGAGCAATTTGGGCATCGGCTTCTGCAATTTGTGATTGAATGTTGGATGATTGCAGGGTAGTCAGCGATCGGCGATCGCCTAACTGTTGTTGATATAGCCGAAAGCGCTGTTGTTGCTCTGCGTCTAGATTGTTTGAGTTTCCAGTTAGTTGGGCGATCAGAAGTAGGCGAGTCTGAACCTGGTTTAGTAGCTCTGGCGAAAGTTTCACGTTGGCATCCAGATTGTTGAGGAATTTGCCCTGACGTGCCGTTCGGAGTATAGCAATTTCTTGAATCAAACGATTTCTCTGCAAGAGAAGTTGGCGTAATCGGTTGAGTAGAGAGGTTCGATCCAGTTGTACCAAAAGCTGCCCCTGTTTAACCTGCTCACCTTCTTGGACTAAAATGGCAGTGACGGTTCCGCCTGTTTTTGACTGGATGGTTTGGGATTGAGATTCGGGTTCTAGTTTACCGCTAGTATTCACAACGACATCAACCCGCGCGACTACTGACCAGCCTACGCCGACGGCAATTCCAATCAAAATGACTTGGGTGATGCGACCTGACCAATTGGCAACAGGGGGTAAGCCAGTGGCTTTCATTTCCAGGTTGTCTTCAATTTTTTTGAGGCTTTTGCGGTAACGCAGTTGTAACCGTTTGAGTGGAGATAGTGGCTCTTGACGATGCATGATTTTTTCCTAAGTAGGGGTGTGAATACAGAAATGTATAACGATAAGGATCAACTACACTACGTTTCTTGTGATTGTTGAGCGTGCAAGCAGTAGTAGAGTTGCCGACGTGAAATTAGTTCTTCATGTGTTCCCTGCTCAGCAATCACACCCGTTTGCATAAACAAAATCCAGTCAGCCCGTGCGATTGTATTAAGCCGATGGGTAATAAAGAAACAGGTTCGGTCATGAAAATGCTGCATCAGATTGGTGCAAACCTGGCGCTCTGTCTCATAATCGAGTGCGCTGGTGGCTTCGTCAAAGATCAGCAAGCGTGGATTGCGAATAATGGTGCGCGCGATCGCAATTCGTTGTCGTTGACCACCTGATAGATTACTGCCTCGTTCGCCTACCTGGGTATTGTAGCCTTCGGGCAGTTGCATGATGAAGTCGTGAGCGGCGGCGATGCGAGCAGCATGGATGACGGCATCATCAGATAGGTCTGAAAATAGCGCAATGTTGTCGCGAATGGTGCCTTGAAATAGGATTGTGTCTTGAGACACGATGCCAATTTGAGATCGCAAGGAGTTGAGGTCAACCCGATGTACATCGTAACCATCAATTGAGATTTTGCCGGATTGTGGCAAGTAGAGGCGCGGCAACAGTTTCATCAAGGTGCTTTTGCCGGAACCGCTTTGGCCGACGATGCCAACAAAGGTGCCGGGTGCAATATCCAGATCGACGTTAGAGAGTTGAAGTTTGCCGGGGTTAAAGGCAAAACTCACGCCTTGATATTGAACTCGCCCCACAATTTCTGGTAACTGCAAGCCAACCTTTGCTTGAGAAAGTTCTGCTTCTGCGGGGGAGTCGGCAATATCAGCCAGGAGATCCATTGACAGGGAGGTTTCTTGAAAGCGTTGCCAAAGTCGGGCTAAGCGCAGTAAAGGGCCTGTGACGTAGCCTGTTAAGATGCGAAAGGCAATTAAACCACCTAGGGTTAACTCGCCCTTTAAAACGGTTTCTGCGCCAATCCACAGCACCAATAAGCTACTTAAGGTGTTGAGAAATTGGCTGTAAGAGTAAAACAGGGCGTTGGTTGTGGAGGTGGTGAATCCGCTACTTAAGTAACGGACATAGCGATCGCGCCAGGTTGCTTCCACTAAGGTTTCAATGTGTTGGGATTTGACTGAAGAAATGCCGCTGAGGACTTCCACTAGATAGGACTGAACTTGTGCCCCCTGGTCGGCTTTAACACGGATCATTTTTTGTTGAATGCCTGACATGACTAGCATTGACAAAATAATCACGGGAATGGTTGCTAACACACACAGGGTTAAGCGGGAGCTGTAGAGGAACATGACACCAATATAGAACAAGGAAAAAATAACATCCATTACGGTTGTAATGGCGGTATCAGTCATGAATTGGCGGATGTTCTCTAGTTCTTGTAAACGGCTGGATAATTCTCCAACAGGACGTTTTTCAAAGAAGTTAAGTGGTAAATGAAGCAGATGGCGAACGATTTCGATACCGAGATGTAAATCGATGCGATTGGTTGTACCAATGAGTAGATAGGTTCGCAGGATGGTTAAGATACCTTCTAGCAGGGCAAAGATGACCATTAAGGAACCAAACATTGTCATTGCGCCAGCATTGGCGCTGATGATAACGTTGTCAATCACCTGCTGCACTAAAAGCGGGTTGGCGACTCCTAAGAGTTGGATCACAATTGAGGCAAGCAATACTTGCACTAAGATGCCTCGCTGTTTGATCACCATTGGTAGAAACCAGTGAAACCCAAACCGCTTTGTGGGAGTGCTGGGGAGTCGCTCGATCACGATCGCCCGACACGAATTCTCGCGATCGCTCCGCTTAGCTGGCTCTGGCATCAGGTGAGCGGCTAATTCTGACGCGTCCAGGCGCAATAGTCCGGTACGTGGAGAACCCAGGACAGCGGTTGTTGAGGTGATATCGTGCAAAACTGCAAAGATGTGGCTGCACTGGATGAGAACGGGGGTTGGCAATCGATTAATGCCGCCGCTGGTAGGCGTGAAGGGGAGGATATAGGCGTTTAACCCAATTGCTTGGGCAATTCGCAAACACAAGTCAACGGGTTCAAATCGATCAATGTTCTGCTTTGCTAGTAGCTTGCGCAGTGAATCGGGGCGATAGGGCACTTGCAGGCGATCGCAGATCATGCCAAAGCAGGCAATGATGTCTTCTAGTAAGTCAGGAGTGGGCGATCGCCAGATGGAGTAGGAAGGGGGCGGTAGCTGGCTCGGAGGGGGGGATGTTTTTGGCTCAGCGGCGGATTTAGTAGGGGAGATGGTGTTGGCGATGGAGGGGTTTTTTAAGATGGATGCGAGACAATTTCGCTCAATTCCTATCAGGCGGATCGGAAACTGCGAAGGACGTAGTTGCTTGAGCTGCGATTGGGCAGAGGTAGTCAGGACGGTTCCAATTGGATAATTGAGATATTCCCCCCCACTCAGGAACCAGATTTGCTCAGAAGGAAGCTGAGCAGTTGCTTGATGAGGCTGAAGGTTGCTCCAGTGTTGGACGGTGACTAACTGCTCTTGCTTGAGGTACTGAGCGACTTGTTTGAGATCAACGAGTGGAATGCGATCGCCCATGGAACTAAGACCCTGCGAAAGGGTATCGAAGATCTCAAGCAGGCTTATCTGTTGGGCTAGGACGGGCGATAGATAGTGAAATGCCAGGTACTCAAACTCATCGGCGGGTAAGGCAAGGGTTGTGACTTCGCAGTCGGTTGCTTGAGGGCTGAGTGCTGCACGGACAGAACCTGTGCTAACTCGCCTTAATAGCGCTTCCCAGCCGATAATTGCGCCTTTTCCAACAATTTCTAAGGTGGGGCTTTGGTGACTCACTGGCCCCAAAATTCGAACTTGCCCTTGCATCACATAATGGACAGCTAAGGGTAGCCCTTTTGCAGGGTTGAGCAGTTCGCCGGGTTGAAAGGAGCAAACCTCTAGCTTGGGCGCGATCGCTCTTTTGACGGACTCTGGGAGAGGCTGAAATAGCCATGATTCAAAAAAAGTTGACACGGCTGGCTGTATGGCTGCATCTTCATGCATCATGTCTCACATGCCTCGCGTATTGTGAAAAGGTTAATGGTTTGCTGCGATGGGGGTTGATTCTGCTTGATTTGTTTGCACGGCAATCATGCCAGGGGTGTTGATCACGGCTTGAGCCTGGGATTTAAGCCACTGATCAAACATCTGTTGGATCAATTGAGTGCGGGTTGCTTCGGTTAATCGGGCAGCATTAAATTGCTCTAAACGCACTAGCCAAAATCGTTCTGCAACCAGAATTGGCCCCAAAACAACACCTGTAGGCTTGCTGTGAAAGAGAGTGGCGATCGCTTCGGGTAAGCTTGAGCATGGCACTGGCCCCACCCAACCGTCACTCTCTTTCTCGCTTCCTAATGAGTGTTGCCGCGCTAATTGAGCGAAGTCTGCCCCATCATCTCGAAGCTGATAATAAAGTTCATGCGCGAATGACGAATCTGCAACTTGAATGCAAGAATACTCGACGTGATCAAAGTCTGACTTGGCTCGCAAGAACTCTGATTTGACTTTGGTCGCAAAATTTAATTGCTTAAATTTTTGTACTCGCAATTCACGCAAAACAACACCTTTAAAGTACTCTGGTGTCACTCCTCTCGCTTCACACCATTCAGCCAGAGCATTATCGATATCGTCAAGTTCCAGGCTGTCTGTTACCCCTAACAATCGTGTTGCAGCTTCTTGTTTCGTCAAGGGGATATCTTTAATCGCCTCATCTAGCAACATCTGCTCAACTAATGAGTCTAGAAGTTGATATTGCACTAAGGCCGCAATAATCTGAGCACCATCGAGTAAACGATGCCCGATCTTTAAACAGCTACTCATAACGATCGTCTCACTTGAATCAGGTTGCGATCGATGCACCCAGCGCTTAGCAACTGCCTACTCCAATGACGTTGCTGCGTTATTGATCGCTTGATGGCAATCTTTGATAAGTGACGGGGAAAGCGATAAATGCTTTTTTGGAGCGAAAAGTTGCTCTCACAGTTTAGTTGAGATTGCTTTCAGGACACTCCAAATAATGACAGTTTGAACAGGGAGAAACGAAAGCTATCGCAACAGTACACACGATTTTCTAACGCTTCAATATGAATGGGATCACGAACTGCAAATAGCCAATACTATCCAAAAAATTCTACAGGCAGAGCACCTAGCCAATGACAGAAAAGATATAACACAACGCTGGCAATGTCGAGATCGCTGAACCAGTTTATGAACTGTTCTAACTTGGCGATCGCAAGTTCGTTTGATCTAAACTATCGCATTTTCACCAGAAGTCAACTTATTTTTGACCTGATTCAGTGAATTATTTGGTTGGTTGTTAATCTCTACAATAGGTGTGCTAGAAGGGAATTTTTGGTCTTTAGGGAATGCAGGAGTTAACTCTTTTTGTTAGCAATGAGAGAAATAAATAAAATCTTATGGTTGTTTACTTCAGTAGACAGAAAAGTTATTGGACACCCCTGATCAATATCTTGTCCTTCACTGTCCTACTGTAGCCAGCTAGGTGCCCTACAGAAAAATTGAGTCAGACAAAAGTTTGGGTGAGGTAGTGTTTTATTTTTCGTACTGTTCTGCATTTGTCTAACATTTGCTGAAATTTGCTCTGATTGACCTTCACAAGCTTTAGTTATGAGTAACCTGATAATGCAATCATTTCCCCCTGCGGAAATGACACCTCCTGTAGGAGTTTTCCAATGCTTACCGCTGCGCCAGCTGGCAAATCTAAAACTGATTCTTAGTGGAGGGGTGATTCTTTGCTCTACCGTTGGAGTTTATCGGTGGCAGCAGGCAGTAGTATCGCAACCTACCAGTGGTGACACTCAAATCTCAACAAAAGTTCCTGATGCAACGGGTTCGCCACTGACGACTCCACAACTTGTTAAAGATACAAACCCGGAGCCAATTGCTGAGCTGCTGTGGAGCGATCGCCCCGCCGCTCTACCTAAACATATGGAGGCTGTTTATGAGGATGCTTTAACCCAGTCTCAAACGTTGGCGAGTCAAAATCAATTGACTGAAGCAATCCGGATTGTGGCTGGCATTCCCAGTAATAGCCGACACTTTGCAATGGCTCAACAATTACAAGATGATTGGTCGCGAGAGTTGCTGCGACAGGCCACGAATGAGTGCCAACAGGCTAATGTGACCAAGGCGGTTGCTTTGCTGAAGGCGATTCCTGTGAGTAGCCCGCTTTATCGTCGCGCTAATCAGCTCCAGCAAAACTGGAATCAGCAGGCCCAAATTCTGAACCAGGCGATTATGGCCAATAAAAAAGGAGATTGGCAGGCGGCGATCGACGCTGTTAAGGCGCTTGAAACCTCGCCAATGTTTCATAGTTTGCGGGTGCAGGAGTTATTGCAGCAAGCTATGATCAAGCTTTATGAGCCAGATGCTCAACTTCTGCAAATTGCGACAGCTGATTTACCAGCGGTGGAGCCGTCGATGGATACTCTAGAGCCTGCTCCAACTTCTATCGCTATGCCTGAGAGCAACTTTGAGTAAAGGTTTGGCTCACTCAAGCGATGCTGAACTGTGCTGCAAGGAGTGTATTATGAACTCAAACACAGTGGTGTGACAGTTTCAACAATGCTAAAACTGCTGATGTACCTGTGTTGTAGCTGCTTCAAGTAGCCTTAGACTACGGAATTTTGTGTTTTAGTCGAGTTCTGTCACAAATTGTTATCATCTTTCTGATGGTTCAGGATAATCTACATCAGTGTCTGTCTAATTTGGGTGTAACTGTAATTTCTGCCACATAATTCAATTATTCAGCTTATCCACTTGTTAGACTTTGATGCTCAATGATTGGTTCACTGATTTTGAAAAGTGATTTGAGTCTCAACAAGGTCAGTGTTCCATTCGGTTTCATCTACCATCTAATTAACTGCATTAGCCACCTAGCCGAAGATTTCAATTTCTACACGTTGCGATCGCCCATTGTGCGAGTGCTGTTTGGGGCTGTGCCTCTACCAATCCTTACCCCTTAGCCTCGTTGCGATCGCAGAGTTATCAAATATTTCCCTGAGTTGGTTGCATAACCTCGCTTGATCAAACCATTTTCTGTCTACGCCTTTTTGAGGGGGTGAGTGGATGGTTTTAGGTATCGGTTTGCCATATTACAGTCCTCAAACTGGGTGGCTCGCAAGGGGTGATGTTTGTACAGCCTAGACTGGATACTGCTTCTAAAGAGATTGACGTTGACATGATTGGGCAACTATTAGCTGCACGCTACCTCATCTTAGAGCGACTGGGTGCGGGTGGCTTTAGCGAGACTTATCTGGCTCGTGACAAGTTTTTACCTGACTACCCGTTGTGTGTTGTCAAATGCCTTAAACTGCATGACAACAATCCAATTCCTTTGGAAACAGCACAAAGTCTGTTTGAAATGGAGGCATACCTGCTGGAACGTTTGGGGCGACAGTACACCCAGATTCCAACATTGCTGGCTTACTGCCATGAACCGGATCTTGTCTACTTAGTTCAGGAATATATTGATGGAGAAAATCTAAGTGCCAGGTTAGCGAGAAGACAAAGGTTATCGGTTGAAGAAGCGATCGCACTGCTGCTAGAGTTGCTGTCCATGCTTGACTTGATTCACGCTCATGGGGTAATTCACCGTGATCTGACGCCGAGTAATGTGATTTGCCGTTATCAGGATGGTAAGGCGGTTTTGATTGATTTTGGTGCGGCTTGCATTCTGCAAGAGACTGACTCTGTTCATTCATCTGAAGCTGACCATTTAGGGTTGGCGATCGGTACTCCGGGCTATATGCCAGAGGAGCAACACGCAAATACACCCCGCTTAAATAGTGATATTTATGCGCTGGGCATTCTAATCATTCACCTATTAACGGGAGTTGATCCCAAACAATATCAAAGAGATCCGATTTCTGGAGAACTGGATTGGCAACGATATCTATCGGATACCAGGCTAAATTCAGGGCTGGTTGAGGTTTTGAATCGTATGGTGCGGGGAGATTTTCGCGATCGCTACCAGCAAGCAACTGACGTTTTAGCGGATATGCAAACGTTAGGGCTTGTTAAGCGCTTTCACCAGCAGGCGCAACGATCTCTCTGGCAGAAAAAAGCAGCGCAGGTTGCTCTGCTCACTTTAGTTGCGAGCTTAATTGGGTGGCTGGGAAAGCCCTATTTCTTGGCTTTTGCAATGCGAGTAGAGCAAACTGCATTTCACTTGCGACAACAGGTTCAGGGTTCTTCGGTGAATCTGACGTTGCTAAAGGAAGTGCCTCGTCAGTCGCAGGTGCAGCGTATGTTAATTGCACCTAATGGTCAGTTATTGGTCACAGCGGAGGCTAATCATGCGCTTTACCTGTGGTCGTTGCCCGATGGCAAATTGCTGCATTCGTTAATGGGACATACGACTGAAATTACAACGTTAGTTATTAGCGCAGACAATCAGTTGTTGATTAGTGGTAGTGAGGATGGAAGCATTCACTTATGGAATATCAAGACTGGAAAGTTGATGCGAAAGTTGAAGGGGCATCAGCAAGCGGTTGCTGCGATCGCAATTAGCCCTGATGCTCGCACGTTTATCAGTGGCTCGCAAAATGGAGAGTTGTTTCAATGGAACATCTATCACGACAGGCCAGTAAAGAAGCTGAGTCTGCCGAATACAGAAGTGATTGCTGTGACGTATGGGGATTTGTCTTACCACTTGGTCAGTGCTAGCAGCGATCGCCAACTGCATGTTTGGGACTTGAGAACAGGTGAGCAAGAACAAACGTTTACGGGACATACTGATGAAATAATTGGTTTGCAAATGGTCAAAGACCAACGCTTACTTAGCTTTGGCAAAGATCATAATTTTGCATGGGATCTGAAGCAAAAAAAGCTGATTCATGTTTTTCCTAAAGGGGCTGCAAACCCGGTGACGGCTTCTGCTTGTGGTCAACATATCATCACGGTTCACGATGACGGTAGCCTGCGCGTTTGGAGTTATAAATCCCAAAAACTGGTGATGCGAGAAAGCAAACAACTTGGGAAAAACCTGAATGTGGCTCTGAGTCCAGACCATCGTTACCTGGCTAGCTGGGGCGACGATCAACGCTTGCGAGTCTGGCAACTCAATATGGCTGGTTTTTGATGCTTGTGAGTTGTTAAGGATTTGCAGGTGAATGTCATCTCATTGTTAGGGGTTTGGCATGCCGATCCCCTACTACAGAAGGCTCTATCACTGGGATCTTATTTGTTTGCGAATTACTTAGGACGAATGGCTAAGAGTCGGAGTGGCATATTTCTTGTTCACTAAATTTTAGTCTTTTTAGGAGGTAAATTAGATGCTGAACAGAGTTTCAGAAAAGACGATGCACCGCATTCGCTGGATATTGGTGCTTGGCTGGTTGGTCTTGATCGCTTCTCTTTTCTATGACCCGATTACACCACTATGGACGCAACCTGACAATTTAGCGAGTCCGTTTCGAGTCGATCTCAATAAATGCATTAAAGTTCGAGAGACATGCCTGTCTCAAACCCCGTTTTCAATGAGTGCTTTGATCTGGTGGGCGATGATTGTCCCGGCGGGCATCTTTATCTTGATGACGTTCGGACATGAATTTTGGCGACGCATTTGCCCGCTATCGTTTCTGTCGCAAGTTCCCCGTGCGCTTGGTATCCAACGGCGACGACGGGTGACGGATGCTGTGACGGGTGAGACGCGCTATGAGTTGGTGGCGATCGCTGAAGACTCTTGGCTGGGGCGTTATCATCTTTATCTCCAGTTTGGGTTCTTTGTGTTGGGGCTGGGGATTCGGATTTTGTACATTAATTCCGATCGCCTCTTTTTGGGTGGTTTCTTGATTGCGACAATTTTCTGTGCCATTTTGGTTGGCTACCTCTACGCTGGAAAGAGCTGGTGCCACTACTTCTGCCCGATGTCGCCAGTGCAACTGGTCTATACAGGGCCGCGATCGCTGTTGGGTAGTAAAAATTATCAGGAGCAATCACCGACTCCACAATCGATGTGTCGCATGGTCGATTCGAACACAGGGGAGGAGCGGAGTGCCTGTGTCGGTTGTCGAGCGGTCTGCGTTGATATTGATGCGGAAAAAAACTACTGGGCCGAACTGAATAAGCCGGGTCGTCGGTTGGTGCAGTATGGCTATTTGGGCATGGTAATTGCCTTTTATCTCTATTACTTTCTGTACTCTGGCAATTGGGATTATTACTTTACGGGAACCTGGACGCATGAGGCTGATCAGGTTGCTAATGTGCTGGATACAGGGTTCTACATTTATGGTCGGGCAATTCCAATTCCTAAAGCGATCGCGGTGTATATCACGTTTGGAGTTTTGGTTGCAATCACTTTCAGTTTGGGATTGATTGCTGAAAAATTGTGTCGTAAATATGTACGTTGGCAGGGTCGTCCGGTTTCGGCTGAACAGGCTCAGCATCTTGTCTTCACTGTGTTTACTCTGACATCTTTTTGGACTTTCTTCTCCTATGGGGCGCGTCCTTCGCTGAACCGTTTGCCGCTTTACCCTCTGTTGGGTTTTAATGCCGCGATTGTGCTGGTGGGTTCGGTGTGGTTTTACCGGACGTTGCGTCGCACACGGGCAGATTATGAGCGTGAAAATGTGGCAATCAGTCTGCGGAAACAACTTCAGACGTTGCCAATTGATCCAGAGTTATTGGAAGGACGCAATCTGAATGAACTATCTCCAAATGAAATCTATATTCTGACGAAAGTGCTTAGAGGGGTTTCTCAGAAAATTCGGATTCAGGCTTATACCGGAATCTTGCTGGATTTGTTGCAACAACAGGCGATCGATGTGCCGGGTAGTTTTGAGTTTTGCCGACGATTGCGCCAAGATTTACAACTTCAGGATCAGGATCATTTCACCACCCTGGAGGCGATCGCGGCGAGTCATCCTGAGTTGCTGTTGCCTACTCGCAATCGACCAGTACCTGGGCATATTCATGATGCGGTGACTCAGGCTGTGACGCTGGTTCGGTCTTCTAGAAAATCGGTGTCTCGCTAAAAATTAAACTCTTTCACACCTTCAATGGAGCTGGCTATGTTGATTCTCAAGTCGGTTAATTTTGAGCAACAACAAATTCAAAATCATCAGTTAAAGCAATCCTATCCTGGACAAGCGGAATGGATGATTGGGCGTAGTGCAACGTGTGATTTAGTGCTACCTAATCCCGAAGTGAGCCGCACGCATGGCCAAATTGTGTATACCAATGGCAGTTACCATTTTGTGGATGTGGGTAGCACTTCGGGTTCTTTGCTGAATGGCAAGCGAATTACCATGAATGATCGCTGTCCTCTGCATCCAGGGGATTTGCTGCAACTGGGTGAAACGTTTTTGTATGTGGAAGGGCTGATTGCCCCTCCTTGTGCGCCTGCGGAGGAGATAAATCAACATCAAACCTGGTCACGCCCTGAGAAGATTTGGGCTGGAGAGGATGTTTACTGCCGCTGCTGCCGCATCATTGATGAGACGTGGGATGTTAAGACGTTTTACTTTGTGGCGGAGCCAACGCTCGTATTTAGTTATCTTCCAGGTCAATTTGTCAATTTAGAACTTGAAATTGATGGCCAAACCGTCACGCGATCGTACTCTATTTCGTCTTCGCCCACGCGTCCCTATCATCTAAGTCTGACGGTAAAGCGGGTACATGGCTCTAATGACCAACCGGAATGCCCGCCAGGTCTGGTGTCTAATTGGTTGCATGACCATCTTCAGGTGGGCGATCGCGTTAAATTGGTGGGCGGCCCAATGGGAAACTTCACCTGTTTGCCAGAGCTGCCTAAAAAGCTGCTGCTCATCTCAGCTGGGAGCGGAATAACGCCGATGATGTCGATGACGCGGTGGATACAGGATTCGCTGATGGACTGTGATGTTGTCTTTTTACATAGTGCGCGAACGTCAAATGATGTGATCTTTCAGCGAGAGTTGGAGGCGATCGCGAGCCAAATGCCTAATTTTCATCTGGCGATTACGACGACTCAGCAGGCTTTAGGACGTCCCTGGATGGGTCTTACAGGGCGAATCTCGGCGGCAATGCTTAACCTGATTACGCCTGATTTGCTGGAGCGAGCGGTTTTTGTCTGTGGGCCTGAACCGTTTATGCGATCGGTGCGGGCGTCTCTGGAAAGCTTGAAGTTTCCGATGCAAAATTATAAAGAGGAGAGTTTTGGGCGCACTTTTGCGAAACCGTTTCCTGTGAAGACGACGGCAGGGGTAACGCCACTCACCAAGACGTTGAGCCGGGATGTTGAGCCAACCACTCAGGTAATGAATGGTCATGCGCTGGAGATTGCAACGGATGCTTCTGCAAAATCAACGGTGGTGCCGACGCGATCGCTCATCCACTTTGCCAAGTCGGGGCAACAGGTTCCGGTAGATCCCGGCTGCTCTATCCTAGAAGCGGCTGAGCAAGCAGGTATTCAAATTCGCTACGCGTGTCGGGCTGGTGTTTGCGGCGCTTGTAAAATTCAACTTCGGCAAGGACAGGTTCACTACGATTCCCCACCGGCTGCATTGAGTGCGGCCGATCAAGAAGCTGGCTATGTTTTGGCCTGTGTCGCTTGTCCTAACGAGAATGTTGAGATTGAGGCGTAGCGTAAGCTGACTCAACATTGAGTTACTACGTGTTCCCTGTTACTTGCTTCCTTTACCAACCAAACCGCTCTGTTAGCTGAGTCAGCAATTGATGGGGGTCTAGCGGTTTTGGTAAGGCTCCGGCAATCCCCATTGAACTTACGATATGAGGCTGGGTTAGACCAATTTTGCCTGTCAGTAAAACTACCGGAATCGACTGCCCATCAGGAAGCTGTCTGAGAATGTGGAGAAACTCTAAGCCATCCATTCCGGGCATAATAAAGTCAACAATAATGGCATCGGGCTTTTCTGCAGCGACTTTTTGGAGTCCTTCTAACCCTGTATCTGCGGTGATAACCTGCCAACCTGCTAGCTTTTTAAGAGCGGTTTGAACCATTTCTTGAATGCAGGGATCATCATCAATAACCAAAACCCGCTTAGGAGCTTTGAGTTGGGTGCTTTTTTCATAGAGAATTCTCCGAGAAACCCACCTCTTTAGGGGTGGGAGGGATAGGAGCGGCAGTCTTTGACTGCCAATACAAACGAACCAAACTCACACAGAAAATGTTAAAATGTGAGACATGGAAAAGGCTTTCAACTAT